>JAJDDX010000311.1 GCA_029260055.1 Phycisphaerae bacterium
GAGAGCGGCGTAAGTCAGGCGGTGCGATCTGCAATGCGTAGGAGGGTTCACCGATGAAATCTAAGTCCTGTTTGTTCTGCGCGGCGCTACTGGCCGTCGTTCTTCTGCCGACACCTCCGGCGCATGCATTGGAGCCGGCACCCAAGTGCGAGTCCGCCAAGCTGACGGAGGCGGGTAAGTACGCCTTCTGTCGTTTGAAGGCCGACTCGAAGGCGATCAAGAAAGGAGTTCCGGCTGACTACTCGAAATGCTTCAGCAAGTTTTCTGAGAAGTGGGATCGGGCTGAGGCAAAGGCTGGTTCAGGTATTTGCCCGAGCGAAGGCGACGACTCTTCAATGGCGATCCGCATCACTGGTGATGCGGCGGAGATTGCGACGTTGTTGGCCGGTGGTAGCGTTCCGCCTTGCGTTGGTCAGCAGCTCCCTGCCAGTGGCCAGATGTCGGTGTATGGCATCGGCTCGGACGGCGACGTACAGGCTGGCGCGCCTCTTGCTTATGCAGACAACGGCGACGGCACGATCCTCGATCTCAACACTGGCTTGATCTGGGAGAAGAAGGATAACTCGGACTCGGGCGGTGTTCACGACGTCTTCCGCTTCTACAGCTGGTCGGCGGTCGGCAACCTTATGGATGGAAGTATCAAGAGCCAATTTCTCGATGTCCTCAACGACGTTGCTGGCGGGGGTACGAGCTGCTTCGCCAACTATTGCGATTGGCGCATTCCGAACTACAAGGAGTTGACGAGTATTCTGGACCTTGAGGAGGTATCCCCGACCGTTAACCCGGTCTTTCACGAGGCAGGAACGTGTACGGGATGTTCCGATGTGACACTGGGTGCCTGTAGCTGCACGGATGTGTCTGGGTATTGGTCCTCTACTACCGCCCAGGACAGTCCGAATTCTGCTTGGGTGGTAGACTTCAACCAAGGCGGCGTGCTCCCCAGCCTCAAGAACAGCCAACGACGTGCTCGCGCAGTGCGAGGAGGTTCATAGACAGGGCAGTGGCCCGACAAACTCGCCGTCTTACTACTGGTCGTCGACTACCGTCGATTTCGACGAGACCCTCGTGTGGTACGTCGAGTTCTCCTTCCCCTCCTGGGGTTTTGCCCCCAAGGCCGGCACCGGCCATGTGCGCGCTGTGCGTGGCGGCCGGTGATCGATTATTTGGCGATTCGAGCGATTGGATAATTTGATTTGCGGGGGCGTTAGCCCGCCGTCCGGAGAAGCACCTCGGCATCTTAGCGGTGCCGGGGCGTTCTCATGTTTGCTCGACTACCAGGCGGATTCGCTGAACTGCAGCCCTCCCTGTCATGACAACAAGGCGGCTTCGTTCCAGCTTGCTCTAGTTGGACATAGTACGCCTGGACGCTTAGCCTACCGCACGGTATAGGGGGTTCCTATCATGGTTCGAGCGTTTCTGGTCGCGTCCGTCACGACTGTTCTTGTTCTCACGTTCCAGTCTCCGTCTTCGGCAGCAGAACGCTGCAAAGTGCGAGTGGACAGGAAGTCTGGCGTCATCGAAGTCTCGGCGCGCAACGTCGATCCTGCGACGATCAAGTGGGGGCCGGCGTTGGGAGAGGAGAACCAGGACTTCTTCGACGGCGCATGCTTGGTTAGCGGTGCCGCGAAGAAATGCGTGCTGGCAGACCCGGCGACCACTGAAGCCAAGACGCCCCCGGAGGGCTGCACGCTCTACCTCGCCGATGCGTCGGGCTCGTGCAGCGTATGGGTCCGCGGGTGTACGCCTGGCGTTCGCGATGCCGCACAAGGCCCACCGGGGCCAGCTGGAAACGACGGACTGAGTTGCTGGGACACTACGCCGAACAGTGTGTGTGACCTCGCGAGTGAAGATGTCAACGGCGATCTGATCTGTGATGCGTTGGATTGCCAAACGCCAGCCGCTAGTGGTGTGTCCTGGAGTTGGGCGGGTTTAGTCCTCGGCAGCGATCCGGCCATTACAGTAATCGTCGTTCCGGTGGACGCGACACTTATGCTGACTGATATCCACGGGACATCCAATGCCGGCGGCGGCTCACAGCTTCTCATCAGTGACGACTCTGGGGTCCGCTATGTTCGCGTGCTATCGCCGTCGTTTGATGTCGTGTTTGGGACGGCCATTGAGTTCGCCCCTAACGCTACCGTTACAGTGGTTACGACGGGTGGAACGACCCAGCTAACTCTTAGCGGGAGTCTGCAGGGAATACCGTAGGCCCGCGACACACGGACGGTTGGTTTGCAAGAAGGGGGTATCGTACGGAGACGAGTTCTGCTTTGTCTACGGGTGCGGGGGAATTCCAGCCCGGGTTCCGGAGGATAAGATTCGCGAGGCAGTGACCCGGTACGTCATGGAGCCATTGACCAAGCTTGAACGGCACCAGGATTCCGGGCTCCTTGGCGGGGCGGAGGTAATATCCCTGGATGACCCGGGCCGCGATGCATCACACTAACGAAGCAGTGGAAATGGCGAGCTCCTCCGGGTTCGGCCACGGGATCGACACCGCCGCTTTCTGATGAAGTCACGAATAGATGACGAAGACTGACTTCCATGCGGAGCCGTTCGACGAAGGAACGAAAACAAAGCTTGCGCTGTTTGAAGCCTACCTCCGAGAATGGCTTCCACCCTTTGTGATGCGCCCGCCGTTACCAGCGCCGATAAAGATTGTAGACTTCTTTGCTGGGCCGGGTCGGGATTCGGCCGATCAGCCGGGTAGTCCACTGATTGCGTGGCGCGAGATAGAGGGGCAGGCTGAACAGCTGCGAACGAAGGCGAGACCACCCGTGCGTCTTATTCTGAACGAGAAAGTTCGGAGCAAATACCGTCGGCTTAAGTCCTTGATGGACGAGCTCGCGATCCCTCCGACCGTATGCGACTGGACCGTTGAAAACCTGGAGTTTGAGAAGGCCTTCGAGAGGTTCTTGCCTGAGCTCTTATCTGGCAACAACTTCCTTTTCCTTGACCAAAGCGGAATGAAGTTTATCACGCCGGAAGTCCTCACTCGGATCGTCGAGTTACCGAGTACTGACTTCCTCTTCTTTATTGCATCGTCGTCTATCCGGCGCTTCGCAGATCAACCAGCGTTCCGAACGTATCTAGACCTCTCAAAAAAGAATTTCAGCGCAACTTCGTTCTCGGACACCCATCGGAACATCGTTGCATATTACCGCAGCTTGATACCCGCAGAGAGGAAATACTATCTTGCCCCGTTCTCGCTAAAGAAGCGGAGTAATCTGTACGGACTCATTTTCGGCTCTCAACATCCATTCGGTATCGAGAAGTTCCTGCAAGTATGCTGGCGGATCGACCCTCACACTGGCGAGGCGAATTTTGATATCGACGCTGACAGACCTGACAGGGAGCAGCCATCTCTTTTTTCAGACATGGACAGAGCAGGGAAGGGCGTGGACTTCGAGCAACGTCTAAAGCGTCGTATTTTAACCGGAGAGATCGTCGATGACCGCAGCGTATATTTGGCCAGCCTCGAAGAGGGTTTTCTTCCGAAGCACGGACGTGTGGTCCTGAAGGGCCTGATACGTGATAAGATTGTTGCGATGACCAACGCTGGCGAGCGGCCTCGTGTGTCGAGAATGAGCTATACGAGTCCGCGTAGATTTGAGGTGACGACGGATGGCTGATTCACGAATCGAGTGGACAGAAGTAACATGGAATCCGGTAACCGGTTGCTCGAAGATTAGCCCAGGCTGCAAGCACTGCTACGCCGAACGAATGGCGGTACGGCTCAGAGCTATGGGTCAACACAACTACCGCAATGGATTCTCGGTAACACTGCACGAGCACATGATCGAGCGGCCGCTTCGTTGGCGAACGCCGAAGACGATCTTCGTCAATTCGATGAGCGATCTATTTCATAAAGACGTGCCGACCGACTTCATCCTTCGAGTGTTCGAGGTGATGCGACAGGCACATTGGCACAACTTCCAGGTGCTAACCAAACGCTCCGGTAGGCTGCGCCAGATAGCGCCGCAGCTCCCCTGGCCAGACAACGTCTGGATGGGTGTGAGCGTGGAGAACGAAGACTATTTGTCGCGTATCGACGACCTGCGTTCCATACCCGCGTCCGTCCGGTTCTTGTCGCTTGAGCCGCTTCTCGGTCGGCTCGATTCTCTGGATCTCTCAGGCATCGATTGGGTGATCGTCGGTGGCGAATCTGGGCCTCGCGCTCGGCCGATGCATACGACCTGGGTTGATGAGATCAAGGGCCAGTGCATCGACTCTGGGGTGCCATTCTTTTTCAAACAGTGGGGCGGCGCGAACAAGAAGAAGGCAGGTCGTACACTTGACGGGCGAACGTGGAACGATATGCCCGACCGGACGCCGGCTGCAATCGCACTCTAGCTGTCTTGACGGGGCTTGCGGCTCGTCGTGCACGCAAGTACCCACACGCTTTCGGTGTTAGACCCGTGGTATGCTAGCCCCCAATGCCTGCGTCATTCGATTACGTAGCCAAGCAGACGGTTGAAGCGAGTCTTACACTCGACATCTACACGTTGGTTCGCAACGGCTACGTTGCAGAGCAGATCACCGCGACCGGCGAGATAAGGTGGTCCTACGGGGAGCACCAACCAAAAGCGACAGTCGGCTTTGTCACGAACACCGTGGATAGTGCGCGACCCTTCATGCGTCTGCATTACACCTCAGACGGCGCACAGACCGACGACCGCGTTGAGTTGATATCTGTTCCGCAACCCTTCGGAGGTGTCCGCTGGTGGTTTCTCTGTCCGGTGACGGGAACCAAGTGCAGGAAACTGTACCTACCGCGGGGCAAGCGGCACTTCGCGGGCCGCGAGGGTCATGGCCTTGTCTATGAGTCGCAGCGCGAGACGCCTGTGTGGCGAGCAGTTCGGCGTGCCGACAAGATCCGCGCACGGCTAGGAGGGGGGCCCGTGTTGAACAGCAAGGGCGAAGTCATCGGCGTTTCGGTCGCGACCTTTCGCGGTGGGCAGAACCTCAACTTTGCGATCCCTTCGGTCTATCTGGAGGCTCTGCTCGAAAAGACAGGGCCGGCGAAGCCTCTCGCGGAAGCGAAACCGAGCAAGGCGCCGCGCGCTATTCTGTCAGACCTTGGTGGGCGCAGTGTTGAGGGTGTCGTCGGTGGAACGTTTGCCTGGCAAAACCAAGGCTACGGAGTGAATGGAGGAGCCTACACAATCACGCTGAGAAACCGGCTTCGGGAACCTGTGAAAAACGTCTATTGCCTCGTTGTTTTCTACGATCGAAATGGCGACTCCCTTGACGTGGATACGCTCCACCATCGAGGCGTGATACCTGCAGGTCTCGGAAAGCGAAGTAGCGGAGGCGTGGACGCAAGCGTCAAGCGGCTAACGACGCCGCCTTCAAGGGATAATCAGTACTTGTCCTCATTCGCGCCGACGACGAAGGTTGAGTTCCGCATTCTAGATTTCGAGATAGTCCAGTGAACCGGAGCGTTAGCGGTAGGATTCGATGCGTGAGAGTTACATCGTTCAGTTCGTAGACGAGGGAGACGCCTCAACTGTCTCCCGTCACCCAGGTAGAAGCCGGGAGACCGATTTAGGCGCATTTTGGTCTGCCCGACGAGACCCGTCCCTTCGCGACTCGTGGAACGCGGCGTTGTGCGGACCTAGCCCGGTCACACGCGCCGAACTCCGCGCCAAGCATGATTGTGGCCGATGTGGTGGCGCACGGGACGGTGCGGTCGTGTTACGCAGGCGGTGTAAAACAGCCGGGAAGAACAGACTGCGGGCCCGCCTCGTCGCGTAGGCCTACCCTCCGGGTTTGGTGGGGGTAGTATCACCGTATGCGTACTCATCGTCGGGCCAGCCCGCTGCCCGCAAGCTCGCCGGGACGGGACGACCTCGCATGTAGCGATACGGGCGTACGGCGTACAGCGCACAGTCGGGGATGTTGCAGTTGCCGATACGCCACTGCACACACGGGTCTGCATCACAGCCTTCGCACTGAAAGCACATGGCATTGACCGCTAGCCGTAGGCTATTCGGATTCGCCCCTGCTTTTTCGATGGGCGATTTGACCGACGAGTTACCTTCGCGCCGAATCTTGGCCCGTGCATCGTTTGCTGCCTGAAGGTTTGTTCTGTTGGCTGTTTCGTCCATCAGGGCGCGTCCAGCGGGATGTTTGTTGTCTTCCTGGTGGCCTTTGCGATCAGTGGGCATTCTCGGCTCTAGCTCAGTTCGCGAGTGACGGTCCGCGTCGAAACAGACGGACGTATTGCTCAAGGAATCGTGCGGCATCGTCCTTCAGAGAGCACCACTGGGACGGTGGGATAGAATCGGGCCTTTCCAGTTCCAGGAACAGCGCAAACATGTCAGCCCATCCGCGAGGATGACCATGGGCAAACAAGGAAGAGCAGACAAAACCATTCGCGGATGAGTACCAAGGTCGCCGACGTTGGATTCACGCTTTGTGATCGGGCCGAGAAGCGATAGCGCGATCTCGGGAGTCCGCTCCGCGCGCCTCGGCGACCCATGCCCCCGGGAGACCCCCGGCGCGGGTGTCGAGTGGTACTAGCCACCGCCTCTCATTCTCGAAAAAATACAAAATCAAAATGCGATCATCGCCTCAGTTTGTACCGATTCGGCTGATGGGCCACAGTCCTACGTCGGGAACGGTTCACGAACTCCTCGGCCACAAGGACTCGAATCTGACCGGCATGATGCTCGTTGGAAACGGCGGACGTGGAGTGTCGGCCGCTCATGTCAAACGTTAGACATCGGGATGATTGAATGAAGCGAGCACCATCGATATCTGCTGAAGTTCAGCTTCTTCGTGAGAGAATGGCTTCCCTTGAGCTGCGAGTCCAACAGCAAGGTGACGTGTTAGTGGCAGCATTGGAGTACTGTGGGTCCGACCCGCACAGCTCCCTCACTAAATCGCGGGTCGTTCTTGAGAAGCTCATGCTGGTGCACTACCAACGGGTGCTCGGTCGGCCCCCCAGGCGACCAATGCTCGTTGAGGTCCTGGCGGACAAGGCGTTCACTTCCACAATCCCAAGAAGGATCCTCGCGAGGGTGAACGCCGTACGCGAGCTGTCCAATCTCGGTCCTCACGGGGAGGACGTAGAACCAGTCGACGCCATCCGTGTCCTCAAGGACCTCTTGGATATTCTTGAGTGGCATGCAATCAATTTTGGGCCCGAGCACAGCACTGCCCAACGGGGGGGCGGGAGTATTGAAATCCTCCCCGCCCTCCGCGCCAGGTTTCCACGAATGGTACGGAAGGTCTTACTCTCTGTTGCATTCTGTCAAGACGCGCGACGTTGCTACCTCGAGACACGCGAACTGACAGGCGTTCACATGGGTTTGAACAGCGAGCTAATCCGACGCGAGGATTTGCATTTTGTTATCGACGAGGTGTTTGGGGAGGATGAGTTTACCCTGTTCTTCAACCCCGCAGCCTCGATCGAGGAGAACGCGCGACGCTTCGTCGAAGATCTGGGGGTCGTGGGGATTGCGAACTGCACGAATCTACTCGCGGGGGCAGCTGTTGACCGGGCCTATCGTCGTGAGATGCTGCAAACCCGGTAGCGTCGGGAGAGGGGGTCGAAAGGCGATGTCTAACTGGCGGTGGACCAAGCGCGGTCGTAAACATCACTGAGAATTAGCCCGGCCCCAAAAACAGTTTGCACGCCGTCTGGTGTGCGTGTAGTTTTAGATCTGCATCAAGAGCGACGGACTATCCTTTGAAAGTCCGTCCGGCAACCGATCTTAGCCTTCCAGGCAAGACACGGTGCCAAGGTAGCCCGAAAGGGAACATGCGACCCCGGTGCCGACAGAGAAAGCACAGGCGGTAAATGCTCGGTTCGTCCGACCGCATTCCTAATCAAAAGCTGCCTTGCCCTCGATGCTTGTGAACAAGACAAGCAAGGAGGCGAGACATGTCTACTCGAAACACAACGCGACGTTCAAGGTACTACCGCGCACCTGCCGGTATTTACCAAGATGCGGGAAAGGTCGAGAGTATCTGGTACAACGACGTTCTTAGGTACTCAGTGGCGGGACACGTCGCAGCCTGGGTCCCCCGCATATCCCGGAACACGATTAGCAGGTTGTTCAACGACCAGTGTGACCTGGAAACAGCCAGTAACTCATATTGGAAGCTCGCATGGGGCTGGGCCCGCGCAGTCGCGTTCACCCTGCCGGGGCGCGACCTGGAGCCGTTCGCACGCACAGAGGATCTCTGTCGTGTGCGCGAAGACCTGACGATTATTCTCGCGAGAACAGCGACGAGAAGCCTGATCGAGCTGCACGGCTTTTGGCGCTTAACAATTAAGCAGTCTCGATACGGTGAACCCTATGGCGATGATCTCGATGCTCTTGAGCGTTGTCCGAAGAAAATGCCTGGGCACGCGAAGCTCGTCGCATCCGCCGAGTCGGCGAGGTATTGGCTCACAACCAACGCGAGGCAATCAAACTGGAGGTTGTGGCTGCAGACCGAAGATGAGGGCACGTGGAGCGAGGCGGAATTCGTAGCGAACAATTCTTGCGACGACGTGTCCAAGAAGGAAGCTGCGCTCTTGCTCTTGGAGGCCTACTGGTTCGAGCAGTACACGGCAGCTCACGAAGTATACGTGCATTGCCACTACGCCGTCGGCCACGGTGTGTTGGAGGGAGAGCTCTTGGACGAACTTGCCAATCAAGTGGCCTACGACGCATTCAACCACGACCCGGAAGCAGATCAATGCACGAGCATTTATCTTGACCGCAGAGCTCCTCAATTCGAAACTTTGACGTGCGCGTTTTGTGGTTGTGTGGCCAAGGATGCTGAAGTGGGTGCCGCTGAGAGTTTTCTGATCGAAAGGCATTGTCCGTTAACCTGCGGCCAGTCGAGTTGTCCGACGGTTGTTGCCTCCGACGCAGATCCCTGTGGGCGACTACCCGAAGGGATTCAGGAGTACACAGGTAGGGCATGTTGACCCTGGATCACCAACACCGCAGCGAGAACTCACGGCGCGTGGTTCGGCTCCTAGCGTTGATGGTGTCGGTCGCGTTTCTCATTGATGCGCTTTTTATGTCGTGGGGGGCGCGGCCATTCCTTTACGCATACTTCGGGAACTTGCTCGCGAGCGTTCTTTACTGGGGACAGATCTTTGCGACCTTCGCCGCGGGTATTGCTGCTGGGATCGCGATGGCGAACCGCTCTGGCCGAACTTGGCTAGGCTGGGTCGTCGGGATACTTGTGGCTGGTATCGTTTCGCTGGTGATCGGCTCGTTTGTATACGACTTACCGAACGTCGGCTGGCGGATCGAGCGCACCGAGCGAGGGCTAGTGGAGATGCGATTCGTAGAGTAATCTCAAGCCACGCCACTCCCGCACCGTTTTCTGAACCTAGGAATCCTTCTCGTTTACTTCTCGGTGGTGAGAAGTAAGGAGCCCCGGCAACTCGAAAACCGGCTAAAGAGAGCCTTTGGCAACTACGCCGACACGGCACGCTTTCTGCTCGCTATGGAGCAACTGGGTGTGCGGGGAAACACCCGCCACCAGCACCGCTGGGTACAAGAATGCAGTAGGTATAGCGTGCTCAAAGTGGGGGACCTATGCGTTTAAGATTCTGGCTGCTCTTCTGTTCACGGAGTTTGCTTGGGGCAATTGTCACTTTCCTTCTGATCGGATCTGGTGTTGCACACGCACAGATCACCGAGATCATCGACGCCACGGGCGATGGCGCGGGCAATACATTGGACGGGCCTCAGGGCGTGGCAGTAGACGGGACGGGCAACGTTTTCGTCGCCGGAGTGAACAGTGACAACGTTTTTAGGATCACCCCGGGTGGTGTGATCACCGAGATCATCGATGCTACGGGCGACGGCGCGGGCAACACGTTGTCGGCCCCCGCTGGCGTGGCCGTAGACGGGACGGGCAACGTTCTCGTGACTGGGTATGGCAGTTCCAACGCTTTCAAGATCACACCGGGGGGCGTGATCATCCAGATCATCGATGCTACGGGCGACGGCGCGGGTAATACATTGGGGCAAGCCTGGGGTGTGGCCATAGACGGGACGGGTAATGTTTTCGTCACGGGATCGGTCAGTGACAACGCTTTCAAGATCACACCGGGGGGCGTGATCACCCAGATCATCGACGCTACGGGC
>JAJDDX010000312.1 GCA_029260055.1 Phycisphaerae bacterium
CCCCGCGACGTGGCACCCCGCGACGTGGCACCCCGCGACGTGGCACCCCGCGACGTGGCACCCCGCGACGTGGTGGGCGGTGGGCACTGATGTTTGGGGAGATGTGGTAGCGGTGGCAAGGATGGGCTTCCAGACCGAAGACGCGACGGGCCGGGTGGTGACGCAAACCGACCCGGTCGCTCTTCATCTGATGCGGCCACTCACCGCAGCCGTGTTGAATCGGCCCGACGTGATCCCCGCGCCGCTGTTGCGGCAGATCGCGGAGGAGGCGGATGAAGGCTGGGGCAGGCGCGGGCACCTGATCGTACTGGTTTACGTGTTCGGGTTGGCGGCAACGGCGGCCGGTATCGTCTTCCTGGAGTGGCGATATGCGACGAGCGTGAGCGGCGTGGTCTTCTGCGCCACGATCACCTTGTGGTGCGTGGGGGCGTTCGTTATCACCTGGGTGATCGGCAAGCGGGCGAGGGCCAAGCGCGTTTGTCTGGTCATGCTCGAACATCGCCGGTGTCCCCACTGCGCCTACGATCTTCGCGAGCTTCCGATCGAACCAGGCGTCGGCGCGACCGTTTGCCCGGAGTGCGGTTGCGCGTGGCGCCTCGACGATCCGGCGGCCGCGGAATGGCTGGCAGCGGATAGGCGTGAACGAGCGGCAGCCAAGGTGAAGAACCGGAAGAGTGTGTGGTTCATCACGGCGCTACTGGTGCTCGGTGTAGTGCTGGCGGTTGCCCAATGGGTGCGGTACACGGGGGCTAAGCGACCGGTGCGACCCGCCCGCAATCAACCGGCGATGGTTCAGCCGGCGTTGGAGCCTTGAAGATGGAGCGAGCTGATGGGGCCTGAATGCCCGAATTGTCGTGAGCCGATCCCTCGGTTGCGGTTGTTTGTGACGACCGCGTGGGGCCGTTGGGAATGCAAGCGGTGCGGTGCATTGCTGGGCGTGGACAAGCGTCGGCGGCTGCTTGCGACGATTCCGTGGATCGCGATTCTCGTTCTTCTCCTTGGTGTGGTGCGCATCACGAGCTACGGAATGCCGGTGGCGGTGCCCGTTCTCGTTGCGTTCGGCTTGTGCAACTACTTCATCTTCGATCGTGCTGTCGTTCACGAACGCACCGGATTGCGTTGCCGGGATTGCGGCTACGATCTGCAAGGTCAGGTCGAAGCTCGATGCCCGGAGTGCGGGCGCGTTTTGGATGCGGGCCAAGTCGCGAGATTGCAGAATCCGGAGCGGGGTTTCGACGAGCGCCCGGTTCGGCGTGGACTGTGGTTCCGAGACTGGGGTGTGATCGTCGTGCTGTCGCTCCTGTTCATCGCGACGGTTGCCCTTCTTGTCTTCAAGCGCGCCAGGAAGGCCGCGGGGGTGGGGCCGGCACCGACCGCCGTCACAGCGCCGACGCGGGGCGCCGCGCCTGAAGTGCCCTAGGCACGTGACACGCATGCCTGACGAACGCAAACAGTCGAAAGCCTCCGCAAGCCTGACGCACGTCAAGGACGCGCGCGGGCGTCTAGTGACCCAGCTCGATCCGGTGGGGATGAATCTGCTTCGTCGTTACGACCGGATTCCAGCCGAGGCGCTTCGCGAGATTGCGGAGGAAGTCGGCACGGGTCTGACCAAGACGACGCGGTGGCTGGTGGCTGTGAGTGCCGTCTGCACCGTTCTGGTCACGGCGGTGGCGGTGGGTCTCCTGATCGAGATGTACCGCACCAACGCCGGGTTGGGCTGGCTCGTCCGAAAGTGTACGCCGTTTTTCGGTGTCTGGACCGGGCCTTTTCTCTTCTGGCTCGGCGCCAAGAGGATGCGTTTCAATCGCATTCGGTCGACGATGCTCAAGTACCTTCGATGTCCGCACTGCGGATATGACTTGCGTATGCTGCCCCGTGCTCCCGAAGACGGGCTGACGGTTTGTCCTGAATGCGGCTGCGCGTGGCGGCTCGACGATTCGGCTTCGAGCCCCGACGACTCGGCGGCGGAGCCCATCGGCGACCCCTGACGGATCGAGTTCGCCTTGCGTTCGACGCTATGTACAGGTGAGTGTGTCCGGCAATTCCAGCCCGTCGAGAACCCGCTGAATGCCGTTGTGTCGTCGCCCTTTGGGCTGTCTGGCCTGAAGGGAGCTGATACGATAGCGCTGGGTATGTCGCGACGCACGGCACGTTCAGCCCCGAAGGGGCGTCATAAGAAATGCCCTATTGCGCCCCTTCGGGGCTGCGAAAGCGTCGCGGCATTTCACTAGTTTCAACTCGCTCTGGAGGGTAACTGTGGCGACTCGCAATCACACACGGCACGTCCGTGCTGAATTCCCGGGCAGCCTCAAGTACAAATTGCGGTGACGGGTTGGGTCTCGCCGGCCAGTTCTCGAACGAGGCGAACCACGTCGGTCACAGTGACGACACCCAACAGTACTCCGTCGTCGTTGGCTACCGGCATTGCGCTGAATCGTTGGTCGAGCATGACTGTTGCGGCGTGGGCCATTCGATCGTCCGGAGCGATCGTCTTGGGGGCGGGGGTCATGATTCGGCCGGCCTTCACGTCAAACCGCTCCGGCAGCATGTCGTCGGCCAGGTCCGAAGTGGCTCGCACGGTGACGCCGAGGAGTCGCCGCAGGTCCCGATCGGCGATGATTCCCACGAGCTTCCCGTCCTCGATAACCGGCACGTGCTCGACCCTGGCGTTGATCATGGTCTTGACGACCTGTCGGGCTTCGTCGCAGGGTGATACTGAAGCCACGTTGCGCCGCATGCCGTCCTCGACGCGGGCGGTTGCGCCGCGGTGCTTGTCGTCGTGCGCACAGAGATCGAGATACCAGCGTACGAGATCGGTCTTCGAGATCACTCCGAGCAGGCCCTTGGCATCGATGATGGGCACGATCGAGATGCCTCTTTCCAGCATGGTCGACGCGACCTGTTCCACCGGCGTGTCGGCTCCGACACAGTATACGGGCGACGACATGATTTCAGACACTTGGCCCGGCTCAGGCGACGGGTGGGCTTCGGCCGCCGAGGTGTCCGTCCAGCGCGCGGTTCCCAAGGCCAGAAGCGTGTCGCGATCACTCAACATGCCGACAACCCGTTCATCGACCGTGACGGGCAGGTGGCGGATCCCGCACGCGTCCATCATGTCGCGTGCTTCGGTCAGGGCGGTATCGGGTTCGATGGTGATCGGAAGTTCGGTCAGTAGGTCGGACGCTTTCACGAGGCACCTCCTGAGCGTGTGATGACGCGTAGCGAGTTCTCGGACCGGCCACCCCGACGTGCCGGCGTAGGGTCTATCGACCGGATTGCGGCCTCGGTGAACGGCGGGAGCATGCGTCTGCGGTCCGGCCGCAGCCGAACGTCAACGCTTGATTATCGGGACTGAGCCATGTCGCGGTCAGGTGCGAGCTTGGCACCGTCGTACGACCGAAAAGCGGCGAGGCCGGGCGGCGTCAAGTCGAGCTTGGGGTCCTCCGATAAGCCAATCGGTCACTTTCAGGGATCCGTGGAAGCGGTGCAGCTATGCCCTTGTTGCTAAGAGCTGATGAACTCGAACCCGGGATGCGCCTGTTCGATGCCGTGATCTGGCAAGGCCGGACGCTACTGACCGGCGGAAAAACCATCAATCATGCGGACATTACTGCGCTGAGGCGGAAGTTCCCCGAACTCGTGCTGCGCGTGGGCGATCCGATTCTTGATGAAGTCGTCGAGTTCGAAGACGACTCACGTGAGCGCCAAGTGGCGGCGACGGCGCAGAAGAAAGTGGCCTCGGCCATGTCCAAGGTCACAGAGCGTTTCTCGGCCCGCGCGGCGGTCGGGACGGTCAACGTGAAGGCCATGCACGACTCGGTGACCGACGTGATGCAGTTCCTCTCCGCCAACCCGGTATCGGCCGCGGTGCTGACCAGAGGGATGGATGCGAATAGTTACCTGAGCGAGCACACCGGAAACGTCTTCTACTTGAGCATGCTGTTGGGCGGCGCCGTACGAGACTATGTCATGGTTGAACGCCAACGCCGAACGGCAGCGCGCGGGCTTTCGGCTGAGGTGGCAATGGATCTGCTGCCGCTGGCACTCGGCTCGATGGTGGCGGACTTGGGTATGATGCCGCTCCAACACCTCTACACGTCCGATCAGCCGCTCACGGATCAATACCGACAGGCCATTCGTGAGCATCCCGCCGCCGGTGCCGAGATGCTGCCCGGTGAATTCTCGGCCACAGCACGCGCCGTCGTCAGGACCCACCATGAGAACTACGACGGGACGGGTTATCCGAAAGGCCTTGCCGGCGATGAGATTCACGTGTTCAGCCGCATCGTGCGAATCGCGGACGCCTTCGACGCGGCCACCGCTACTCACGTATACAGTCAGGCCAAGACGTCCGCACGTGCGCTGTGGGAGATGACCGTCGGACCCTATGCCCGGTTCTACGATCCCGTACTGATGAAGGTCTTCGCGCTGCTCATTCAGCCGTTTCCGATCGGCGCGAGACTCCAGCTACGTGACGGGCGGTACGCCGTCGTCGTTCGGTACAATCGAGAGGCGCCGTTCGAGCCCACCGTCGTCATTGCCTTTGATTCGAACGGCAAGCGCCTGGAGGCCGCCGATATGGAGGGTCCGCTCTGCCTGACGGAGCGGACCGATCTGAGGATCCAGTCCTTCGGCGAGGAGCAATTGTCCTTCCTCCACGGTGCTACGGCAGCTGACGAGGTCTGCACTGTTCGGAAGGACTTCAACTCCATTTTCGAAGCCTCGTTCCCGTAGCCCGCCGCCTCGGACCTCGTGCAGGGTCTTCACTTTCTTCTTAGTCGACAGGTTTGTACCGGTTGGGCCGATTGCGACCGTGGCGTGGAGCGGCTACGCTTGCCGCACACAAACCACTCGATACGGGAGGCACGACATGAATTCGGAACTCACCCGACAAAGCGAAGACGCCCGGCTAAGTCGAACTGGCCGCGGTGGCATGGTGAAGGCGCGGGGCATCGCGCTCGCTATCGTGGCACTGGCTGCTCTTGTGTCAGGTCCGCGTGCCTTGTCGGACCCGGCCGATTGGCCTCGTTTCCGCGGCCCTGAGCTCGACGGCGTTAGTCACGAGAAAGGGCTGAAGCTGGATTCGACCGAGCCGCTCAAGCTTGCGTGGGAGAGAGAGATCGGTTCGGCGTTCAGTTCGTTCGCCTGCGTCGGTGGGAAGATCTACACGTGCGGCACGGTCAACGGCAAACAGACCCTGCTGTGTCTCGATGCCAAGACGGGTGAAGAGGCGTGGAAGACAACCATCGAGAAGGACTACCCCAGCGAGCATGGCAGCGGTACGCGCGGGACCCCGACGGTTGACGACGGGCTCGTCTATATCCTCGGCGGGCACGGACGTCTTCTCTGTGTGGATGCTACGACCGGCAAGAAGGTATGGGACCGGCGGTTCAAGCACGCGCCGCGCTGGGGCTACAGCGGTTCTGTTCTGATCGAGGCGAATCTGGCCGTCGCCACCGCGGGCAACAAGTCCGGATCTATCGCCGCTTTCGACAAGAAGACCGGCAAGCCGGTATGGAAGTGCGGCGACGACCCGGCCGGTTACGCCACGCCGTATCCCTTTACCTTCAACGAGAAGCGGTACGTGGTCGGGTTCACCGGCGTCTCCGCGATCATTGCCGAACTCGCGACGGGCCGACAGGTTCTTCGGATCCCTTGGAAGACGGCCTACGACGTCAACGCAGCCTCGCCCATCTTCCACGACGGACACCTCTTCCTCTCGTCGGGCTACACCACGGGGGCTGCCCTGTTGAAGCTGAGGTCGGATGGCGACGCGCTTGGAGCCGACGAGGTGTGGCGCGACACGGTGCTCATGAACAAGTTCCAGTCGTGTATTCTGCGCGAGGGCAAGCTCTACGCCAGCGATCAGAAGGCGCTGAAGTGCGTGGACTTCATGACCGGTAAGGAGGCGTGGAACATTCGCCGGAGTTCGTCGGGTAACCTGAAGCACGGCACGCTGGTGATGGCTGAGGGGCATCTGTTGTTTTTGACCGAGGCGGGGGAGCTTCAGATTGCCAAGGCCACGCCGGATGGCTTTCTGCCGGGTTCCAAGGCGGAGATACTGAGCGGCCGGTGTTGGACCGTGCCGGTGCTGTACGACGGCCACCTGTACGCTCGCAACCTGGAGCGTGTGGTCTGCTTCGACATGCGTCGGTAGACTACCCGGCGGCGTTCCGATAACGACACACGAACAGGCTTGACAGCCTTGCTGTGAATTGATACGATCTCACAACAGTCGGGAGCGTTGTTCGGGCGGCTTCCGGCCAGGTACTAACGTCTGATAATGTGCTTCCTGTTGTTTGGTGCTATGACGAACGAACCCGTCAACCTGTGTTGTTGCTGTTGTTGTTGCGGTCTCCGCGCTGGAGGAACGACCTGACGGGCTTATCGATTTTAGACGATATGAATGCCAAGGCCCGCGGGAGAGTTCCGGCGGGCTTTTTTTGTGGTGCGGTGTCGCGGCTCGGGGCCAATTGCGCCGCCTGAGGGGATTCGGGAGGTTTCGACGTGCAAAAGCAGAGTGTGACTACAGCGCAGCGTGATGCCATCACCGAGGACACGCCCACCGACGAACTCATCGCGTGGACGCTGGAGCGGTTCTCCGAACAGCGGCTCGCCCTCACGTCCTCTTTCGGCATGGAGGGCTGCGCGCTGGTCGATATGTACGCCCGCGTGGGTAAGCCGTTTACCGTGATCTACCTCGACACGATGTTCTTCTTCAAAGAGACCTACGAGCTGCGCGACCGGATGGCGGAACGTTACCCTCACGTCGAGTTCGTGAACCGCGGCACGACGGTCACACCGGAGGAGCAGATCGCCAAGTATGGCCCGGAACTCTGGAAGAACGACGCTGACACCTGTTGCCGAATCCGCAAGGTCGACCCTATGTATGACGTGATGGCGGAGGTCGACGTCTGGATCACCGGCCTTCGGCGAAGCCAGTCGGTGACGCGGGCGAACCTTCGCGTGATCGATTGGGATTGGCGATACCAGGTGCTCAAGGTCAGCCCGCTGGCTAAGTGGGAGCGCCCACAGATTTGGGAATACATCAAGGCGAACGACGTGCCCTACAACGCCCTGCACGAACGAGGCTACCCGACGGTGGGCTGTACGCATTGTACGAAGGCCGTGCCGGGCAGCAGCCCCGACGATTACTCCCGTAGCGGGCGCTGGAGCGACTCGGAAAAGACCGAGTGCGGTCTGCACGGTGGTGAAGGCATCTAAGTTCGGTAGTATAGGCGTCCGCTTCCCGTGCGAGGCGGCCATCGAAACCGATGCGACATTCAGCGCCGTCCCTTACGGACGAAGGACGGCGGAGCACAAGACCTCCGTGGTTGTCGAGATCGAAGCCCCCGGGGAAGCACTCAACGACAGTGTCCGGGAGGAATGCCGTGGCCGGCACGCCTGAAACGCCGAAGGAATCCAAGGTCGAGATCGCCAAGCGCAAGAGCAAGCACCTCCGCGGTACGATCGCTGAGACGCTCGCATCAGGGGCGACGCACTTCGGCGCCGACGACGTCCAACTGCTCAAGTTCCACGGCACGTATCAGCAGGACGACCGTGACGTCCGCCAGGCGCGGCGAAAGCAAGGCCTCGAAGAGGCGTATTCGTTCATGGTTCGATGCGCCATCCCCGCCGGCGTGGTGACAGCCGAGCAGTATCTCGCACTGGACGATCTTGCTGATCGGCACGCCAACGGCACGCTGCGCGTCACGACGCGGCAGGGGATCCAGTTTCACGGCGTCGTGGCGGGCGACCTCAAGGCGACGATCGCGGGCATTCACGGCACGCTGCTGACGACGCTGTCGGCCTGCGGCGATGTCGGGCGTAACGTGATGTGCTGCCCCGCGCCTCTTGCGGACGAGGCCCACGTGACGCTGCGCACGGTGGCTGCACAGATCGCCGCGGACCTTCGCCCCAAGTCTCGGGCTTTCCACGAGATATGGCTCGATGGCGAGAAGCAGATCTCCACGCAGGATGAAGAGCCCTTCTATGGTGATCGTTATCTACCGCGTAAATTCAAGACAGGAATCGCGCTGGCGGGCGACAACTGCATCGATGTCTACTCCTATGACCTCGGCCTGATCGCGATCATCGACGGCGGCGTCTTGCAGGGCTACAACGTGGTGGTCGGCGGCGGGATGGGCATGACCCACAACAAGCCGGACACGTTCGCGCGACTTGCGGAGCCGCTCGGGTTCATCGACCCTGCCCACGCGGTCGAGACCGCTCGCCACGTCGCGGCGATCTTCCGCGATCACGGCAACCGTTCGGATCGTCGGCACTCCAGACTCAAGTACCTGCTGGACGAGCGGGGCATCGACTGGTTTCGCGAGCTGTTTCGTGCGGCCACCGCGTTTGACCTCCAGGCGTGGCGGCCGATACCGAAGCCATCGACCGACGATCATCTCGGCCGGCATCCCTCGGGCGACGGCAAGTGGTTCTACGGCATCTACATAGAGAACGGGCGCATCAAGGACGATGAGCACGCCAAGATGAAGTCCGGGCTTCGCGCGTTGGTCAAGAAATATCGCCCCGGGATCCGGCTCACAGGCACGCAGAATCTTCTTTTGACGGATCTCGACGAGGCTGATCTTGACCAGGTAGAGGATGCGCTGCGGAGCTATGGCGTGCTGCCTCCCACGGAGCTGTCCGCCGCGCGACGGTACTCGATGGCTTGCCCGGCCTTGCCGACTTGTGGATTGGCAATGGCGGAGTCGGAGCGCGTCATGCCCTCGGTCGTTGACATGTTTGAAGAGGAGTTTACGCGGCTCGGGATGCGTGATGAACCGCTGACTCTGCGCATGACGGGGTGCCCGAACGGTTGCGCCCGACCCTACACAGCCGACATCGCCTTCGTCGGGCGGCGGCCCGACGTCTATCACGTGTACGTCGGCGGCGGGATACCGGGCGACCGTGTGGCGGACCTGTTTGCCGCGGATGTGCCGAAGCCCGATCTCGTGACGACGCTTCGCCCGCTGCTGACCGCGTGGTCGAAGCAGCACTTACCGACCGAAAGCCTGGGCGATTTCTATCAGCGTCTGCGGGGGCTTGGCGAACCACGACAAAAGATCACGGGGAAAGAGGAGCCGACCGGTACCCTCATCCAACTCGAGATCCGCACTTGATCCAGAGACTCCTCCAACTCGGGCTCCACTATGGCACGCTGCCGTCCGGGTTGCGCGATCGCGTGTGCGTGACGCACGATCAGGCCGCGGCGATGCTCGAAGAGTTGGATGGGGCCGTTGCCGAACGGATGATCGTGAATACCTGCGAACGGTTCGAGGTCTATGCGATCACGACCCGCGCGCAGGCTGATGGCTGGGCGGCGCAGCTAGCGCGATGGCTGGATGTGCCCCAAGCGGCTCTGCCGCCTCATCTGAACGTGAGGCGCGCGGACGCCGCGGCGGTGCGCTTGCTCCGCGTGGCGGCCGGGCTCGAGTCGCGAATCGTCGGCGAACCACATGTCCTCGGGCAAGTTCGTGCCGGGTATCTGCAAGCCGTGCGAGCCGGGGCAACCGGGCCGATTCTCGACGCCCTGGCACGCGCCGCGATCCATACCGGCAAGCGGGTACGCAGCGAAACGGCGATCAACACGTCGCGGCGTTCGATCGTGACGGTCGCCATGGAACATCTGGAAAGCGAGCTTGGTGATTTCGCCGGTCACGAAGTGTTGGTGGTCGGCACCGGGAAGCTCGCGACTGACTTTGTCTTGGCTCTAGCGGAGCGGCGAACAGGCCGGGTCTCGGTGGCGAGCCGCGAAGTGGAGAGGGCCACGGAGCTTGCCGCTCGCGTCGGAGGAGTGGGCATCGCCATGTCATCAATGCCGGCGGTGTTGCCGCGATGTGACGCCGTGATCACCTGCACACACGCATCGGAGCCGCTGATCATCGCACCGATGATACTCCGGACGACGGGAAAAGCGTTACCCATCCTCGACCTCGGTCGACCACGCAACGTCGATCCTCGCGTGGCCGAGTTGCCGCATGTGCGCGTAACTTGCATGGACGATCTGCTCGCGAGCGAGAACTCCGCGTGTGGCGATGAGCTTGCGTCGCGGATCGTTCAGATCGAGCTTGGCCGGTTCTTGCAGTGGGCGCGCGGACGGCAAGTCGTCCCGCGCATCGCTCGACTCGTGCGGCGCGCAGGGGCACACAAGGGTCGCGACGTGCGGGCGGACAGCCGAGCCCTCCATAAGGAGATCACGCGCCTCAAGAACGAGGTGGCGGCGTGACCCGGTCGGGCCTGGTTCTCGCGGCTCATGGTTCGACCAGTGAAGCCGGCGTGAACGCCCGCATTGAGGCCCTCGTTGCCGACTTGGCGCGGCGGGGCGGGTTCGACGAAGTGCGCGCGGCATTCCACCGGGGCGTGCCATCCTTCGCCACCGTGCTCGATACCATGACTGCCGATGTCGTCACCGTGGTCCCGGTGATGGCGAGCGACGGCTACTACGCCGAGCACGTGCTTCCGAGAGAACTCGCCGAGAACGGGCGTTTTGAAAGCGTGCGCTGCACCATCACGACCTCGGTAGGCACCCATCCGAACATGGCGGCGATCGTCGAGGCGCGCGTCAGCCGCTTACTGGACACCTTTCGCTTCGACCGCCATGAGACTACGTTAGCCTTGATCGGTCACGGCACCGAGCGCCACCGGCAGAGCAGGGGCGCCGTCGAACGCGTGGCGTGCCGACTCCGCTCGGGCGATGTATGCGGCGAGGTGATACTTGGCCTGCTCGACGAGGAGCCGTCGGTTGACACCGTGCCGGCACGAGCGACGCGGGAGTGTGTGATCGTTCTTCCGTTCCTGATCGGCGCCGGGGCACACGCCATGAAGGATGTTCCACGTCGCCTCGGAATCCGGTCCGCAGACGGCGCGCGGCCGCTGTTTACGGCGACAGTGGCGAATCGGACTGTGGTGTGCGACGTGCCGATCGGTTCAAACCCCGGTATCGTCGATATCATCGTCGATCTGGCAGGATCGGCGGGAGGATCCGGCGGAGGCGTTCGACCGACTGAGGGAGCAGCCTGAATGACGCAACAGCGAGGTATCGTCTATCTGGTGGGTGGCGGACCCGGTGATCCGGGGCTGATCACCGTGCGTGGTCTTGCGCTGTTGCGGGCGGCCGACGTCGTCGTGCATGATCGGCTGATCGGTCGGGAGCTGCTGGCTGAAATCAAGCCCGGTGCGGAGGTCGTCTATGCCGGCAAGACGCGCGGTGAGCGGCGCGTCTCGCAGGCACAAATCGTGGCGTTGCTCGTCGATCGGGCGAAACGCGGCCTGATGGTCACGCGGCTCAAAGGGGGCGACCCATTTATCTTCGGGCGAGGGTACGAAGAGTTGAGCGCTTGCCGCGACGCCGGCGTCGAATGCGTCGTGATTCCCGGCGTGAGTAGCGCCTATGCGGGGCCGCTCGCCGCGGGGATTCCCATTACCGAACGACGGACGGTGCGCTCGTTTGCCGTGGTCACCGGGATGGTCGCCGGCGAGAGCGAGGTACCTGCACTGGATTACGACGCCCTGGCGCACGTGGATACGCTCGTCATCCTGATGGGCTTGATGAACCTGCGGAACATCGCGCGATCACTGATGGAGGGCGGGCGCGATTCCGCGACCCCGGCTGCATGTATTGAGTGGGCCACTACGCCGGAGCAACGTGTGACCGTGGCTTCGCTCGACGCCATCGCGGATGCCGCTCAGCGTGATGGGCTCAAGGCGCCCGTTGTGGTGGTTGTCGGTGAGGTGGCGGCTCACGCCAGGAAGCAGGGCTTTGGTGCGATCGGTCCGCTGGCGGGGCAGCGCATTATGGTCACGGGTCCTCGACGCAAGTTCGATGCGCTGACGGCGGGCTTGACCGTCGCCGGCGCGAACGTGATCTCGTGCCCACTGGTCGAAGTGGCCTATCCGGAATCGCCCGCGGTAGACGAAGCGATCGCCGCACTCGGCACGTATGATTGGGTCGTGTTTGCCTCCGTCCGCGCGGTACGCGGATTCCAAAAACGACTCGAGGCTGCCGGGTTGGATGCCAGGGCGCTGGCCGGATGCAAGGTGGCAGCCGGTTCGGCATCTGCCGCACTTGCCTTGCGTCGGCTTGGCATCATGGCCGATCTGGCTTCGGACATCGACGGACGCCGAGGGCTGACACGAGTGTTGGCCCGGGATGGGGCCCTCGAGGGCTCGCGTGTTTGCTATCTCCGTGTTCATCCCGCCGGCGTGGCTGCGGCGGGGGAGTTGCGCGATGCCGGCGCGGAAGTGGACGACGTGGTCGCCTCGAGGATCGTCTCAAGCACACCGACGGAGTCCGCGATGAGCGTCGTGAACAAGGGCGTGGACGCCGTGGTTCTTCGCGGCCCGCTGGCGGTGCACCGTTTCGTGGAACTCGGTCTTCAAGGTACCGCAGCCGCCGTCGTGTGTGCGGGAGCTGGTGCGAACGATGCGGCGCGCAGGGCGGGACTAAGTGTGATCGGGCTGTCCCACTCACGATCGGCATCGTCGACGGTGCAAGCTGTCGTGGATCACTTCCAGTCCGTCCGCGCTGACGCGTGAGGGGCTGTCGCAAGAGAGGGAATGGCGGTCCGCGCGGCGTTCAATCAGACGCGCGGCACGCCGCAAACCGCGTTTTCGATTGGGCGAGGCGGGATTCGAACCCGCACGTCCCTATGGGACAGGGGATTTTAAATCCCCGGCGTCTGCCATTCCGCCACTCGCCCGTGCTGAAATAGTAGTGTTTCGTGAGTGTCCGGTTTCCCGCGTATGCTATTCGTATTCCAGGTTTTCCTTGCCACCCGCCGGTGCGCTGCGGTATGGTACGCCCATGGGTCGCAAACGAAAAGCGTGGCTCCCCAGCAGCACCGGACGCCGAGCCAACAGCCGTACCGGCAAGACCTACCCCGGTTATTACGTTCAATGGTACGACTACGCGCCCGGCGGCAAGCGAACGCTGCACTCGAAGAACTTCGCCAAGCAGGCCCATGCCCGCGAGTTCTGCAAGAGGTTCAATGCCAAGATCGACCTGAAGGCCATCGACGAAATCATCCCAATTACGATCGAGCAGGCCAGCCAGGAGTTCCTTCCGGGGCTGTCTACGCGAAGTGCGGAGACCATTCGGCAGTACGGCACGACCATCGTCTTGCTCATCGAGGCGATCGGCGACATTAACGTGTGCGACATCGGACGGGCGGAGATTGACACCTTCATCGCCGCCCGCATGGCCGTCAGCAGCGAGGCCACCACGGCGAAGCACGTCCGAAGTCTGCACCGTTTCTTCAACTGGTGTATCGAGTCCGCGTACGCTTCGCAGAACGCGACGAAGCTCGCGACTAGCCGTCCACGCAACACCATCGCAAGGAAGAAGCCGCGTATCGGTCACGCCCAGTTTGAGGCGCTGATCAACGCACTCGATACCGATGACCGGAAACTCGCCGTCCAGATCGCGGCAACCACGGGCCTCGACCGAGGCGTCATTCAGAAGATCGCCGCGTCCGACGTTGATGTTGAGAACCGACAGTTCACTCTCACGCGGTTTAAGACTCATCGCGATGTCTATCCGTACATTCATGATTCGCTCATGCCCGCGATTTCTTCGCGGCTTGCTCAATCCGAGTCAACTGCTCCGCTACTGCGCGGTCTGTCGCACCAGGGCGGCCCGAAGGATTGGTGGCGCCAGGCCGTGACCGCTGCTGGAATTCCCGAGCTAAAGTTCGTAGACCTTCGGACGTACGCGGTGAACTGGCTGCGTGCGGTGGTCGGCCATTCGACGCCGCAGACGACGGCCCGCCATTACTACCAGTCGAATCCTGAATCACAGCGGCTAATCTCAGGGCAACCTCTTCCGGGTAGCCGAGTACGTTGTGGTAGAGGGAAAACCTCAAAGGGCGATACGTCTTCTTCTTCTCGCTGATGACGCCCTGCAACTCGCCACGGTCCATCATGTTGCGAAGCTTGACCTTGCCGATACCGCTCACGCGGTTGGC
>JAJDDX010000313.1 GCA_029260055.1 Phycisphaerae bacterium
GAGGTCGCCGTCGGCGTCCAGGTCCGACAAAGCGACAGCCGACCCGTTGCCTTCGTAGTGCGTCCAAGTCGGTGTCGCCGTGAACGGGTCTGCCGTCCTGCCGTCGTATCGTCGAGCGAAACCGGTGCCGCGCGGGCCCGATCGGTCAGGGTCGCTGCCCGGTCCATCGCCGTGAAGCTTGCCGTTCCTCGATGAGAGCTGCGTGTTGTCGGTGACAAAGAGATCGGTCTGCCCGTCGGCGTCGACATCCCCGTACGTGCCCATCACCGAAAACTGAGTCGGCATGTCGGTCGTGTGCCACACCGCCGTCGTCGCGAGCGTGCCGCCGCTGTTCTCGTACACCCACGTATCGGTGCGGGTGCCGGCGCCGATCAGTTCGAGCCAACCGTCGTTGTCATAGTCGCAGAAGAAGAGATCCATCAGATCCCACGTATCGGCGGACACCCACGACGCCGTCGCCTCGAGCGTGCCGCCGACGTTCATGTAGACGTAGTTGTGCCACTGATGGGCCCCGGTGTACGGAAAGCCGGTGCCGACGGCCAGGTCGGGACGTCCATCCCCGTTCACGTCCCCGAAGGCCACATGAAACGCCCCGAGTTCGTCAGGCGATTCCCAGTCCGGGAGCGACGAGAACGTGCCGGCGTTGTTCAGGTAGACGCGGGCAGTCGCGACGCCGGGGTCGGGGCCCGTCGTGCCGACCGCCACGTCAAGCCAGCCGTCACCGTTGACGTCCGCGATGCTGATGTGTCCGTTGTAGGCCGCGTCGCTTGCAAGCCAGTCGGGCGACAGTGGAAACGTGCCGTCACCCTGCCCGTAGTAGACAGCGAGGTACTCGCGTCGCATATCGTTGCCGTTGCCGACGACGAAGTCGAGCCAGCCGTCTTGATTGATGTCCACGAGAGCGCCGCCCGTACTGTATGGCGTGTCCGTCGACTCCCAATCCGGCACACTCGGATAGATGACCTGTGCGTGCACGGCACCCACACCGAGAACCAGAACCGGCGCAAACAAACTCAGAATCTTCACGGCGTGATCCCCTGTAAGCCCCTCCGTTAAACCTCAGCTTAACGAAACCGCCGCACCGATTCAACAAGAAGATTCCATGAATCGCCTAATTGGTTTAGAGCGCTTGCTATTGAGATGGGTGCGGAACCGCCCCTCGCGCCCTTATTCGGGCTCTTCAACCGGCACGAACTTGGCCTCGTCCTGCGGAGGTGCGGCGCGGCGCGGCGCCGCAGCGTCGATTTGGTCGAGTTTCTGTCCGAGTTCCTCGATCATCAGACCGCACAATTCCCGTGACCAGTGCAGTGAGGTGGAACCAAACGCCGGGGCGCTGATCTCGCCGCTCATCGACCAGATCACGTCGCCTCCGCGCGTGTCGATGCACCGACAGCTAAACGACACTTTCGTCATCCCGGCGCGCCTTGCATAGGTATGCACGTCGCCAACGACAAGGGCATCGACCCCGAGGAGCCCCCCCGCCTCGGCGTAACTTCGGTTTTTGACGATTTGGGTAGCGATCAGGTCGTGTTCTTCGAGCACTTCGGAGAGGCGGTTGCGCTCGCGGACGGAATAGCGACCGATGCTCAGCAACTCAGCCGCGAACTGATCCGAGACGGCCGATCCCGCCGTGATGACATCGAGAGGCAGCTCGTCGTCCGGATCGTAGTCGTCATCGTCATCGTCGTCGTCATCGTCGTCGTCGTCATCATCGTCGTCGTCATCGTCGTCGTCGTCATCATCGTCGTCGTCGTCGTCATCATCGTCGTCGTCGTCATCATCGTCGTCATCATCGTCGTCGTCATCGTCGTCGTCATCGTCATCGTCATCGTCGTCGTCGTCATCGTCATCGTCATCGTCATCGTCGTCGTCCTTCTTTGCGGTGACGATGCTCACGCTTTCCTTCTCGGTGACCGTTTCTCGATCGCTGCCGGTTTCCGCCTTCGGTTCAGCCGCCGCGACCGGCGGCGGTGCCGTTCGATCCGTGTCGCCACGGGCGCGGCTATCTTGCAGGTCCTGCTCGTCGAGGCGTTTCGTGCGATCGGAATCCACCGTGTCCGCGCCTGAGCCGGCGTCCGGTTCCGGCGTTGCCTCCTCCTTGGCCTCGCCCGGCGGAGCGATTCGCCGCGCTCCGGGCGGCGTCCAGTTGAATTCGAGTACCGCCACGCTCCGAATCGCATCGTGATTGGCGCGTCGGTTGACGTGAACCTTGAAGTTGGCTCCGTCCTTGCCGCAGCCGATGATAGATGCCACGACGAACGCGAACAGCATAAGTGCGCCGTTTCGCCCATTTCGCAAGTACGTCAAGGTGTTCATCCGCCAGCCTCCCAGGCACCCGGTCTCACCGCGATCCGCGCCGCACCATCGTCAACCGCCGCTCCTCCGGTGTCGATCCTATGCGCCGCACCTTAGCTTACAAGGAAAAACCCGGATGACTAGCGGGTCGCCGATGCTTCGGCAGCGGCGCCGCCGGGAGAGGCACGGCCGGAAGGCGTCTATCTTCCGCGTTCAGTGTGACACCGGGCTGCCGACGTGGTCCAGCGCGCGCTTCGTATACGAATGCTCCTCGCCACGGACTCGCCTGTGAATGGCGAGCACTTCGCGCCACGTCGACAGGGCCTCGCTGTCACCGCCAACGCGCTCCAGCAGTTCGGCGTAGGATTCGAGCGCGCGGGCCGTTTCCGGATAATCGCCGCGATCGAGCAGGCGCTGTGCATCGAGTGCCTCGCGGTAGACGGTGACGGCCTCGGTCTTGCGCCCGCTCTCCACGAGCAGGTCTGCCAGCGCCTCGACCGAATCCAGCGTCCGCCGGTGCACCGGCCCCCACACGCGTCCCCGAACTTCGAGGCTCTCTCGAAGCAGGGCCTCGGCTTCACTGGTCTGCTTGCGATCCCTCAGTATCGTCGCGAGTAGCACCATGCCCTCGGGCGTATCGGGATGCCCTTCTCCCCGTGACGCGCGCCGTCGCGCCAGCGTCTCACGGGCAACTGTCTCGGCCTCTTCGAGTTCGCCGGCGGCATGCAACGTCGCGGCAAGATCGACTCGCGCGTGCAGCGTGGCCGTGTGTGCCTTGCCCTGCGCAGCTTCCCGATCAGCCACGACGCGGGCCAGCAGCGCCGCCGCCTCATCCAGTTTCTCCTGCCCACGCAAACTGTGGCAGAGATACTGCTCGGTATTGAGTGTGCGGTAGTCCTTCCGACCCCACAACTCAGCACTGACCTCGATCATCGCGCGAACTATAGCTTCGCCTTCCTCGAACCGGCCGCAGGCCTGCGCGAACCGTGCCTTGGCGCCGGCCGCATAGAAGGTCGTTGGATGCGTCTCGCCGTGCATACCGCGCAGCCGCTCGACGTTCGAACCGTGGAGCGTCCATCCGTCATCCGCGCGGCCGACCACCCGCAGGGCCCCGGTTAGCGTGTTGAGCAGAGTCCGCTCCGCGAGCGCGTCAACGCTCCCGAGGCGCAGCACATCACGGTAGGCGTCGTTCAGGAGGGTAACCGCCTCTTCATGTTTGCCGCGATCGTGAAGCACTGATGCCAACCTGCGGACCGCGTCGTATATCCAGGGGTCTCTTTCGTCGAACATGCGCCGCCGGATTTCGAGCACCTCTCGCATGAGGCGTTCCGCTTCCTCGAACCTGCCCTGGCGCTGATAGAGCTTGGCCATCCATGCCTCGGTGGAGCTGGTCTGCTTGTGCTCGCGCCCCACCGATGCGCGCCAGTTATCGAGTGCCCCCACCAGTTGCACCTCGGCATCCTCATATCGCGCGAGTTCCTGGTATATGTTCCCGATGTAGTGACGGACCGAGGCTTCCGTTTCCGGATATCCCTCGAAAGCCTCGCCGATTCGGGGCACGGCCCGATCGACGGCCTCGATGACCGTAACTTCGGGCCCGATCCGGCCTGGAAAGGCAGCCTCAATCACCTGCTTGGAGAAGAAGTTCCGCGTCGCCTTGAGCTTCTCGGCTTCCTGCTCCGCGTGGGATTGCGCCTCCTCCGCACTGAGTCGTGCCTGTTGCGCGTCGGTCAGTCGGTGCCGTGCCAGCTCTTCCGCGCGCCACGCGCGGGCGAGGCCGATGCTTGTTCCGATCACCCCCGCAACCAACAGCAAGAAGGCCGCGGCGACCCCCACAACCAACGCCCTATTGCGCCGGGCGAACTTGCGAAGCTGGTAGATCGTGCTCGCGGGCCGCGCGGTGATGGGTTCATCTTCGAGATAGTGCCGCAGGTCGGCCGCCAGATCGGATGCCGACGAGTAACGCCGTTCCACATCCTTCTCCAGCGCCTTGGCGATAATCGTCTCGAGGTCACCCCGGAAGCTCTTGGCAATCGAACTGAGCGGAACCGGGTCGTCCTCGCGAATCACGCGAACCGCCTCGGGTATGGTCTTGTTGCGTAAGTCGTAGGGAAGCCGTCCGGCGAGCAGCTCATATAGCACCACGCCCAGGGCGTATACATCCGAACGCGTATCGAGCTTGTCGGGATCACCAGCCACCTGCTCGGGGCTCATGTAGGGGATCGTGCCGATGAGCTGTCCCACGTCTGTGCGGAGGGTGGTGGCCTCCAGGTCCGCGTCCGTCGCACGGGCGACGCCGAAGTCGAGGACTCGCGGCTGACCCGTTGTGTCCACAAGGATGTTGGCCGGCTTGAGATCACGGTGGATGACGCCTTTCTGATGTGCGTGCTGTACGGCATCACAGACGCGCCGAAACAGTTCGAGCCGCGATCGCGCGCCCATCCGATTCGTGTCCGCATGATCCGTGAGCGGCGTGCCGTCGATGTACTCCATCGCGAAGTAGGGCACCTTCCCGTGCCCCGCGTCGGCTGTGCCGGCATCGTAGACCTGGGCGATACCCGGATGCTGCAGTCGACCGAGCAGGTGCGCCTCCTGCTCGAAACGGCGCAGAATCGCGCGTGATCCCACGCCGGAATGAACGACCTTCAAGGCGACTTGTCTTCGTGGATTCTCCTGCTGAGCGAGGTAGACGACGCCCATACCGCCCCACCCGAGCGTCCGCGTGATTCGATAGGGGCCGATTTGCTCGGGGTGGTCGGATGGCGGAGTCGGAACCGTGCCGGGCGGGAGTTGGGAACCGGACACGCCGGCATTCTGCAGCGCTTCGGCACTCGGCGCGAAGTCCAACGGGAAAGCGGTCCCCAAAGCGGGCGAGTCGAGGAAGGCGTCCTGATCATCGTGGTTCGCCAGCAACGACTCCACTTCGACACGGAGAGACTCATCGCCCTCACAGGCCCGGCGCACGTACGCCGCCTGATCGTCGCTCTCTAACTCTCGTGCTGCGAGAAAGACCTCGCGCACTCGCTCGTACTCTTGCGGAGTCATGCCGTTGTGTCGTCCCGCATTTCGCGCCGCAACCACGCGCGCGCCATCTGCCAGTCACCCGTCACGGTGCGCGGCGAGACCCCGAGAAACTCCGCCACTTCCTTGAGTTCGAGCCCGCCGAAGAACCGTAGCTCGACGATCCTGGCTTGCCGCTCACGCAGGTGTGCCAGCTTCTCGAGCGCCTCGTCGAGCGCGATCAGGTCGATGTCCCGCTCATCGAGGACGGCAACGTCTTCGTCGAGCCGTACGCGTTCACGGCCGCCGCCGCGTTTCTGCCTTTGATGCCCCCGGGCGTGGTCAACGAGGATTCGACGGATGGCCTGCGCAGCCACGGCGAAGAAATGGGCCCTGTTCTTCCATTCGACGTCTTCTTGCCGAATCAGGCGCACATAGGCGTCGTGAACCAGGGCGGTCGCCTGGAGCGTATGGTCGGGACGCTCCCGGTTCAGGTAGCTCTGCGCCAGCGCGCGGAGCTCGTCATACACCAGCGGCATGAGGCGCCTCACAGCCGAGTCGTCTCCGTCGCTCGCATCTCGCAGAATTCGCGTCACATCCGCGTCTTTTGGCCCGCTCATGCCCCCGCCAGCCCGAAGAAGGAAAACTCCGTTGCCACTATCACACATGATTGTCGCGTTTCTGAACGGACGAGACAAGATGATTCGGGCCGAGCGGACGCAGACCGATAAGGTGCTCCCTCCAGCGGCGAGACGCCCGTCCAGGCGCTGCTCGGCGGGCTGGCGGCGGACCGAACCCGGCTGCCCGGCATCTTGCCCGTCAGGAACGAGGATCTGCTGGAGATAAGAAGCCATGAAGACACGAATGCACGCTTTGGTCGGCGGCATAGTCGCCCTGATCAGCACGGTCGGGCCCGCCCCTGCGGCACCGCCAAACGTGACCTACCAGGGGCAACTGAAAGACGGTGATCTGCCCGTGAACGCGGTGGCCGACTTTCGTTTCGCGCTGTTCGATGCCGACGTGGGCGGGGAACAACTCGCCACATTCGAGGCCTTCGAGGTGGGTATCACCAACGGCCTGTTCACTGTCCCGCTCGCGTTCGATCCGGACGTGTTCGCCGGCGGTGAGCCGCGCTGGCTCGCCATCGCCGTGGCCATCCCGACCGGAACGGAATCCGTGTGGCTCGAGGGCAGGCAGCCGGTGACGGCGGCGCCGACCGCGTTGTACGCCCTGTCGGGTAACCCGGGGCCCACCGGTCCTGCCGGACCGCAGGGGCCTGCCGGACCGCAGGGGCCGCCAGGACCGCCCGGCGCGGACGGCACGGACTCGCCGTGGCTGACAGCGGCGCTCGATCCGACTGACATCTACTTTCCGCAGTATGTCGGCGTCGGCACGTCCAACCCGCAGGCACCAATGCACGTCTACGGCGTCAACAACTGGAACGTCGCGACGACCGAAGGCGATTTCAAGGTCGGCAACGCGCTTTATCGGCTCAAGGTGGGCGTCGCGGCTGGCGGCGTCGGGGCGGGTGATGTACGCGTCTACGCACAGGGCGGCACACACAAGCTCATCCTCGGCTCCAACGCGACGGACGTGCTGACGGTCTCGGAAGCCAACGGCGGCTCGGTCGGGATCGGTACGCCAGCCCCCACCACCGCGCTCGACGTGGTCGGCGATGTGACGGCGGCCGCGTACACGTACGATACACCGAAAACCAAGAAGCTGACCTTGTCGCCCTTCGATTTTCAACCGATCGCTTCCGGTGTGACCTACAGCTACATGGGCGGCCTGCACTACGGCTCCCTCACACCCGCACCAATCGGGTTCATGGCAACGGCCAACTTGCCGGACGGCGCATCCGTGACTCGGATGGTGGTACACGTGGTCGACGAGTCAGCCCAGAACGTGGAAGTCGGCTTTCAGTTCGTGTCGTTTGATGGCCAAACCAACACCATCATCGCCACCGCTGAATCACATGGCTCGTACGGCTACCAGGCCCGGCCGGCAAACATCACGCACACGGTCGACAACTCGGCGGGATACTACATCGTCATGCCGTTCTGCACGGCTTGGCCCCACAACGACCTCCGGATCAAGGCGGTCGTCCTGACTTATACGGTGGACGCGGTCGACTGACCCGCCCACCGGCAACGATGCTTGATTGCGCCAGAGGCAGCGCCGTGATCGGGTCAGGTGTGGACGCACCACCACCCGGTCGCGGCGTTTGCCTTGCGCCGTCGCCCCCTCTGCTTGCATTGCCGCGCACCACCGCTACAACACGACCACCATGACGAAGCCACCCGCGATCATCTTCGACCTGGACGGTACGCTGGCCGACACGCTCGGCGACCTCACCTCTTCCCTCAACGTGCTGCTTGCCGAAATCGGTAAACCGGGGCGAAGCCGCACCGAAGTGGAAGGGATGGTCGGCGACGGGCTCGGTCCGCTGATCAGTCGCGTGGCCGCCATCGACAACCCCAAGGAGATACGCGATCTCGTCCAACGGTATCGACCGCTCTACCGGGAACGAATGCTCGACACGACGTGCCTCTATCCGGGCATCGACGCGATGCTCGACGACCTCACGGAACTCGACACGCAGATGTGCGTCTTCTCCAACAAGCCCCAGGAGTTCACCACACCGATCTGCGAGACACTGCTGGTGCGTCGGACTTTCGTGCGCTGGCTCGGCGCGGGCGAAACCGTGCCGCGCAAGCCGAATCCCACCGGTGCGCTCGAACTTGCCAGCGCGATGGACACGCGCCCGAGCCAGGTGGTCTTCGTGGGCGATTCATCGATCGATGTCGAGACGGCCGCCAACGCGGGGATGACCTCCGTCGGCGTGACATGGGGGTTTCGGACGCGCGAGCACCTGATCGCAGCCGGCGCGGACTACATCATCGACGAGCCCGCGCAGCTTCTGCCGCTTATTTTCCCCTGCTCGTGAGACGTGTACTGTCACGGCTCGCGCCGGGGCCGCCGCTTCTTGTCGAACGGAATCCGCAGGTGGTATGCGCCGTCCTCGAGGTTGCTCTCGACCGGATAACCGCACTTGTGGAACACGCGCAGCATACCGTGGTTGTCGACGAGCACGTCGGCCGTAAAGCCAGCGATACCGTTCGATCGTGCGCTGTCCACGGCAGCGTTCATCAGCGTGGTGCCGATCCCCTTGCCCTGCCAATCGTCACGAACGAGAAAGGCGGCGTCGGCGAAGTTGCTCTTCGGGTCGTTCCGGTAATGAGCGATCGCGATCAGTTCGGCGTCCTCGGTCGCGTCGGTCATCGCGACCAGAGCCATATCCGCGCGGTAGTCGACGCGAAGCAGCTCCTGGAGCTTCTCATGCGGCATCGACTTGAGCATCTGAAAGAAACGATAGTGAATCGAGTCGTCGGACAGCTTGTAGAACAGGTCGCGAACCAACCGCTCGTCGGTCAGCCTCAACGGACGCATGAACACCCGCGTCTCGTCGCTCAGGTCGATCCACTGTTCCAGCTCCTCCGGATAGATCGCGGGGTGAATCGGTAGCTCGATCTGGTCGTGATAGATCAACCCTCGCGTTTTCGCCTCCGCGATAAGCCAGGGGCGGAACTTCGGGTGAGCGATTTGGATCAGTGCCATCGCCCGCTCACGCATCGTCTTTCCGTGCAGGTAGGCCGCCCCGTACTCCGTCACGACGTAGTGGACGTCACCACGGCTGGTCACCACCCCGGCGCCCGGCTTGAGCATGGGCACAATCCGTGAGATGGTCTCACCGGCCGCGGTCGACGGCAACGCGATGATCGGCTTGCCCCCCTTGGAGCGTGCGGCCCCGCGCGTGAAATCCACCTGACCACCGATCCCGCTGTAGAACATGGTCCCCAGCGAATCCGCGCACACCTGCCCGGTCATATCCACCTCAATCGCCGCGTTGATCGATATCATCTTGTCGTTCTTGGCGATATTGAACGGGTCGTTGACGTACTCGGTCGGGTGGAACACGACCATCGGGTTGTTGTCGATGAAGTCGTAGAGCTTGCGCGATCCGATCACGAAGCTCGCCACGATCTTACCGCGATGGAGTGTCTTTTCGGCGTTCGTGATGACGCCCTTCTCGACCAGTGGAATCACGCCGTCGCTGAACATCTCCGTGTGAATGCCAAGGTCCTTGAACTCCGTGAGGAAGTGCAGCACGGCGTCCGGGATCGTGCCGATTCCGAGTTGCAGCGTCGCACCGTCTTCGACCAGATTGGCGATATGCCGGCCAATGCGCCGCGACAGCTCGTCCGGCTCGCCCTGCGGCGCTTCCGGCAACGCCACATCGCTCGCCACGAGATGGTCGATGTCCCGCACGTGAATGAAGCAGTCCCCCAGCACACGCGGCATGCGAGCATTCACCTCGGCAACGACGATTCGAGCGGACTCAGCCGCCGCTTTCACGATGTCCGTCGACACGCCATAGCTGCAGTAGCCGTGCTCATCCGGCTCGCTCACCGAGATCAATGCCACGTCGATGACCGCGCGCCCGCTTCGGAAGAGCGCCGGGATCTCGGAAAGGAAGATCGGGGTGTAGTCGGCCCTGCCGGCTGCTACGGCCTCCCGTGTGTTCGGGCCGATGAAGTACGCGTTGTGTCGAAAACGATCGCCCAGCGGTGCCCTGGCATAGGGCGCCGTCCCAAGCGTCATGATGTGGACGATCTCCGTGTCGCTCAGCTCCCTGCGCTCGGCAAGTGCCGTCACGAGCGTCTCGGGCTCCGCCACACCCGAGCCCACGAACACACGATGACCGGGCCGGACGCACGCGACGCCCTCCTGCGCGGTGGCGATCTTGTCCTTGAACCGTTCCGTCCAATGCGCCACGGTCTGTTTCATCGCTCGAGACTCCTTCAGGCCCGCTATGTGCCGCGGCTCGCGCGATGCGACCCCACATTGCGGACACCATGAGCCATGCAAGACCATGGCCATTCTGCGCGCACCCCGAAAACGGGAGCACGTTCGAAAACCGGCAGATTGGCGAAGGCGTATGGGACGAAGTGCGAACCGGAATCGCGCGGCGTTAACCGACCGCGGATGGGTTGATCCCGAGCGCTTCCGCGAGCTTCGACAGTTCGAATGGCTTCTCGATGAACTTGGGTTGGGCGGCCGCGTCGTCTGTGGGACCCACTCCCGTCCGCACGATTCGCGTGGACGGATTCCGGGCAAGTGCGCGATCCTCGACCGCAGTGGATGCTCCGTCAGCCAGGCGCTCGGCCACAATGACGGCGTCCACCGTGTGCCCTTCCAACATGCGATCCGCGCCGGTCCGCGAATCGACCTGGAGGACATCACACCATCGGCTGAGGTAGGTCACGATCGACCAACGGAGAAGCGCTTCGGGCTCGACGACAAGCACTCGCGGACGACCACCATCGGGTGTCGCCGATCCGCCAGTGCGATCGCTATCGCCGTCCGTTTGCTTTTGCATGGTTGACCTCCGCGCTTCCACGGCTATCAAGCACAACGCATGCCACAGTTCAAGCGATCCAGTCCATTGAAGCAGTAACGGCACGAACCGCGTTGCAGCGGCCTTCCGCGCCGAACCGGGACGGGCCGGGCTGACGGTCCCTCCCACTCGGACCCGTGGTATTTGGCACAACCGTCGTGCGAAATGCCCCGAAGGCACGCGCATCGCTCGAGGCGGGCCCAGTGCGCCAAGCTCGTCGGGCCGGACACGGCGAACATATGCGGCTCGGCGGATGCGCGGCCTTTGGACTGAACTTGCTCGAAATAGCGAGCCCGGACACCACACCTTGGGCTCGCTGTCCGCGCGAGCCACAATGGATATAATGCCCGCATGCCGGATTCGCGTTTCTCAGACATGATGAAGCTGATCGGCTTCGACGCCCGTGACGCCGCCCTCCTGGGGCAACAGGCGGACACGATCGAGCCGTGGATACCGTCCATCGTGGATCATTTCTACGAAGCTTTGCTGCAGCGGCCGGACGCCCGCGCTATTTTCACAGGGGGCGAGCCGCAAATCGAACGCCTCCGGCATCTCTTGGCCGATTGGCTGCGAGGGCTATTCAGCGGCACCTATGACAGCGCCTACTACGAAAAACGGCTCGCCATCGGGGCCGCCCACGTCCGCGTGGCCCTGCCGCAGCAATACATGATCCTGGGAATCGAGTTGATCCGGCAGGAACTGGAGACCGCCCTCCGCTCGGCCGACGTGGCGGAGACGGACCTGACCCTCCGATCTCTCGACAAGCTCCTCACGCTCGAACTCGCGATCATGCTCGAGAGTTACAAGGAAGGGTTCGCCAAGCGAATCCGCCGATCTGAGCGTGACGCGCTCGAGGAGAAGCTCACCCGCGCCGAGCACTTGGCTGAGATCGGGCAGTTGGCTGCCTCGCTCGCGCACGAAATCAAGAACCCGCTCGCCGGGATCAGCGGGGCTATCGAGGTGATCGGCGACGGTATGCCGGCCGGCAACCCCCACCGCCAGATCGTCAAGGAGATCCTCGGGCAGATCAGTCGCCTCGACGCGGCCGTCAAGGACTTGTTGGTGTACGCACGCCCGGTCAAACCGCGCGCCGCGCAGATCGTGCTTCACGACGCGGTCGTCCGGGTGCTGATGCTTCTCCGTGAAGAGCCCGAAATTCAGCGCGTCCGCGTGGACTACGAGCCGCCGGCCGGCGACTCGACCGTTCACGCCGACGACAGCCACATGGAACAACTGTTGATGAACCTCATCATCAACGCGGCGCATGCGTCGCAGGACGGTCAGGTCATCAAGGTCGAGGTCATTCCGAACGGCGAGTCTGTTCGGCTGGCTGTGACGGACTGGGGAGCCGGCATGCCGCCCCACGTCCGCGAGCGCGCTTTCGAAGCGTTTTTCACCACGAAGGCGAAAGGAACGGGACTCGGGCTTGCCATCTGCCGTCGACTCGTCGAGGCTACGGATGGCACTATCGAATTGCAGAGCGAACTCGGCGAAGGCACGAAGGTCATGGCGAGCCTACCTCGCACAGGCCCCACAGAGGACAAAAGAACACAACGATGATGGTACGCGTGTTGATTATCGAGGACGAGCACCTGATCCGGTGGTCGCTCAGACAAAAGTTCGAGGCCAGGGGCTATCAGGTCGCCGAGTCTGAAACGGGCGCCGCGGGGCTTGCCGCCCTCGAGGAAGAGCAGTTCGACCTTCTCATGCTCGATTACAAGCTTCCGGATATGACCGGCTTGGACGTGTTGGGCAAGATCCGTGAGAAGGACAAGGATATCGTCGTCATTATGATGACCGCCTTCTCGAGCATCGAAAGCGCCGTCGATGCCATGAAACTGGGCGCATACGACTACGTCACGAAGCCCTTCGACATGGATCAGCTCCTGCGTACCACCGGGAAAGCCCTGGAGACCACGAAGCTGCGTCGCGAAGTGCGCGAGCTGCGACGGCACATGCAGCAGACGTTCGGTTTCGATCGCATCATCGGCGACTCGCCGCTCATGGCCGAACTGTACGGTCTCCTCGATCGTGTCGCCATGAGCAGTTCGTCGACGCTGTTTCTGCGCGGCGAATCCGGCACGGGCAAGGACTTGTTCGCCCGCATCATCCACTACAACTCGGACCGCGCGGGCCGGCCTTTCATGAACATCACCTGCACCGCGCTGTCCGAGACGCTACTGGAAAGCGAACTCTTCGGCCACGAGAAAGGTGCCTTTACGGACGCCAAGAGCGCCAAGCGCGGGCTCTTCGAGTTGTCCGACGGCGGCACCATCTTCCTAGACGAAGTCGGCGACATGCCGCTGAACCTCCAAGCGAAGCTGCTTCGCTTCCTGGAGGAGCGCACCTTCCGCCGGGTCGGCGGAACCACGGAAATCTCCGTAGATGTCAGGCTGATCGCAGCCACGAACCGCGACATCGAGCGTGCCATTGAAGAGGGCGCTTTCCGCGGCGATCTGATGTACCGCCTCAATGTCATACCGATCGACCTTCCGCCGGTGCGGGAGCGCGGCAACGACATCAAGCTTCTTGCCCAGTACTTCGTGGATCAATTCGCCAAGGACTTCAAGAAGCCGGTCACGGACATCACCAAGGGCGCCTACGACAAGCTGTTCGACTACGCGTGGCCCGGAAACGTGCGGGAGCTGCGCAACGTCATGGAACGGGCCGTTCTTCTCTGCGACAAGGACGCAATCGGGCCGGAAGATATCATGATCGGTCGCGCGGGCTACGCGAGCCCCGCCAACCCGGCCACGTTCGTGCTGCCGGCCGACGGCATCAACATCCACGAGCTCGAAAACGATCTGCTCCGCCAAGCGCTGGCTCGGGCCGGTAACAACAAGACGCAGGCGGCCAAACTGCTGCGTCTGAGCCGTGACGCTTTTCGGTATCGCCTCGAGAAACTCGGGTTACTCTAGAGTTTCCCTCCGGGCGAAAAAGCAATATTTTATCGGACGTTCCAATGGGGTATTTAACACTGATCATGGATGATTTAGCGCGAAGATGTCTCGGGGATGCTGGCGAGCCCCCTCGCCCGCTGCCGAAGAAGACCCAGGTTCACGATGACTTGGCCTGCGGGAATAGCTTTTCCGCGTCGGGGCGCCGGGTGCGCACACCTGAGTCCGGCACCGTGAGGTCCACGTCGGATCTCACCGGCGCTCGAGCATGCTCGCGCGCGGGTGAAGCGGACACGCGGGCAGCCGACACTTGGCAGCCCCGGGGCGGTCGCCAGGGCAGCGGTGGAACGCTTCTTGCCGTGCTCTTATCTGGGCCCGTTCCTCCACCGTGGAACCGAACGGTTTTTCCCCGCCCCAGTACAAGCGGGAGTTAGGTCAAAGGAAATGGAAAACGCGGAGCAGGCGACATCTATGCCTCGACAGAAAATCACCATCGAAGGCAACGAGGCGGCCGCCTACGTAGCTTACCAGTGCAGCGACAACGCGGCGATTTATCCCATCACGCCGAGTTCCGGGATGGGCGAATGGGCGGATCAGTGGAGCGCCGAGGGCAAGCCGAACATCTGGGGCACCGTGCCTCACGTCATCGAGATGCAGAGCGAAGGCGGAGCGGCCGGCGCCGTGCACGGCGCCCTGCAGACAGGCGCGCTGGCCACGACGTTCACCGCGTCGCAAGGCCTGCTCCTGATGATCCCGAACATGTACAAGATTGCCGGCGAACTGACGGCGGCGGTCTTCCACGTCTCGGCGCGCGCGATCGCCACACATGCGCTGTCGATCTTCGGCGATCACAGTGACGTGATGGCGGCACGTAGCACGGGGTTCGCCTTTCTCGCCGCCGGAAGCGTCCAGGAAGTCATGGACCTCGCCACGGTGTCCCACGCGGCCACGCTCAAGGCACGCGTGCCGTTCGTTCACTTCTTCGACGGTTTCCGAACATCGCACGAAGTGCTCAAGATCGAGGCGCTGACGCAAGACGACCTTCGAGCCATGATCGACAACGACCTGGTGCTCGCCCATCGGGCGCGTGCCATGAACCCGGAGAACCCGGTCGTACGCGGCACGGCACAGAATCCGGATGTGTTCTTCCAGGCGCGTGAGGCCGTCAACCCCTACTACGACGCCTGCCCGGGCATCGTCCAGGAGATGATGGACCGGTTCGGCAAGCTCGTCGGGCGCCAGTACCACCTGTTCGACTACGTCGGCCACCCCGAGGCGGACCGCGTCATCATCGCTATGGGCTCCGGCGCGGAGGCCGTCCACGAGACCGTCGACCACCTGAATGCCGGCGGCGAGAAGGTCGGCCTTGTCAAGGTGCGATTGTACCGCCCGTTCGATAGTGAGCGTTTCATCACGGCGCTGCCGAAAAGCGCGCGTGTCGTCACGGTACTCGATCGGACGAAGGAACCCGGCGCGACGGGCGAGCCACTCTATCAGGACGTGGTGACCGCGATGATGGAGCACCACGCGTCCGGCGGCAACGGCTTCGCGAAACTGCCACGCGTCATCGGCGGGCGCTACGGCCTGTCGTCGAAGGAGTTCAACGCGGCGATGGTCAAGGGTGTCTTCGATGAGATGACCAAAGACGCTCCCAAGAACCATTTCGTCGTCGGCATCAACGATGACGTGACGAACAACTCGATCGATTATGCCCCCGGTTTTACCAGCGAAGACGACGACACGGTGCGAGCCGTCTTCTTCGGCCTCGGTTCGGACGGCACGGTCGGGGCGAACAAGAACTCGATCAAGATCATCGGTGAGGAGACGGACAACTACGCCCAGGGCTACTTCGTCTACGACTCGAAGAAGGCCGGCTCGGTCACGGTATCCCACCTCCGCTTCGGCAAGAAACCGATTCGCTCGAGCTACCTGATCCACAAAGCGAGCTTCGTGGCGTGCCATCAGGCGGCGCTGATCGAACAGATCGACGTGCTGGATCTCGCGGACCCTGGAGCCATCTTCCTGCTCAATACGCATGCTGCGGCGGACAGCGCGTTCGACACGCTACCGCGCGAGGTACAGCAGCAGATCATCGACAAGGGGATCAAGCTCTACGTCATCGACGCCTACAAGGTAGCCGGCGAACTTGGCCTGGGCGCGCGGATCAACACGATCATGCAGACCTGCTTCTTTGCGATCTCCGGGGTCCTCCCGCGTGATGAGGCGATCGAGAAGATCAAAGCGGCCATTCAGAAGACATACGGCAAGAAGGGTGAAGCGGTCGTCAAGAGCAACTTCGCCGCTGTGGACAAGGCGCTTGAGAACTTGCACGAGGCGGCCGTGGGCGGCAGCGTCACCTCGCAGCGCTGCCGAGCGGCACACGTGTCACAGGACGCGCCGGAATTCGTCCGCAACGTAACGGCCGAGATGATCGCGGGCCGCGGCGACGGACTGCCTGTCAGCAGCATGCCGGCCGATGGCACTTTCCCGACCGGCACGACCAAGTGGGAGAAGCGCAACATCGGGCTCGATATTCCAGTCTGGGATCCTGGTACGTGCATCCAGTGCAACAAGTGTGCCCTGGTCTGCCCTCACGCCGCTATCCGCGCGAGCGCGTTCGAGCCGGCTTCACTCGAGAACGCACCCGCGACCTTCAAGTCGATCGACGCCCGCGGCGGCGAGTACAAGGGCCTCAAGTTCACGATCCAAGTCGCGCCGGAAGACTGCACCGGTTGCAGCCTGTGCGTCGAGGCGTGCCCGGCCAAGAACAAGAAGGAGGTCCGGCTCAAGGCGATCAATATGGCGCCGCAAGCGCCGGTCCGCGACACCGAACGAGAGAACTACGCCTTCTTCCTCGATATCCCGGAGCTCGATCGAACGGCTCATAAGATCGGCTCGGTCAAGGGCTCGCAATTCGCCCTGCCGCTGTTCGAGTATTCCGGCGCGTGCGTGGGCTGCGGCGAGACGCCCTACGTCAAGCTCGTCAGCCAGTTGTTCGGCGATCGTGCGATCATCGGCAATGCCACGGGCTGCTCGTCGATCTACGGCGGCAACCTCCCGACGACGCCGTGGACGACCAACGCCGACGGACGCGGACCGACCTGGTCCAACTCACTCTTCGAAGACAACGCGGAGTTCGGACTAGGCTTCCGCCTCTCGCTGGACAAGCAGAACGAATACGCACGGGAACTGCTCGAGAAGCTCAGCGCAGAGATCGGTCCGGATCTGGTTCGGCCGCTACTCGAGTGCAAACCGACCGATGAAGCGGGAATCCGCACTCAGCGGCAGTTCGTGGCCCAACTCAAGGAGCGCTTGCCCAAGATCGGCGCGCCGGATGCCGCCAACCTGATGAGCGTGGCGGACTCCTTGCTCAAACGGAGCGTCTGGATCATGGGTGGCGACGGTTGGGCGTACGACATCGGCTACGGCGGGCTGGACCACGTGCTCGCTTCGGGGCGCAACGTCAACGTGCTCGTGCTCGACACCGAGGTCTACTCGAACACCGGCGGACAGATGTCCAAAGCCACGCCGCTCGGTGCCGTCGCCAAGTTCGCCGCCGCCGGTAAGGCGGTGCAGAAGAAGGACCTTGGCATGATGGCGGTGGCCTACGGGCACGTCTACGTCGCCCAGATCGCGATGGGCTCGTCGGACAACCAATGTGTCAAAGCCTTCGTCGAGGCGGAGAGCTACGACGGACCATCCTTGATCATCGCCTACAGCCACTGCATCGCCCACGGCATCAACATGCGCAAGGGCCTGAGCCACCAGAAGGCGGCCGTCGATTCAGGGCATTGGCCGCTCTATCGATTCGACCCGCGGCGCACGCTGGCCGGCGAGAACCCGATGCAGCTCGACTCGAAACCGCCGAAGCTTCCGCTTCGGACGTACATGGAGAGTGAGAACCGCTTCGCCATGCTTCTCAAAAGCCAACCGCAGCGTGCGGAGGCTCTGGTGCGTCAGGCGCAGCAAGCGGCAACGGCTCGGTATCAGGAGTACGCCCGGCTGGCCGCAGCGGACGGCAATGAACAGAAGAAGGACACCGGCGCGGGTCGACAAACGGTCGGCACCGGTGCCTAGAATACAATAGCAGGATTGATGATGGATCTATCAACCGAATACCTCGGCATGAAGCTCAAGAACCCGCTGGTGGCGGGGCCCTCCCCGATTACGCGGGACCTGGATAACATTCGCGCGCTCGAGGACGCCGGCGTCGGCGCCGTCGTCCTGAACTCGCTGTTCGAGGAAGAGATCGCCCACGGACACGGCGCCCACGATCACTTTCTCGACCACAGTACCGAGTCGCACGCGGAGTCCACGTCGTATGCGCCGGCGCTCGATTACACGCCGGTGGGCACTGAGCCTTACCTCGAACACCTCCGCGCCGTGAAGCAGGCGGTCGGCATTCCGGTGTTCGCGAGCCTCAACGGCTGCACACGCGGCGGCTGGGTCGAGTTCGCATCGGAACTCGAGCAGGCCGGCGCCGACGGACTCGAACTGAACGTCTATCAAGTCGCCACCGACCCGGAGGTAAGCCCGGCCGACGTGGAGAACAACTACGCGGAGATCCTGTCGGCCGTCTCGAAGGCCGTCCGGATCCCCGTAGCCATGAAGCTCGCCCCTTACTTCAGTTCGCTGCCGCACATGGCCAAACGTCTGGAGGAATGCGGGGCGGCGGGCTTCGTCTTGTTCAACCGTTTCTACCAGCCGGACATCGATATCGACACGCTTGAAGCGGTCCCCAACCTGTCGCTCAGCGCGCCTCACGAGGTGCGTCTGCCGCTAAGGTGGATTGCCATTCTGGATCCGGTGGTGAAGGCATCGCTGGCGGCCAGCACTGCGGTCTACACCTGGGCGGAAGTGGTCAAGCTGCTGATGGTCGGAGCCGACGTGACACAGCTTTGCGCCACGCTCCTGCGTAACGGTGCGCCCGTGGTACCGAAGCTCCTCGAGGGTCTGACGGCCTGGATGGAGGAGCACGAGTACGAGAGCGTCACCCAACTCCAGGGCTGCATGAATCACCGCACCACGAGCGATCCCGGTGCGTTCGAGCGCGCTAACTACTTGCGCGCGTTGCAGTCGTACGCCTGACCCCAGGCGTCGACACCTAACGTTTTGCCGACCCGGTGGCATCCGGTCGCTCGCGGCGTTCCTGCGAATCGCACGAATGCAAAGGAGGCGACCATGCCCGGCCAATCAACGACCCGCGACCCCGCACTCACCAGAATCGTCGAACGCCAGATGCGCAACTGGGAGCTGGCGCGTACACAGCACCCGACGGACGCCCGGCAAGAACCGGCCGAAGTCGCCGAATTCATCGCCGTATCCCGCCAAGTGGGAGCCGGCGGCGCCGAAGTCGCCGCGATGCTCGGCGAAAGGCTCGGGTGGCCCGTGTTTGACAAGACCATTCTCCAGGTCATGGCCGGTACCGACGAGATCAGGCGAAAGCTCTACGATTCAATGGACGAACGTGACATTGGGTGGTTTGAGGAGGCCCTGAGAGCCTTCGCCGATCCGGCGTTTGTCAAGAATGACTACTTCCACAGGTTGGTGGAAACGGTCCTCTTTATCGCGAGAAAGAGCCCGGCAGTCTTTCTCGGGCGTGCGGTCGACCTCATTCTACCGAGACAGGCCGGGTTCCGGGTGCGACTTGTGGCCCCACTTGACAATAGGTTAAGTAACTTTACACGTGAATTCGACGTCTCCGGCGACGAAGCAAGGCAGCAGATTCCCCAGCTCGACAGCCAACGCGCCGAGTTCACTCGCAAGCACTTTGCCACCGAACCGGACGATCCGCAGCGGTATGACCTCATTGTCAACATGGCGAGTTTCGAGCCTTCCGACGCCGCAGAGCTGATCTTCTCGGCCCGCGCGAAGCTGAGGAGGTTAAGTCCCGACACTGCCTGAGCGGCTTCCGCCGACGCACGCTCACTTCAATACGCTCGGCGGAGTAGTCTCGGCGCGTCGTTCTTGAGAAGAGATTCCCACAAACGGCAAGCCCAAGCGCCCGGGACTCGTGTCAATGACTGTCGTCAAAAGACGTCGCCGAGCGCAGCGGCTCGAGTTCCGTCCGATCGCCGGAGCCAAGTCTCGAACCGTTTTTGCTCGCTGGCGGCCATGTGCGGTTTGGCACGCCGCTGGCGGGAATCCCCCAGGGCAGGTGCCCGGTTGGACCTCACGGGGTACCGGCAACGCGTCCTGTGACCGCCCGGCGCCATTCCCGCTCATGGCATGGAACTTGCCTTTGAATCTTGTGCTTGTAAGAATCGGGAAGGGTACCGGAGACTGTAACCCGAACGAGATGTATGCAGGGCTGGAGGTCTTGCCGTCGCGGCGAAAGTGTCGCTGCAATTCCCGCCCTGACAACGGAAACTGAGTCGCGTGCGCCAGTGGGTTAACCCCCTTCCGACTTCCCTCTCCTCCGGCCCGAAACGGGAGGGAACCCCTGGCGCCGCGGCTCTTCAATAAACTGGGCAAGGACGCGACCCGAATCGGACGTTGGGTCTCGTTCCGCCGAATCAACGAGTCGCTGACGCCAGGGGAACAATTCCCTTCCGATTTCCCTCTCCTCCGGCCCGAACACGGAAGGGACCCCCTGGCGTTGCGGCCCTTGATCTTCGAGGACCAATCAGGTAGTTTATCAGGTAACTTAAGAATCGACCCCCAATTGGGAAGAACCAAAGGGTCGCGAACGTCAGCGGGATCATCCCCTCCCGAGTTCCCTCTCCTCCGGCCCGAATACGGGAGGGAGCCGCTGGTGTCGCGACCCTCCTTCTTTTTTACTGATGCAAGAGAGGCGAGTTCCGGCAGCGGCTTGCCGGCTTACTCGCGGACCGTCGAGTGCTTCTTGCGCTTCGGCGCCATCCTTCGTATACTTGCGGCAGCATCGGGAACGCCCTCGGGGCGCGGGCTTGGACGTGGTTGAACCTACCAGGAGAACGGCATGGACACGGCCGAGTTTGCCAGACGCATACGGGACGAGCACGAGCAGGTCAACGAATTGGCGGAAGCGTTACGGACGCAGACAGCCGTCGTTCCGCGCGCCGGCACGGAGCACTGGCTTCGCCGATTGAAGGACCGTTTCGAACACTTCCGCGCTCATCAATACAAACACATGGCCCTCGAGGAGCAGGAGGGCTACATGACCTTGGTCGTCGAGCGCCGTCCCACGTTGTCAGCGCAAGTGGAGCACCTGAAGCATGAGCACCGCCAGTTCGCGCACCTCATGGATCGAATCCACGAGACGCTCGAAGTCCTCGAACCGACCGACGCGCTGGTGGCGTTCGATTGCTGCCGCCGAGTCGACCAGTTGCTATCGTATATCGATCGCCACGAGAATGACGAGAACTTGCTGATGACGTACGTATTCACACAGGACATGGGCGCGCACGACTGACGCTCGCGCGGCACGATCACCCGGCGTCTGGCTCTTCCACCGGTGCTTCTTCCTGGGCGAAGCTGAAACTCTCCAGCCCCTGGATCGCCTTGACCCAGTATTCGAAGGCCTTACCCACCGCCAGTCCCAAGAGCGAGCCCTCGGGGTAGACGCCCGTCTCATCCCGGCACCCCGCCAGCGTACTGGTAAGTAGCTCCAGCGCCTCGTGGATCGTGTCGACGCTGTAGACGTGGAACTTGCCGTCGGCGCACGCTTCGACCACGTCGTGGCGAAGCATGAGATCCCGCACGCAGGACTTCGGAATGATGACGCCTTGCGTCCCGGTCAGGCCGAGGTCGAAACAGGTGTCGAAGAAACCCTCGACCTTCTCATTGGCTGCGCCGATCGCGAGGATGTTCCCGACCTGATCGACCGCACCGGTCATCGCCAGATCCTGACGGAGCGGCACTTCCGTCAGCGCACTGATCAGGCAGCACACCTCCGCGCCGGAGGCCGAATCTCCGTCGATTCCACCGTAGCTCTGTTCGAGTGCGATGGAAGCGTGGAATGCGAGCGGATGTTCCGTCTTCAGCAAGGACCGCAGCAACCCGCTGAGGATATGGAACCCTTTCGTGTGTACGGAGCCGCTCAGGTTTGACTCGCCTTCGATGTTGATCACGCCGGCCGAACCCGGGCCGATGCTGGCCGTGATTCGCGCGGGGAACCCATACACCAGCGGCCCGGCATGCGTGACCGCGAGCCCGTTGACCTGCCCCACCTTGGTTCCGGTCGTGGCCACTCGAATCGTGCCGTCGGCCAACATCTCGCGGAAGCGCTTGGAGGGCAACTCGGCGCGCTTCTTGGTGCGGCGAATGGCGTCGCGCACGTCATCGCCGTTGACGAGGTCGTGTCGCTCTTTCCCGGCAACGTAGGCGGCTTCGTGCGCGATGTCGGCAAGTCGCCCGAACCGCGTCGTCAGATCGTTCTTTCCCCCGGCGATTCGAGCGCCGTGCTCGACGAGCGCCGCGACCGCCGAGTTAGAGAAAGCCGACAGGTCCTCCTCTTTGGCGATGCGCGCCAACACGGCGCTGTATTGGGCGATGCCGTGCTCATCGCGGTCGATCATCTGGCCGAAATCCGCGAGCACTTTGAACAGGTAAGGGAAGTCCGGATCGTAGGCATCGAGCTGATAATAGATCTCGGCGTCGCCGAGCAGAATGACCTTGACGTTCACCTCGATCGGTTCCGGGGTCAGGTAAGGCCCCCACCACGGCGCCGTCATCTCCGGCGGCATGATCTCGAGGCGCCCCGTGCGCAGTGTGCGCAAGAGGACTTTCCACGCGCCGGGTTCGCGGAGCACCTCGCGCGCTTCGAGAATCAAATAGCCACCGTCCGCCCGCAACAACGAACCCGCACGCACCATCAGGTGATCGCTCTGCCCTCGGCCTCTGCCGTCGTACTTCTGATCGATCGAACCGAGCAGGTTGCTCATGGTCGGCGTGTTTTCGACGTTGATCGAACAAGAGAGATCGTCGGCGTGGCTCATCAAGACATTCACGCGATAGCGACGCAGGTATTCGTCGTCCTCGAACTCCTTCGCGGGAGCGCGGATCGAAGCTACGTCGGTGACGAGTTCGTCGAGGAAGGTGGCCACGGCTGAATCCGTGAATCGAACCTTGAGACATTCGACGAACCCCTCGAGGACCAATCGCACCGCTTCGTGTCGCAGGTCGCGGACCGCATCCGCGTGGTGCCGTTGGAGTTCGTTCGTCTTGGTCATCATTTCGCGGAGTGGGTCCTGGAACGACGCGACGCGATCCTGGTAGTCAGTCGCGGCTTCATCACTGATCGCCCCCTCGCCGCGCAGCTTCTCCCACTCTTCCGGTGACACCGCCTTGCCTTCGACGAGCGGCAGCAACGCCGCCTGCGTCGCGGGGCCCACTTGCACACTGACCAGCGCCAAGCCCGCCTCACGAACGGACTCCTCGAACGGCTTGACCACCTCGTCAATCTTCGTCTTGGTCGCTCGATCGAGCGCGGCGCGCCTGGTTCTCATGGCGTCCGAAGACACCGCGCCTTCCAGGTCATCGCGTATGAAGTCGACGAGGTCGTCGACATGTCGCGCGAGTACGGGGCCGTCGCCGCGCGGGAGCGTGATGAGGCGCGGACGGGACGGCTGTGAGAAGTTGTGTACGTAGCATCGGTCCTGCGCCAAAGGGCATGCCAAGCGCGTGTCTTCGAGGAGTCGACGGACCAGCGTCATCCGCCCCGTCCCCGCCAAGCCCCGGACAAAGATATTCTGTCCCGGAGCCCTCGTCTCGAGCCCGAAACGCAGGGCTTCCATCGCCGCGTCCTGCCCGATGACGTCTGTCGCCGGTTCAACCTCGTCCGTGGTTTCGAACGGAAGGGACTTCGGATCGCAGCGCCACCGAAGGTCATCGACCGCGAGCGGCTTGTGCTCCGGCGCCGGCTCCATAACGATCACTTCCCGGTCGTCTCCGGTGCCGCCTACCTCTTCGGTCGACCCGCCATCGGGCGCATGAGCCTCCTCGGGAACGCGGTCATCCTTCTTGCGCTTGCGGCTCGCCATACTCCGACTCCCGAAAATGCGGGACTGATCGTCCGCTCACTTGCGGCAACCGCCCGCCTGCGTAAAACCGTTCCATCAGCGATGCCGAGCCCACCGAAGCGCAGGCCCCACGTGAAGCCTAACAGCGATCGGCAACGCCTGTAAGGGCACCTCTAAGCGGTCACGATCCCGAGCGGCGGCATGGTCTTCCATCGCCCGCGGGTAAAATCAGGGAAATCCACCGAGCGCCCCCGCCGCTCGACCGAGCGCTCGGTCAAATCGAACGGCGCGCTCCAGGCGGCGGCATCGTAGACGTCCATGTCGAGCGGCTCGCCCGTGCGGAGGCAGTGAATCAGCCGGTAGTCCTCCAGGAAATCCATCCCGCCGTGCCCGCCGCTGGCCTTCTTGACGGCCTCCGACTTCCAAAGCGGGTGCTCATATTCGGCGTACTTGTCGAGCGTCTCCCACGTGTGCGCCTTGCTTCGACCTTCGATGTACACGCGCTCGGGCCACTTCTCGAAAATGCCTTTGGTGCCCTGCACGATGTGGAGGCGGCTGTAGGGTCGCGGAAGGTTCGTGTCGTGGACGAGGTAGATGGTCTTGCCGCCCACGGTCCGGATGATCGCGAGGTTGACGTCTCCGAGGGCGTACTTCTCGTTCCGTCGGGGGTCGTTCGGATCGAGGTGTTCGCTCTGCCAGAGCTGCAGCCCTCGCGACGGGCCGCTGACCGACACGAGATAGTCAAACCGATCACCGCGATTGACGTTCATGCACTGGGCGACCGGGCCCAGGCCATGCGTAGGATAGAGGTTGGCGTTGTGGGCGATCGAGTGGTCTCGCCGCCACAGGCCCTCGCCACCGGTGCCGAACTTGATGCCGCGAAGATCGTGAAGGTACCCGCCCTCGCCGTGCATCACGTCACCGAGCAGACCTTTGCGCACCATGTTGAGGCACATCATCTCGGCACGGTCGTAGCAGCAGTTCTCCATCATGACACAATGCTTGCCCATCTTTTCCGCGGTCTCGACGAGCTGCCAGCACCCGTCGAGCGTCGTGGCTGCGGGCACTTCGGTCGCCGCGTGCTTGCCGTTGGTCATAGCCGCCACGCACACCGGCACATGCCACCGCCAGGGCGTCGCGGTGAAGACAAGATCGAGGTCTTCTTCGGCACAGAGTCGCTCGAAATCGCGCTCGCCGCGGGTGTAGGCTGTGGGACGCGCCTGCCCGGCCTTCTGCACGATGTCCTGCGCTCGCTTGGCGTGAGCCTCGTTGATGTCGCAGATCGCCCGAATCTCCACGCCGTCGAGCTTCACCAGTGTGTTGACATGGTGGGTGCCCATACCACCAACGCCCACGAATCCGATGCGAACACGGTCGAGCGGCGCGGCAAAGAACGGCTGCGCTGGTGCCGGGCCGAGTTGTCGCCCGGTGGTGGCGCACCCTGCAAGGCCGAGTCCGCCGAGCGCCGCGCCGAGGCCGGCGACCGCACCGGTCTTCAAGAACTCACGTCGGTCATGGGTGCGCTCCGTGGCATCGGGTTGGCCGGCTTCATGCATCAATGGACCCCTTCGAAAGAACCGGGTTGAACGTCGAGCCTCGTGGCGGCTGGGTCACCGGGAAGGGCGGGTTGCAGCCGCATTCCGTCGGTTGGAGAGCCTACCAGCGCGCCGCGGTTTGCGCAAGGGTTGATGTGCGGGGGCTTGGCGCTGTGCCTACATCGCGCTCCGCGCGAGCGTGTCCGGATTGCAGGTGGACGGGCTCCCGTCCCTTGAACTCTGACTCGGGGGTCACTGACTCGAGATGCTAGGACGTGGGTTTCTTGGGCTTCGCGGCGGCGGTAGCGGCGGGCTGCTCGGATTCCGATTCCTTCTTGTCCTTGCCCGACTTCCCGTCCCTTTCGTCGGTCGGCTCTTCGGCGCCTTCTTTCTTCTCGCCTTCCGCGTCTCCTGCGCCTTCTTCGCCTTCCGCCTCGGTCTCTGCGTCGTCTTCGTCGCGTGTCGAGCCGGCCACGGAAGGCGAGCGGGCCAGCAGGCACCATTTCGACAACTCGCTGACGAGAGGTTTGATTTGCTCGATCGGTGATTCCGCCCTCGCAGCCTTCTCGATCTTGGCTGCAGTGTCGGCGATCGGGTCGAAGCCGTAGCCACCCGCGTCGCTCTTGAGCATCCGCGCGGCGATGGCGACTTGACTGAGGTCGGCACTGGCGGCCGCCTCCTCCACGGAGCGGAGCTTCTCGGGCAACTCCTTCACGAACTCGTCAATTAGCCCAACCATCGACGCCTCGTTTGCCAGCGAACTGATCAGCGGTTCTTCGTGGATCGTCTCGAACAGTTTGGCAAGGTCGTCACGTCGGTAGGGTTTCGCGATGTGCGCATCGCAGCCGGCATCGATGCACTTCTGCCGATCGCTGTCCTCGTCCAGAGCGGTAGCCGCCACAATCTTGCCGGAGTATCCCTGGGCGCGCAGCGCACTGGTCGCCTCGAACCCGTCCATGACGGGCATTTCCATATCCATGAGGATTACGTCGTAGACGTTCTCGCTCGCCTTTTCGACGGCCACCCTGCCATCCGGCGCATGATCCACGGTGGCGTTGAGGCTATCGAGATAGACCTTCGCCAGGCGTACGAGCGAGACATCGTCCTCAGCCAAGAGGACGCGCACTTTGACCGCTTCCGGGCAGTAGAGACTCGGGTCGATCCCCTGATCGAACCGCACACAAACCTCGTGCGCCGTCCCCTGCATGAGACGGCAGCCCACGACCGTCCCGACTACGTTGTTCCAGGTTTCCTGCTGCGTCACCAACTGGATGACACACCGCGAACCGTTGTGGACGAATCCGCCATGCACAAAGGCTATGCCGCCGGCGCTGAGGTTGCGCGTGGGCGCGAGGTAGGCGACGGGGCCGGGGTCGCCGGGCTGCTGCAAATGGACGACACATCCCTTAAGGCGGTAACCGTAGCGTTCAGCTCGACGCCGGTCGCGGGCCCGGGGCGCTACATTTTCCGTCGAGTCGACCGAGTCGAGCATCTTCTGGATCGTCGCCTGGTCCAGGCGCAGTGAACGCATGAGTTGCTGCTTCGACGCGGGGTGCGAAGATGGTAACTGTGGCATATCGAACTCAACCAAGCTGCAGGCGCCCTGGCGTGCCCCATGCCGTTTCACGGACCTTGTCAGGTCGTCGAGACGGAGGACGTGTAGCGTACGGTTCACGGGCCGTCGCGCTCCGATCGCGCTGCGTCCGTAGTGTTTGTAGTATCGGCGCTCGCGGTTTCCCGTTACAGTTTGTATCCGGATGCGGGTGATGATCTGCGGCGGCGTCCGATCCTCGACATACGTCACCGGAAACGACGTGATTATCGGCTCAAGACTACCGCACGCCCGGCTTCCGGGCGACGGTCACGAATCTGCCGGATCGCTGCGGGGGACGTCCAGCGCCGGGATCGCATCGATCGTCTCACGAAGCGCGTCTAGCTCGGGTGAAGTCCGCGTGACGGTGCCATTCCGAGTCATAGCCAGCAACGCCGCCGCCTGGCGGGAAAGCGGCATGAAGCCGTGTATTCCCGCAGCCCCGACCAGTTTGTGGAGTTCGTCTTCAGCCCTGCTGAGCATGCCGTCCTCTATCGCAGCGCGGATGTCTCGGAAGCGTTCGTCCAGAGAATGGGCAAACCCGGCCACGGCGGCCATGAGTCGCTCACCGTTGAGGCTCACCGATCTCGCGGGCAGTGCTCGCCCGTCACCTCGTCGAGGATCCTCGGTTTGGAGATAGGCGCCGACTCTGTCGAGCAGCGACGCCAAGGAAATCGGCTTGGACCAGAGATCATCGAAGCCCGCGTCCAGAAGCGTCCGTCTGTCACTCGGTTCCGTCGACGCCGTCAGCGCGATCATGGGCGCCCGACACCCGCGGCGACGAAGTTCGCACGCCGCCTCTCGCCCGTCCATGATCGGCATACGGATATCGAGCAAGATCAGGTCGAACTCCTGTCGCGACGCAGCCTGCACCGCAGCCCGGCCGTCCGCCACGGAAGTCACTCGAGCGCCGGTATCGAGCAGCGCATCGGACACCATGCGGCGCGTATCCAAGAAGTCCTCGGCAAGCAGTATGTGCCCGGAAAGCCTGTGCGCGGTCCCGCGGAACGCGTGGTCCGCAGTCGCGAAGACCGGAAGCACCATGTCCTTGGGCTCCAGGAACGCCGCGTCGGCCGCGTCGAGCGGAAGTCGCAGCGCGAAAGCACTACCCTCTCCCGCCCGGCTCTCCACGGATAGTGAACCTCCGAGCTGTTCGGCAATCGACTTGGCCACCGGCAGCCCGAGCCCCGTGCCGCCGGGAACCGCGCCGAGCGTCGTCTCCAGTTGGCTGAATGTATCGAAGACCTCATCCAACGCGTCGGCCGGAATGCCCACGCCGGTGTCTTCCACGATGATGACCAACTGCGGCGATGCATCCTCCCGGTCCGCTCGGATCCGCACGCACACACGCCCCGCTTCGGTGAACTTCAGTGCGTTGTTGACCAGGTTGATGATAGCCTGCTTCAGTCGGGTCGGGTCGGTTACAAGGCGCACCGGGATCGGGTTCTCGTACCGGATAGTGAACTCGACGTTCGAATTTCGGTGTTGCGGGCGCACCGCAGCCTCGACGTCAGCCATGATCTCGGCAAACACGCAGGCGACCGGATGGACGCCGAAACGACCGGCCTCGACCCTCGCTACGTCCAGCAGATCGTTCAGAAGCGTCAAGAGGAGTCGGCCGTTGCGCAGAATGATGTCGCGCTGCGCCTCTTCATCCGTCGACAGAGCCCGTCCGCCGGCGCGCAGTTCAGCCGCCCCGAGTATCGCCGCCAACGGAGTGCGGAGTTCGTGGCTCATGTTCGCGAGGAACACGCTCTTCGCCCTGCTTGCGGCTTCGGCCGCCTCCTTGGCCCGCTTAATGTCCGCCTCGGCCTTGACACGTTCGGTCACATCGCGTGCGACGCCGATGATGCCGGCCACGTTGCCATCCTCGAAGAAGGGCCGCTCGTTGACCTCCAACATGATGGGGCGTCCGTCGCGATGGCGCACCTCGACGAGGTAAGTCGGCCCCTCCTTGCCGGTCCGAATCGTCTCCTCGGTGACATCCACGACCGCTTCGTTCACAGGGTTGTCGGTGAGGTAGGCCGTGTAGTGCTTTTCCCATTCCTCGCGCGTGTATCCGGTGACCTGCTCGATGGACGGCGAGAGGTAGTCGAACACGCCTTCGACATTGTGCCGGTAGACGAAGTCGCGCGTGTGGTCGAGCAGCGTCTGAAGCTCCTGGCCCAGCGCCGAGAGCTGCCCTGACGACACCCGAAGCTGTTCAGCCGTGTTTCGTTGCTCCGTCAAGTCCAGCACTTGTACAGTGAATGCGGATGAATCATCGTGAGGATCGTGCCCGCGCCTGATCGACACGGCCGCGTGCAAGACGGCGCCGTCAGCCCGGATCAGGCGCGTATCGAGGTCGCCGGTATCGATTTCGCCAGAGGCCACGCGCTCGAACTCTCGCTCGTCTCGCGCCCGGACGTCCGGATTCGTCAGTCCGCCCCAGGCCCGGCCTTGGAGGGTCTCCCGGGAATAGCCGAGCATGCCACACAGTCGGTCGTTTGCCTCGACGACGGCCCCTGCGCGCGACAGTAACCCGACGCCGACAAGCCCCCCTTCGAGACCGGCCCAATGTCCGACGGTCGCCCTGCTCCGCGAGTTGGCGTGGCCTCGAGACGACTCGATCTCACGCTCGAGATCGAGTACTCTCGCGCGCAGACGCGATAGCTGGTCGGGGTCGGAGCCGGAGTTGTTATGCGGATCGGTCACGACTTGGTTCCAAGGGCCAGCCCGATTCCATGGGGCAGCCTACGTCGGCCGTCGAGAAAACTCAATCATCAGAGGCCGCTCACGTTCGGTGCCGCTGGGGTGCGTCGCCTCGAACCACGGGTCGCCAAGCTTACCTTCGGCATGCAACCGAGTGCGACATTGGTAGTGCTCCCTTTCCAGCCGGCGAACGGAGGATATAATCCATGTGCGTGTGTCCCGGATCCGGAACACGCGCAGCACGCCCTGGTCCATGTGGCGCCGGTAGCTCAGGTGGATAGAGCATCGGATTTCTAATCCGAATGTCGCAGGTTCGAGTCCTGCCCGGCGCGGTCGAAAACGCGGTTTTTGAGGCCCGAACACCCCGATTTCGCTCGCGCGCGCAAGAAGCGCGCAAAGAACGGTCCAGACTAGGCTGGTCAGCCAGCGACATTCTTCAGTTTCCTCACACCTTCCCGCAGGTCGCTGGTGTCCACGCGGTTGTAGTACTTCACGGTCGTCTCGATGTTCTCGTGGCCAACCGGACGTTGCACGGTCGATACGGGGACACCCGCGCGCACCAACCGCGTGCAGCACGTTCGCCGCAAACCGTGAATCGTCACGTGGGGTATCTCGGCCTTCTTCGCTGTGCGACGCCATGTCCGGTCGATGTTGTACCCCGACGATATGGGCGGTAACCCTTCGCGGTAGCCGTTGCCGTCGAGTATCGACTTGACGGTCAGCCAGGACGGAACCTCGTAACTGATGTCGACACCGTCACCGTTCTCGCGCCGGGTCAGGCCCGTTCGACGCTCGATTCCGTGGTGCGAACTCGCCGCAGCCAAGCCATTTCCAGGCACGGTGGCGCTACGCCACGCACGGGTTTCCCGGTTGAATCCGCGAGGCCGTTACTGGTACCCTACGTGGACTGGATTCGCCGCTTCCAGGAGGTACGCCATGATTCGTCCACCTCGCCTTCTCGCGACTGTCGTCTCGATCCTGGCAGCCACGAGCGGTGAGTCATTGACAACCCAAGACGGCGGAGCAATCAGGCCGGACGCATCCCGACCGAACAACCTTCCCGGTGCCGCTGCTGCCGTAGCTAGGCCCTCGGACCGATCGGATGCCATCGGTCCTCAGCCGTCCATTGTCGTACCTCCGCACAGCGTCACGACCACGACGCCGAATCGCGGCACGACAACCATTGCGAAGAGCATCATCGGGCCCACGAGCCACGTTGGTGCGCAGGTTCTCCGTAACGCCAACGGCATGCTGGTCGGCGACCCGAGCGGCCTCGACTGCGGCAACTCGGTCATAACGCAAAGCGTGGAAAGCACGACGATGACGTATGGGATGGGTGTACGCTGCGGTGGCCACAACTGGACCGCACAGAACGACTTCGGCGACGTCGTCGGACCTGCGACGGGCAGTGCCCCGGACGGCACCCGCAGCTTCAAGGATATCTCGGCGGTCGTCAGAGGCTTTCAGAGCACGCAGTCGGAGCCGAAGGTCTGGCTGGATCTTCAAGGCGGGACAGCGACGCCTGAGATCCCGGATTTCAGCGACATCAACTTCGCGGACATCAATTGGACGGTTGCGGGTTTCCAAGGCGGCAGTTACCCGTTCCCGGCACCGTGCGATTGTCCGGGGCAAATGTGTCCACAGCGGTGCAATGGATCCGAGCGACATCAATCGGCTCATCGACCTTCTGAACGGTGCGAATACCACCCGGCCCTGGCTGGGCGTGTCGTTGCCAAACCGGTCGCGAACGCGGAGTACCCGGTGTGCCTGACAGAGAGGTGTTAGCATGAATCTCACGAACACTATGCGTCTGGTTGTTGTCTACTCATGTGTGCTCTCCGCCTCCGCTGTTGCGGCAGGTCCAGCGGATTCCGATCGGCAGGGGTCACGCCTCTGCGTTATGGAGCAGCCACGCAGTTTCGACAACGAAGCACTCTTCGCGCGTGTCGAAGGCGACATCGTCCGTTCAGATCGTCTCGTCGGAACGGGCGGGATGTTCGGTGACTTCGACGGCGATGATGACGTGGACCTCTACGACTACAATGCCATTCAGATCTGCCACAGCCTCTCCGGCCCGGATGTCGCCACGCCAACGGCATGTGCGGTATTCGATGCGGATTCCGACGAGGACATCGACCTCTCCGACATCGGTGCGTTCATGGATGTCTACACGGGCATCCTGAGTGGAGTCGTCGTCAACGCGGGCGGACTCGTGCCGGTGGCTTGGCCGGACCACACCGTAGCCTATCACAGCGGTGAGCCCGGGACTCTTCATAACAACGCACTGAACGGTGTGGCTGCCCAGGCGGGTTACGTCCAGGATGACCTCTGGTACGACTGGACCATCCTCTCGCAGCCGATCGCAAGCGGAATCGTCGTGCTCTCGAATTCGTCGGAGCCGGACACTGCCTACACCATTCTACCTGACATGTTGCCGGGCGTTTACGAGTTTCAACTTACCGTGACGAACCTGATCACACTCGAGTTCGGGCAGGACGTGGTTGCCCTCTCGGTCGCCGCGTGCATCACGCATGCTGACTGCCACGACGGCAATCTGTGCACTTTGGATGCGTGCGTAGCAGGCGCGTGTTCCCACACACCGAACGCGCTCCCGTGTGACGACGGCCTGTTCTGCAACGGTGCCGATACATGTTCGGGCGGCACGTGCTCTCTTCACGCCGGCGACCCATGCGGTGGCTTTGCATGTAATGAGGTCCAAGACACCTGCGGTGGAGGGACGGTGACCTTGTTGCCTCCGGTGGTGGATCATTCGCGGCTTTGCTTTGGTCAGCAGACGGTCATCACGGCGACTGCTTCCGGCGGAACGGGCGTCAACATGTTCACCTTTACAGTTGGCAATCCACTGCTGCCGGGTGAGATGCTGGTGCCGGGCCCCGGCTCGAACCAGGCGACTTACACCGGGCCAGCCGCCCAGGCGACGACACAGACGATCACGATCAGCGTCACTGAGTCCGGCGGCAGCAGCGACCAAACGCAGGTGCCTATCGAGACGATCGACCCAGCGACATGCGTTGACGGCGAGGCGTGCACGACTGACGTGTGTGATTTCGGCGTCTGCAACAACTTGCCGGTAGCCGTGGGGATCGCCTGCGGAGACCCTACTGACGACGCATGCACGAATCCCGATACGTGTGACGGGGCAGGCGCATGCGTGGCGAACCATGAATTCGCGGGCACCGCTTGTGGTGACGCCGGCGATACCGAATGCGACGATCCGGATTCGTGCGACGGAGCCGGGACGTGCGTCGCCAACCACGTGGCGGACGGCACGGGCTGTACGGATGACGGCAACGACTGCACGGGCGACACCTGCTCGGGAGGCGTGTGTGCCCATGCCAATCTGGTTGTCGGTACGGCGTGTGGTAGCGCAGCTACGACTCAGTGCACCGTGCCCGACACGTGCAACGGCGCCGGGTTCTGTCAGCCGAACAACTTGGCCGACGGGACTTCGTGTCCCGACGACGGCAATGATTGCACGCTGGATGCCTGCGACACGGGCGTTTGCGCCCACCCGAACAAGCCGGCGGGCAGCGCGTGCGGTGACGCGGTAGTCAGCGACTGCGATGCGGCCGACACGTGCGACGCAGCCGGGACCTGCCTGCCGAACCCTGCGGTAGACGGAGACCCGTGCACGAACGACGGCAATGCATGTACGGACGACGTGTGCGGCGGTGGTGCCTGCACGCACCCGAACCTGGCCGACGGCGCGGCTTGCGATGACGGGCTCTTCTGCACCGCGACCGACACATGCACGACGGGTGTCTGCGGCGGCAGCGGCGGCACATGCACGCCTCCGGACTTGTGCAGCGAGGCGGCAGATGCGTGTGTCGAATGCCTCGTGGACGGCGATTGCACGGACGTTGACATCTGCACGACCGACATCTGTGCTGCGGGAACCTGTCTTCATATTCCCAACACGGTGGCGTGCGACGACTTGCTGTTCTGCAACGGCCCGGATTCGTGTTCTGGCGGCACCTGTTCGATCCATGCCGGGTCGCCCTGTGCCGAAGCGTGCGATGAGGCGTCCGACAGTTGTGTGGCCTGCCTGGTCGACGGGGACTGCGACGACGGGAACCCGTGTACGAACAACACGTGTACGGCTGGCGTCTGTCAGTCCGTCAATAACACGGATGGTTGCGATGACGGGCTCTTCTGCACCGCGACCGACACGTGCAGTGGTGGCGTGTGCGTCGGCAGCGGAGCCCCGTGCAACCCTGGTAACCCGTTTTGTCACGAGGCGTCGGATTCCTGCAAGGAGTGTCTGAACGGGGCGCATTGCGACGACGGGAACGTCTGCACAACAGACATTTGCGACGCATCGTTCCAGTGCTCCAACGGTTCTAACAGCGATCCGTGCGACGACGGCCTGTTCTGCAACGGTGTGGACACTTGCTCCGGCGGCGTTTGCTCGATCCATGCAGGCGATCCGTGCTCAGGCGGTCCCGAATGCGCAGACAACTGTGACGAGGGCGCCAACACCTGCCATCGGCCCGCTGGTACGGCTTGTGGCATTGGGAGCGACACCGACTGCACCGACCCGGATACCTGCGACGGCGTCGGCACCTGCGACTCGAACGACGTGCCGGACGGGACGGCATGTAACGACTGCCCGCTCGGCCCTCCGGACTGCGATGTGTGTAGCGCGGGCGTGTGCGAGAATCTGTGATACGGCGGGCAACGATGGTCACCAGCTCATGAAGCTGAGCCGGATCGCAAGTGTCACCGACGTTGACCGTGCGCGTGAGATCGGCCTGCTGGAGGAGGGCGCAGATTTCAGGCTCTACTCCGAGCCAGGGGCTAGACGCATGTACGTGTACAACATCGACCGCCTTCGCACCGCTTGGCGCTCGCACTCGTGGAAGATCGCCAAGTCATGGCAGATGGGCGTCGAGCCGCTCAAGAAGTGGCTAGCGAGCGTGTCGTAGCCGAGCCCCGAGTCCGCCGAAAACGTGACGGCGACCTTCTCGCCAGTCATAGCGATCGCAGGTTCCCGAGTCGACAGCGGTCAAGTGCATCTGGGGCCGCGTGGCATCACACTGTCGGGGGCGTAGATAAGCCAGGCATCCACCCGGTCTTTCCGATTGCCCGTGCCTGGCATCACAAGGTAGGATTGCCCGGCATGAGCGACCAGCAGCACCCAGTGGAGACGATATATCGGTCGGCGGCCAGGGAGGACTGCCTCGCGCAGGCCCTGGTGCTCGAAACCACGGGCTTCCGGCACAAAGTCGTCCGGGACGGGGCGGAGTTCGCGCTTGTCGTCGCGGGCGGGGATGCCGCGCGAGCCCGGGCAGAACTCGACGACTACGCCAGCGAGAACCGTGAATGGCCGGCCGAGGCCGTAGTGCTTCCTCAACGCGGGAGTGGTTGGCCAGGCGTCTTCGGCTATGCCCTGGTGTTGCTGCTCGTGGCTGTGCTCGAGTATCAGCGCGCGTTCGCCCTCGACTGGCATGCAGCTGGAAAGACACACGCTGGTTCGATTCGGCACGGCGAATTATGGCGTGCGATGACCGCCCTGACCTTGCATGCGGACCTAGCTCATCTGGGCGCCAACGTCCTCATCGGCGGCCTGATCGGGCTCTTCGCCGGCCAGTTATTCGGCTCCGGTTTGGCATGGATCAGCATCCTGATGGCGGGGACGGCGGGCAACGTACTGAACGCCTGGGTTCGCCACGCTACCCACACCTCCGTTGGCGCATCGACGGCGGTGTTTGGGGCACTGGGCTTAGTCGCGGCATACTCATGGCAACGTCGGCGACACATGCGAGGATCCAGGCTAAGACGGTGGGCACCACTTGTGGGCGGCGCGGTTTTGTTGAGCCTCCTCGGGACGGGCGGTGGGCGGACCGACGTAGGTGCGCATGTAGCCGGCTTCTTTTGCGGCGCGCTGCTCGGCGCACTCTACGGGAAGCTGGGCGAGCAGATGTTCTTCACCGCACGGGGTCAACTCCTGCTGGGAGCGGCCGCTCTGGCTCTCCTCGCAACCGCATGGACACTCGCCCTGTGAGCGATCCCTTCCAGGTCGTCAGGACGGTTGTGCTTGCCCACATCGGCGGCTTCCGCTTCGTGCGATCGGGCTCACTTCCGCTACGCACATGGCTCGGGCGACGCTCACGTTCTTCTGCGCCGTTTTGGGAGCGGATACCCTCGGCACGCTTCGACACGCCATGCACGCCAGGAACATGTTCAGTGTACGTCGCCTTGCGCGATCGCAGCCAAACGGGAAGCCACGTGATTCCGGTCTCGTCATGCCCCCAAGCGCGCTAACTGATGCGTACGTACTCCGAGGGCACCACGTACTTGGGTTCGTGACCGAGCAGCCGGGTCGCCTCGCTGACTCGCTCGATCAGCCTGTCCAGAAACCCCGCGGTCCGTTCGCTCACGTGGAACAGGATGTCGTTGGCTCCCGGCGAGAGCGTGTGAAACCACATCTTGCTCGGCAGGAAATGGAGCATGTAGTCCAGATGCCCCACGGGATCGTTTTCCCACAGGAGGTTGAGCCCATCCGGGTGGTGCTTCCAGTCCTCGGTGTCAACGTCCATGAGGTGGTACTTGACGTTGTTTTCCTGCGCCCAGTCGAAAGCCGGTATGCCGCCCTGGCCATACGGCGGCCGAAACACCGTGATGTCCGCACCCACCATGGGCTCGAAATAGGCCCTGCAGCGATCCAGGTCCTCGGTGATTTCCGGGGCTCGGGTCAGCCAGTTCCACCACAACTCGGGATCATGGCGATACGCATGCAGGCCGATGAAATGACCTTCGTCCAGGATCCGGTCGATTCCTTTCTGGAATGCGCTGTCCGGCGGCGGGGTGGGCCAGGGATAGGCCGGGCCCCGGACGAAGAACACGGCCTTGATGGGCCCTTCGGGGTGGGTAGCCAGGGTCTCGAGGATCTGATCCAGCGGCGTGAGAAGCTCCGCGTCTGAAAGACCGGTCGCGTCCACCATGTCGGCCGCCAGCGGCCCGTCGTCAAATGTGAGAATCCACTCGGCCTCGGTCATGATGCAATCCCCCTTTTCGCCGGACCTCTGCGACCTCTACAGGACAAGCAGTAGAACCCATTCCCGCCCGAGCCGACCGTACGGATTCCGGCGGTTCATCCGTTCGATCGTGCCCTCGCACGCGCGCGGGGCTCGAATCTCCTCCGGGTCGCTCTCTCGCCACTTGATGCCAGCCAGACGTTGGCTGGGCACAATCCACGCCTGTCCTCATCGACTAATCCCTACTGTTTGTCAATGCACGACTGACGGCTTCGACACGTCAACAATGTCCGCGATTCCGGCCACCGCCGCCTCTTGACCGCCCTTCCATGTACAGCCAGGTTCGCCGTCCGTGCTCGTTTCACCGCGCGCCGCCTCCAGCCCTTCCGTCAGGGTTCATGGGTGCGGCCTCCTCTCGTGTTGCGCCCCCGGCGGGCGCCCACGTCGATCGACCGGGTCATCGCGCCTCCGCCACGCCGCACGCGGTGTGAAAGAGCACCTTATCGAAAAACAGGGCGATCCGGCGGTTGAGTTCCAGCACGCGGTACACCTCGATGGGCCTCTCCCAGACCCCGGTGCTCTGCACGTAGGTCCAGACGTGTTTGCGGAGCAACATCAATGCGCTGATCAGGTCGGGAAGAGCACACCCGGCGTCGGACAGCTCCCGGCCGACCGTCATCGAGACGCGCCGGAGCCCGTCCTCTCCGTCGCCGCCCTTCAGCCACGTACTGAACTGACTGAGGATGAACGAACCGAGTTCGAGGAGCCGGCCCGGATCGAGCCGCTCGAGCGAACTCGTCGTCGGATTCGAGCGCACGTCGGCCAGCCACAAGCGCGCGATGGTACCCACGCGCTCGTCGATGATCCTCACCAGCGCATCGGACGCCATCTCGTCGTGCGGCCCGATATTGAGTCGACGAAAAGACTCCTGGATCGCCCACTCGTCCTCGTGCGCGATTGCGCAGAACCGAATGGCCTTCTCATTCGACACGAAGGCCAGCGGCGGTAGATCATCGAGCGCAAAATAGGACGTGGCTTCGGCGTCATCCCCGGCCTCTTCGACTCCGCCGACCTTCTGAAGCTCGAACGTGACGATAAGCAGATCGCCGTAGAAATTGCTCTGACTCGAGTCCGCGTCGAGAAGCCTGACGATCCGGCCATCGATACCAGTTTCTTCCTTGAGTTCTCGCCGGGCCGCCTGCCCGATCGTCTCTCCGGTCTCGGCAAACCCTATCGGGAGGCACCACATGCCCTCGTGCGGGGCGTTCCTTCGCTTTACGAGGAGCACCTCGTGCCGGGCGTTGAGGACGAGGCACGCGGCCACCGGGAGCGGGTTCTGATAGAAGACCGTCTCGCAGGACGAACACACGTCCCGGGTCCGGCCTTCGATGCGGCGCGCGTCGACCGGCGCCGCACATTGGGAACAGAATCGCAGTCTCAGCGCCATAGCGGATCTCGGCAACGGAAGACGGCGTCGTTCTTCTCGACAACCACTTGTCCGTGAGCTCGCAATTCCTCGTCAACGAAACGAGTCAAACGGTCCGGCACGTCGCCCCCGGGCAAGGCACCCGGCGTCACCAGCGGGAGTTTGAACTTCAGGTAAGCCAGCAGTTCGTCGGCGTGCCGGGACTCGAAGACCAGTCGGTTTGAGTAGTCGAGTTGTTCGACGGCGCCGAACCAATCGCTAAGCTGCGCCCACCCGTTCTCTGCCGAGAATCGGCGGGTCAGGTCAAGCGCCGTGTCACCTCCATCGGCGAGTGCGGCATCGGGAAGCCGCCCGCGCAGGCTCGCCTCACTGTGCGTCACCGCCAGGAACAGACCGCCCGGCGCCAGTACGCGCGCCAGGTCCGGCAGCACATCTACGAAGAAATACAGAGCGTAGGAGCAGGCCACAAGATCGAAATGCCGGTCAGGCCACGGTAGTTCCGTGTCGACCCGCATCGATACGAAATCTCCCTGACGCCCGGCCGCTCGAACGCGAGCCATGAATGCGCCCTCGTCCGACACGCACACGTCGACGCCCGTGATGCAAGCATCGGCAGCGACACGCGACGCAAGCGACTCCGCCATGAAGCCGAATCCACAGCCGACATCCAGGACCTTCTTCGCGCCGGTAAGATCGAGTCCCGCGAGCGCAAAGTCTCGCACATCGACCGGGTTCGTCGAACGCCGCCGGATGATGGATGAGATGCCCTCGTGAATCGCCGGGCATCGATAGGACCAAAGAACCGAGTCCGCCATGACATTGGCATTATTCCTGAAGTTACTTAACACCTCAAGGGCGAACCACAGCCGCAAGACCGAGCCGGGCTTGGCGTCGGTGACTGGTGGCACACAGCACGGCCGCGCCGCCGTGACGAAGTGAACTCAGGCGGAACGCCCGGAGCCGGGTGAGACCGCGAGCGGTGGGCCCGGGCGCCTACCGGCTCGACCGGCGGGCGAAGGGGACCCGTAACAGGATGCATGGCAGAGGTTTATGGGCGGAGCCGGTGCCTCCTGCGCCCCCGGCGCATGACAAATGCGGCGCCACCGAACGCCAGGCACGCCAGGGTCGCCGGCTCCGGCACGATCGTGGCCGACGAAGGCTGGAAGTCGAACATGAGATCGCCGCCGGCGCCCGCAACCGGGAGAAACGTCCCGCCACCGATGACATCTTCGCCGGAAGCATACCAGTAGACGATCGGATCGTCCGGGGTCAGTTGAAAGCCGAAGGAGATTGTAGCGCCTTCGTTGGGGTTGCCCGTCGCGGGAGTGGCGTTCAGCGCGTCGAACAGGTACACACCCGGCTGCGTCGGGAGCGACAGACCGAGGGAGCCAACCGTGATGGGTCCCGCCTCGGGCA
>JAJDDX010000314.1 GCA_029260055.1 Phycisphaerae bacterium
TTTCCCGTTGTGGGTCCGCCGGTTGGGTGTCGGCTGGGGTGCGGCTACCCCCCTTTATATGGGGGTTTTGTGGGGGGTCGGCTTCGGCGAGGAACCTCCCCCGACCCCTCCTTGGTAAGGAGGGGAGCTACTCCGAACGGGTGCCGCTGGTGGCTCGCCCACCAGTGCCTCCGCGGCCCCGATGGGCGTACCCGCTCGTAAACGGTGCGCTGCCGATAATTCAGGACCGTACGGTAAGAGCCGATGAGCAATTAGCACCGTTTTGGTGAGGATTCGCCTCGCCGCGGTGATCCGCCCGGATTCGCAGACGGGCCGGGAGTGCCGAACGTGTCGATCGCCTTGGATGTCATCCCGAGTAGCGCCGCGTCGACACCTGTCGACAGCGCAACCGGTACACCCGAACGGTTCAAGATGATCCTGGCTGATCCACCGGCCCTGGACGACGACTACGACAAGGCCTATCCCAACCTCGGCATCCTTCAGTTGATCTCGTACGTCCGCGAGCAGACGCCGCTGACCGACGACGACATCGTCTTCCTCGATCAATTCCATTCGGTCGACGATCACATTCGCGCCATCGAAGAGCATCAGCCGCGGGTCTACGGCATCAGCTTCGCGTTCCTCACGCAACGCATCGCCTACGAAACCATCAACGCGGTCAAGCGCCGGTTCCCCGACCTGCTCGTCATCGCCGGCGGCCCGCATCCGACGTCAGTGCCTGCGGAAGTGATGGACAGCACGTCGGCCGACATCGTCTGTATTGGCGAAGGCGAGATGACGCTGGCGGACGTCGTCAACGAGATGGCTCGCGGCAAGCGCGACTTCACAACCATACCCGGCCTGCTCGTTCGCGGACCCGAGGGCTCCATCGACACCGGCAAGCCGCGAGCGTACGAGAACCTCGACGACCTGCCCTTCATGGCGTGGGACCGCATCGACTTTTCCAAATTCGTCGGGCAGCACTACTGCAAGTCGAAGAAGCAAAGCTGCATCGTGATCAGCCGCGGGTGCCCGTTCAATTGTACCTTCTGCTCGCTGCCGGTCTGGCGGGCGGCTAAGCCCTTCGTGCGGATGCGCTCACCGGAGAACATCGCGCGCGAGGTCGAGTGGCTCTACTCACTCGGCGTGCGTGAGATCAAGGTGGTCTCGGACGAGATCAACGTGACACTGCCGTGGGCCAAGGAGGTCTGCCGCGCGATCGGTGACCTTGGCCACGACGACCTCTACTTCCAGTCCAACCTCCGTGCGGACAAGATCGACGACGAACTGGCCTACCTGTTCAAGCGGATGAACATGTGGCTGGTGCACCTCGGCGTCGAAAGCGCGAATGACCGCGTGCTGGACGGAATCGAAAAGAAGATCACCGTCGCTCAGGTCGAGCAGTGTTTGAAGTTCCTAAAAGCCCACAAGATCCGCGTCCTCCTGTTCATGATGGCCTTCCAACTGTGGGAGCGCAAAGGCGAGCTTCAGGTGGAAACGCCGAAGGAGATTCGCCGGTCGCTCTGGTGGTCGTGGAAGCAGTTCCTGCTTCGGCGGATGGACTACATGACCTGGTCGATCGCCACGCCGATGCCCGGTGCGCCGCTGCAGTCGATCGTGGATCGCCACGGGCTGAAGTCCGCGACGCAGGTGCTGGACAACTGGAACCGCAACAAGGACTACCTCGGCATCGACCTGACCTCACTCGGCATATCCGAGAAGACGAAGATGCGGATGCTGCGGGCCGGCATCGTGTCCAAGGCCTTCTTCATGATGATCAGTGGCAACTTCGACTGGCGCCGCAACTTCTACCGCATCGGCATCCTGATGCGCAGCTTCTTCGGCCGATGGAACACCCGGGTCGACACCGCCCGCCAAACCGGCACCGTCACCGAGCCCCGCGTCACTAAGAAAAGCGACGTAGCCGGCCCGTCCGAGGTCGTACTGCTCAACACGCCCCTACGCACCAAGGTTGAGGGGTAGGGCGGCCCCTGCGCCGACCACGAGTGACGACTCTACGGCACTGGTGGACGAGCCGCCAGTGGCACCCGTGCATCGCGCCCTACTACGAACCGTTTTGGCACATCGGGGCCAGCGCCTTGAGCAGCTTCTTGCAGTCCTTGGCCTTGGTGTCGCGTGGGTCGCAATGAAACAGCTCGGCCCGTTGGCCCGAGTGGCCGTGCAGACGCACGAGCAGTCGCTCGATCCTGTTGAGGCACTCTTCCGTGTCGGTCTGCTGCGTGCCCGCGCCGGTGTTCACGAGGATGACGTCGCTTTCGACCAGGCCGTGGTAGGGCGGCTGAAGTTGAATCCGGGTGGCCAGCTCATCACCGAGCGGTGAGTAGAGGAAGCCGCGCATGTTCGTCTCGGAAAGGTCGGGTCGGTCCTCCGACGGCTCGTCGTCGTCCTGCTGGCCTTCCGAGAACATGCCGAAGATTCCCGACGCGAACGCGACCGTGTCTTCGAGGGCCGACTTGAGCTCTTCAGCCGCATCAGCGGCGTCGCGGAAGACCTCGGCCACACAGCCCGGCACCGGCATGACGAATACCCGGTGGTCGTAGGAATAGGCACATCGCAGGACCGGGTCGGCGTCGGCCTCGATCACGACCGATCCGTAGGGGTCGGTTCGGTGGATCGCGGCGAGGGCGGCCGGCAGCACCTCGAAGACATGCTCGGCGTCGTAATCGAGCCACCGGGCGCTAGCGACGCCTGCGTTTTGCGGCGGCTTCTGCGTTTGCTTGGGCGGCGTCTTGTCGCCACCGCTCTGCGCAAGGCGGATGTAGTGGGGCTCTTTCTTCCAAAGGCGGTCGATCATGGTTCGGATGACCGCGCTTTTTCCCGAGCGCCTCAGGCCGCTTACAAATGTCGTGTTGAGCCCCATGCCCGTTTACTCACGGCGGAAGGGTGCGGACGTTCTTGTCCGTTGTGAAACCTTTCCGCTGACACGTCATCATAGGCGGGGCGATAGCGCTAGACCATGGGGTTTCCACCGGGTGCCGGCGCGCACCGACGACTGAACGTGGTTCTTATCGGGTGGTGTGGAATCAGGTGTGCGGCATGTCCAGTACCGGCCGATTGCGCTGACAGCGCGCGTGGATTGAAGTGGTACGGAACGCCGATCCTACGCGTGCGCTACCGGCTTGGAAACGGCATCACGAGTCCGACGAAGGGCCAGGATCAGCTCTATCTCGCCGGTCGGACGGCCCGTTTTCTCGGCTATCTGAAGTGCCGATAAGCCGCTATCCGCGAGACTGTAAATCGGATCGTGGGTATCAACGGTGGGCGGGCTCGACACCTCGGCGGCGGGCCGGCTCCGCGTCTCGTCGGTAACCGTCACGTCGCAGGTCGAGCCGCCGCTGCTGGCGAGCAAGAGCCGGTTGAGTTGGTCGATCCGTTCGTCGGCGTCACGGATGACGGCGTCGAGCTTGGCGAACTTGGTATCGATCCGGGCGTGAATCTCGCGGGAGATCCGGTCCAACTCGACGACGACCTGCTCCCCGTCCTGCTTGGTCTTGGTTTGCCGGCTGAGTTCGGAATAACGGTCGCGCACCGTCGCACGAGACCCGGCCGCCCGTGTGCGCATCTTTCGCCGCGTTGACAGTAGAATGAGGGTCAGGCCACCGATCGCCGCGATCAGCATGATCAACTGCAGCGAATTCATACCCTCGGTGCCGGGCAGCACGGGACCCTTGGCTGCGAGAGCGAGAGAAGATGACAACGCGAATTCCATGTCGATAAGACCTGCTGCGACGCCACGGGTCAGTCAGACCCTCGGTCGGCCCACGCCTTGCGTGCCGCCTCGATCACACGGCGTAGCGGCACGCCGTGTTTTGCGGCGGCCGCCTTACAGTCTTCATACTCGGGGCCGGCGCTGACCGTGCCGTCGTGCTCGCCGACCTTGACCGCGATCGAGCCGAAGGGCGTCTCGACCGTTTCGACCCGTCGAGACATCTTGGTGCGCTCGACTTCGCAGCGCCTGATGCCGAGCGTCGTCGTCTCGGCGAAGATGATCCTCTCCATCGCGTCGATTCGGCCCGTCTCGCACAGAACGGTCAGCACGAGCCCCGGCCGAGCCTTCTTCATGTGTATCGGCACTGCGTATACGTCGAGTGCACCCGCGTCGAAGAGACGCTCCATGCAAAAGCCGACCACCTCGCCCGTCGTGTCGTCCAGGTTCGTTTCCAGCACGGTGATCCGGTCAGCCTCGCCGGCATGGCCCGGCTCGCCGATCAGTACGCGGAGAAGGTTCGGACGCGTGTCTCCCTCACGGGTGCCGGCGCCGTAGCCGATCGAGCCGATGGTCATCGGCGGCAGGGGCCCGAACCCGCGTGCCAGTGTTGTCAGGACGGATGCAGCCGTCGGCGTGACCAGTTCGCCCGTCTCCGTCGTGTCGGCGATCGGCACGCCTTTGAGCAGCTCAGCCGTGGCCGGTGCGGGGACGGGCATGATCCCGTGGTCGCATTTCACCGTGCCCGATCCGACGGGCACCGGTGAGCAGATCACCTTGTCGACACCCAACAGATCGAGGGCGAGTACCGCCCCGACGATGTCGATGACGGCGTCCACCGCACCGACTTCGTGGAAGTGGACCTTCTCTATCGTCGTGCCGTGGACCCGCGCCTCGGCCTCGGCGAGTCGCTCGAAGATCCGCGTGGACTTCTGCTTCACGTCGGCGGGCAACTGGGAGCTGTCGATGATCTCGACAATGTGCTTCAAGTGACGATGTGGCTGCTTGGCCTTTGCGTCGAGCTTCACGTTGAACTGCGTCGCGGCGATCCCGCCACGCGTTACCGCGTCGATCGCCAGCGCGTAACCGTCCAATCCGAGCGCCGCGAGCCGATCACGGAGGGCATCGGCATCGGCGCCCGCGTCGATCAGCGACGCGACTATCATGTCGCCGCCGGCGCCGTTGAAGCAGTCGAAGTACGCAATGGTCATGGCAGGGGTCCCTCGCCGTCGCGGCCTGGCCGGTCCGACGGCACCTTAGTTTGTACTGCAATCGGGGCGCTGCCGCCAGTGAGGTCTTCCGTGACGGACGGGTCATGCCGGGCCGGGGCTGTGCAGTGGCGGGTCGTGGAGCTTACAGGCCGACGATGTTGTAGCCCGCATCGACGTAGAGGTTCTCGCCGGTGACGCCGGTGGACAGGTCGCTGACCAAGAAGGTGGCGGTCTTACCCACCTCGCCCGCCTCGATGTTGCGTTGCAGCGGGGATTTCTTCGCGACCCAATCGAAGATCTCGTCGATGCCTCCCACGCCCATCGACGAAAGCGTTCGCAGCGGGCCCGCGCTGATCGTGTTGACGCGGATGCCGCTCTCGCCGAGCTCGAGTGCGAGATAGCGCGTGGCGGCTTCGAGTGCCGCTTTGGCGACACCCATCACATTGTAACCGGGGATCGCCTTTTCCGCCCCATAGTAGGACATGGCAATGATGGAGCCGCCGCGCGGCATGATCGGTTTGAATCGCTGGGCCATGGCCACCAGCGTGTAGGCCGAGATGTCGAGGGCCTGCGACCAGACATCCCGCGGCGTCTGATGGAACATGCCGGGCTTGAGATAGGTGCGGTCCGCGTACGCGATCGAGTGAATGACGAAGTCGATGGTGTCGAAGCGTTCCTTGGTCGCGGCGAGCACGGCGTCGAGGTCATCGTCACTCGCGGCATCGCATGGAATCAGCCAGGGATCACCGATCCCGATGGCCTCGATCGCCTTCTGCGTGCGTCGCGCGTTCTTCTCGCCGGGGAGGTGGGGGAACCCGCAGGTCGCGCCCTCCTCGTGCAGCGACTGCGCCACGTGGTAGGCGATGCTGCGGTCGTTGGCGATGCCGAAGATTAGGCCCTTTCGGCCTTCAAGCAGTCCCATGGATGTCGTCTCTCCTGATCTTGGCCCTTACGCGGCCATTGTCCCTCGCCGCGTGTCTGATGCAAGTACGGGCAGCGCCGGCGAGCGGTCACGCCGTCGGCTTTGTGGCGGCGGTGGTCACATCTCCGAAGCGTCGCTGCCGGCCGGCAAAATCCCGAATGGCGAGGTTGAGGTGTTCCTCCGCAAAGTCGGGCCAAAGCACGTCGCACACATGAAGCTCCGCGTAGCTGATCTGCCATAGCAGGAAGTTGCTGACGCGGTATTCGCCGGCCGTCCGGACCAACAGGTCGGGGTCGGGCAAACCGGCTGTATAGAGCGAGCCGCTGATGGCAGCCTCGTCGATGGCGTTGGGTTCGAGCTTCCCGTCACGCACGTCCCGAGCGAGGCTGCGTACGGCGTCGATGATCTCATCGCGCGAGCCGTAGTTCAGCGCGAGGCAAAGCGTGAGGCCGCCGTTGCCGCGGCTCATCTCGACGGTCTTGTCCATTTCCGCCAGGACCGACGCCGGCAGGCCTTCGCGCCGTCCGACGTGCCGAAAGCGGACGTCGTTGTCCATGATCGTGTCACGTTCTGCGACAAGATAGCGGGCGTAGAGTTCCATCAGAAAGTCGACCTCCGCGCGAGGCCGCTTCCAGTTTTCCGTGCTGAAACTGTACAGGGTCAACGCGTCGACGCCGAGTCGCGCGCAATGCGTCACGATCCTGCGAACCGTCTTGGCGCCGCGTTCGTGGCCGCGGATGCGCTCGAGTCCTTGCTCTTTCGCCCACCGTCCGTTGCCATCCATGATGATCGCGATGTGACGGGGAAGCTGCTCGCGGGTAAGCCCGAGTTCAGCCTGCGGATCGAGGGGTGGTTCACTCATGACGAAGGGGCGGCGGCTGTCGGTTCGGGTACGGCGATCACGTCGGCGAGCGGTCCGCGTACGAGGGTTTGCGAACGATCCGGCCCGACGCCGGCGAGCGTGACCGGCGCGCCGATCAGTGTTTCGATTCGCTCGACGTAGGCCAGCGCCGTCGGCGGAAGATCCTCAAACCTTCGTACGGTCCGCAGGTTCTCCTGCCAGCCGGGCATGAATTCGAAAACCGGCATGGCCTTCTCGAGTTGGCCCGCATCCGCCGGCGGCGTGTCGACGCGCTTGCCGTCGATTTCGTACGCCACGCAGTAGCCGACCCGCTCGAAACCACTCAGCGTATCCAGATGCATCAGGGCAACGTCGGTAGCGCCGCTGAGGCGAGCCGTGTAGCGGTTCGCGACCGTGTCGAACCAGCCGCAACGCCGCGGCCTGCCCGTCGTGGTCCCGAACTCGTGGCCTTGCACGCGGATGCGGTTGCCGACTTCGTCCTTTAATTCGCTTACAAACGGGCCTGAGCCGACTCGCGTGGCGTAGGCCTTCGTCACGCCGATCAGCCGCGTCACACGGCTCGCGGGTACGCCGGCGCCGGGGCCGATTCCGTGCGGACCCGTGCTGCTGGAGGTCACGAAGGGATAAGTTCCGTGGTCCACGTCGAGCAATAGCCCGTTTGCGCCTTCGAACAGAATGGCCCGCCCGCCGCCGATCGCACCGTGCAGTAATTCGCTCGTATCGCACACGCACGGACCCAAACGGTCGCGCGCGGTCGCGAGTTCGTCCAGAACCTCGGCGGCGTCCAGGCCGCCGTCCTCGCCGTAGACCGCTGCGAAGTATTTCTTCCGGTTGTCCACGATCTTGCGGACCTTCGTCGGCAGATCGTCGTTGAAGAGCAAGTCCGCGAAGCGGATGGCTGTCGTACGTCGCATCTTGTCGGCGTAGCAGGGTCCGATACCGCGTGCGGTCGTGCCGATCTTGCCGCTCTCGCCCGCTGCCTTCTCGCCGAGTTTGTCCTCGATCTTGTGGTAGGGCATGACCAGATGGGCGCGGTCGCTGATTCGCAGCCGGCCCATCACGTCGATGCCGCGTGCCGCCAGCGCGTCGATTTCGGAAAGGATGGCGAGTGGATCGACGACGACACCGTGTCCGACCACACTCGTGGCGGCCTCGTGCAGCACGCCGCTGGGCAGGAGGTGCAGCGCGAACTTCTCATCCCCGACACAGACGGTATGTCCCGCGTTGGCGCCGCCGTTGAAGCGCGCCACGACGTCAAACCCGGGACAGAGCAGGTCGACGATTTTGCCTTTGCCCTCGTCGCCCCACCCCAGGCCGAAGACGCATGTATGTTCGCTGCGCGCCGCGGTCACGGCGATCTCCTCGCGCGCAGGGGCCAGCCCCAAGCACGCATAAAAACGGGGCCAAATCTCGGCCCCAATCGTCCATTGCACCCTATTTCCCGTACGCTACCGCCCAGGCTCGGGGCTGTCAATCTGTGAGTTTTATATTAATCACGGCATGTTTTATTCTTGATATCTCCCATTTTAACGCAATGCCGGCTAGTTTTAGTTGACCAGACGCGAAAATTAACATATAAGTTGACTATCTGGACGTTTCGACTCGGTTCCGGTCTCGGGCGGCTATTCAAAAGGACGGCTAGCATGGACACAATGGCGATTCGCAACTTCCTCGAGATACCCTACGACGCGTTGGAAGAGCTCAACGGCGAGGCCAAGCACAAGCGGCAAGAGCGCGTGAGCCGCAGCGTCATCGAGGAGGAGCGTCGGAAGTACCTGCAGGACGAGAAGCGAATCAAGGCGGTCACGGTCTGTTTTTCGGACCTGGAAGGCCGCTTCCACATGCTCGACTATGACAAGAAGTTCCTGCTGAAGTCGGCGGACAACCTGACGTTTGACGGTTCGAGCATTCGCGGCTTCTCGAGGATCAGCGAGTCCGACCTGAAGCTGAGCATCGACTGGCCCGCGTTCTACTGGTTGCCGTGCGACATCTTCGGCCCGGGCAAGGTCATCGTCTTCGGAGAGGTGCAGGGGCAAGACGGGACGCCCTACTCGGCCGACTACCGTTCGCAGCTTCGCTCGTTCACGGAGAAGATGCACCACGACAAAGGCATGACGATGAACGTCGCGCCGGAGATCGAAGGCTTCCTCTTCGACGGAACCGACGCCGAGCGCACTTACTTCGACACCGGCGAGTTCAAGTTCATCTCAACCGGCGGCTACTACCACTCGTTGCCGCAGGACCCGCTGCGCAAGTTCATCGATCGGTCGGCTGAGGCGCAGCGCGCACTCGGACTCGCCAACGAGAAGGACCATCCGGAAGTCGCGCCGTCGCAGTTCGAGATGAACTTCAGTTATTCCGATGCGATGATCACAGCCGACCAGATTCAGCTATACAAACTCACGTGCCGTCAGGTTGCCGGGTCGTTCGGTTTGACCTCTTCGTTCCTTCCCAAGCCGGTCGCCGGCGTGAACGGCAACGGCATGCACTGCAACATCTCGCTGTCCAAGGGCGGCAAGAACCTGTTCCACGATGCGGACGGTGAGCACGGACTCTCGAAGTTCGCATGGGAGTTCGTGGATCGTATTCTCAACAACGCGGTGGACATCTGCCTGGTGCTCAATCCGAGCGTCAACGCTTACCGCAGGCTGGACCCGAACTTCGAGGCGCCGAATCAGATCAAGGCATCGGCCACGAATCGGGCGGCTATGGTCCGGATTCCGCTGGGCAACGAGAGCACGTCACGGATCGAGTTCCGCTCGGTGTCCCCGGACGCGAATCCCTACCTGCTGTTCTACACGTTGTTACGGGCGGGGCTGGAAGGTCCGCTGCCCGACCCGGCTGAGCTGGACGGCAAGCGCCCCCGCACGCGGTTCCTGCCGGACAACATTCACGACGCCATTCGGCTCTTCAAGGCATCGCGTCTGGCGGTAGACATCCTCGGCGAGGATTCGCACGCCAAGTACCTCGAACTGAAGCAGAACTCAGCCGACCGGTGCCCGAAGGAACTCGGTGCGATGGTCAAGCGCGGCGAGGTCATGTTCCACCACGAGGTCACGAACCAGTGGCTTTGGAACCAGTTCTAGCGGACGCCTTCTGCAAGCAAGAATGGCATCGGCGATGGCGCTCCGCACCCAGCACTTGGAGGGCCCGCTTGGCGGACCATGCACGCCGGTCTTCACAGCGGACCCTACGATCTAGCACGCCGGTCCGCACAGCGGACCCTACGATCTTGTAGGATCCGCTTGGCGGACCACGCACACCGGTCCGCACAGCGCGGGTGCCCCCAATCCTGTTCGGCACGGTTTTTGCGTGCTGGGCTTGGGATGGACTGCGCGTCACACCGCGAGAGATCGCGCCACACTTGATTTGCGCATGGCCGATCCATCGCGCATACTTGTCATGTGGCAGGA
>JAJDDX010000315.1 GCA_029260055.1 Phycisphaerae bacterium
ATTAAGAGTCAGCTGCTCTGCCAACTGAGCTAGCGGTGCGATTCGGGGCGGATTGAAACACGGAATCCGGCTTTCGTCAACCCTGTGTGACCGGGGGCGTGCGCTGCTGGACGCCTGCCAATTACGCTTCAAGCCGATTGTCCTTGACCCCGACAGAGCCGGTTCGGTACCATCGAGCCAGGAGCCTGGCGCCGCCCCCTCCGCAACGACGCGCAAGGGCGCATCCCGTTCTCACCGCCGAAGGGGCCTCATGGAGCCACACAAACAGCATCGGGCAGCCGCGTTCGCGCTCGTCGATCTCATCGGCGTGGGCGGTTGCGTTGCCTTCCTCGCCTGCGCGATCGGCCCGGCACTCGACGTGACACGGTCGGCCTCAAAGCAAGCCACCTGCCTGGACCGGCTTCGGGCGATCGGTACGGCCACGGCGTCGTACGCCGCGGCTGACCCTGACGAGCAGTCGCTGCCCGTTCACCACCTGTTCGCCGCTCAAGACCCAGCCGCCCCGTCGTTTATCGGAGCGTACGAGTGGGGCGGCAAGAGCGGCATCGGCCGGGCGGACTACCTGCCCGGCGGCGGGCCCGACGGGCTGGGCAGCAAGTACGGCACCCAGGCGGGGTTCGGGCCATCCACGCGGCCGCTCAACGACTTGCTCTATCCGCACGGCTTCCGCGACAATCTGACGCCGAGCTTCAACGCGACCGGCGCGACGCTGGATACGAAGCTCGATCTTCCGGCCTACCGCTGCCCGGCCGACGACGGCCCACCGTCCGCAGCCCACTGTCCGGATTGGACCTCGAACCCTTCACGGAGTTCCTACGACCACTTCGGCACGAGCTACGTCTCCAACATCTTCATGTTCGGTAGCTTGGACGGCGGGCCGATGGCTAGCAACTCGCCTTTCCTGAGGCCGTTGTCACGCGTGCCGGACCCGGTTCGCACAATGGCCTATGAAGAGAACATTGGCCGCTGGGCCTGGGCTGCGATGCGTGAAACCGACGAGTGCTCCTGGATCGGCCGGGGCGTCGATCCGGGGTGGTCGAAATCGATTCGCGGCTGGCACGGCAAGGCCTGGACGTTCAATCACGGCTACGTCGACGGTCATGCTGATCGCCGAGCGATGGTGATCAACGGCACCGCCGATGCCGACGGCTACGTCCTGCACTATTTGATCGAGCGAGTCTTCGAGGATGACGCAGAGCAGCAGTATTACCAATGCGGCATCATCCGTGGCGATGGCTGGCAGAAGGACACACTGCCGGACGAACCCATCGACACCGGCCTGATCTGGTCAGGCGCCGGGCGGCCGTCCTACGAGGATTGCGTAGAGTCGGGTTATTGACACCTTCGGGCGCCGAGTGTGCCCGAGAGCGGGAGCGTAAGTACGGACATGCGATCGGCTTTCGTCGCTATTGTGCTGGGCCTTGGAAGTGCGCAGGCTGCGGGGAATGACCTCTGCGCGGACGCGACCTCCATCACGGGGGAGGGCGTGTTCGCCTTCGATAGCAGCGTCGCCACGACGGATGGCCCCGCCCACGCCGAGTGTGTGGGGACTAGTCCGGGAAGCGGCGAAATCGCTCACGATCTCTGGTATTGCTGGACATCTACCTGTACCGGGTTGGTGACGGTCGACACGTGCCGCCAGACAACCGTGGACACGACGTTGGCGGTCTACGGCGGCTGCCGGTGCCCGACGGACGGCACGGATCTACTGGCGTGCAACGCCGAACCGCCTCTGGCCGAGAGCGAGTTCTGCGGGTACCAGTCGCGCGTCACCTTCACGGCCGTCGCCGGGCACAGGTACTTGCTTCGCGTCGGCACCGAACCGGGGCTTGGCGGTGGTGCGGGGACGTTCACCGTGGCGTGCGGTGTCGCTACCGAATCACCGTGCGGCATGGCGGCCGGCAACTGCCAGCCCCGTGACCTCTGGAGTGCCTTCCCGAGCAACGGTACGACGCGTATCGTTGCCGATGACTTCTCGCCGCGGCAAACCGGCGACGTAACGCAGCTTTGCTGGTGGGGCGCCTACGTCGATCAGGTCGGCGATTGCCCGCCGCCCGGTGATGCCTTCGAGGTGACCTACTACGCGGATGACGGCGGCGGGATACCCGGTGCGCCAATGGCCGGTCCGTTTCGCCAGGCCGACGGCACGCTCTCGGTCGAGGGACCGGTGCGCACGCACGGTCGTCTGATGGATGTGTACCGCGAATACGCGTATCACGCCGCCCACGCTCCGGTATCCGTTGACGCACGTGCGTGCTATTGGGTGCAGATCGTTAACGCCGCACAAGGCTCATGCGTGTGGTATTGGGAGGCGGCTGCCAGGTCGATCCGCGGCGTCTCGATCCAGGACGGTTCCGACGGGCTATCCGCCGATGGCTACTCGCTCGACGATCTCGTCGACGGGGATATGGCCTTTTGTCTTGATGCCCCGTTGGGCGCGGTGGCGGGATGTGTCACACCGCCGGTCAATGATGCGTGCGAGAATGCAATTCCCATCGACGAAGGCCTGACGCTGTTTAACACGACCAACGCGACGACGGGCCCGCAGGAACAGCCCTACAGTGGTTGCTACAATCCCTATCCTTGGGACTACACTTGTTGCGAACTGTTGGGCGACACGGTCGGTCATCGCGATATTTGGTTCTCTTTCACGCCGCCGTCTGATGCGTTGCTCCGCATCGACATGTGCGACAGCCTCTTCGATGCGAAGATCGGCGTGTACGAGCACGACAGCGCCTGTGGGGGATACGACAGTTGGGTCACGTGCAGCGACGATGCTTGCGGGGATGCGATGATGCTCCAGCCGCTGCTCGAAATGGAGGTGCGTAGCACGGTCGATTACACGTTCCAGGTCGGCGGGTATCAGTCCTACGACGATGATCGACGCGGCAACAGGAGCGACTGTTTCGTCGAACATCCGCCGGAGGCGGGTGGAGGGTGCGACGACGCCGTTTGCGAGGCTGCGGTATGCGCGCCTCAATACCCCGGTGAACCGTGGTGCTGCGACACCGCTTGGGACGACTATTGTGCGACACTAGCGGTGCTGATGTGCTCCGGTCACAGTGGGCCGGGTTCGATCTATCTCGAACTTGTGGCTCCGCCGCCGGAAGCCGAGACGCTGAGGAGTTACGCCGACTTCCTCGCTTGCTTCAGCGGCCCCTGCGGCACCGAGGTCTGCGAGCCACCGATCTATCCGGAGTCGTGCCGCCTGACGCACGATTACGACAACGACGGCGATGCCGATCTGTCGGACTTCGAGACGTTCCGCGGGGCGATGACCGGCCCGTAGAGCCTGAAGCGCCGGCGCGTTCTGCCGGCGTGCGCGCAGCAGCTGCTCTTTCTAAGTGGCTACTGCTGTTTCTAAGAAGGTTGTGTCGCCTCTTCCTCCCCTCCTTACCAAGGAGGGGTTGGGGGAGGTTCTTCGGCAACCTACCCCCCTCAGTCCCCCCTTGCCAAGGGGGGAAGCAGGAGAGCCGGACTGTACAAGACGATCGCACAGCAGGATCGTTCTGGAATCGGCACTACATCGCCGGCCGGCTATCCGTCAGGCAGAGGTCGACCAACTCGTCAATCCTGGCCGTGCCGACGCACATGACCTTGTCCGCCCCGCCCCAGTAGAGCTTCACCGTGCCGTCGTCCTCCGGAATCGCGCCGCAGGTGAACACGACGTTGTGGACGTACCCGGTGATCTCCCACGGGTCCTCCGGCTGAAGGATCCACCGATCGCACACGCCCAGGATCGTCGCCGGGTCGTTCAGGTCGTGCAGCGCCACGCCGAGCCGATAGACCGCCCCGTCCATCGTGTCGAAGACGCCGTGATAGATGTGCAGCCAGCCGCGCGGCGTCTCGATCGGCGTCGCGCCGGGTCCGATCTTCATCTCGTCCCAGTGATACGTCACCGGCTTCATCACGACACGCGAGTCGCCCCAATGCACGAGGTCCGGCGAGTAGCTAATGCAGATCGACCAGGGCGATATCTCGCTGTGAGGTCGATCGAGCCGGGCATATCGACCGTCGAACGTCTTCGGGAAGATCACGACGTTCCGCATGTCCGGCTGCGAGATGAACGCGATCCGCTCGATCGAATCGAAGTCGCGCGTCTTGGCCAGCGCGATGCGGACGCCGTGCTGCGAGTAGGCACTGTAAGTGATCAGGTACTCGCCGCCTACACAGCAGATACGCGGGTCCTCGACGCCGAAGGCCTCGTACTCGGCGAAGCGGCCGTCGCGGGATGGCACCAGGAACGGCTCCGGACGAACCGAAAACGCGAACCCGTCATCGCTTTCGGCCAGGCCGAGTATGCTCCGTCCGTTCTCGCGATGCGAGCGAAAGAGCATGAGGTACTTGCCGCCGTGCTTCACCATGCCTGCGTTGTGAACGGTGGCGACGGGATAGGGCACGTCCTCGGCGGTGAGGATCGGGTTTCCTTCGTATCGCGTGACGATTGACGACGGCATCGGTTCGCATCCTTGCGTAAGACGAGACGGCATGCTGACTTCGCACGCCCGCTTTCGGCAGGATAGCTTGCCGCGCCGAGAGCGATTCCGCAAGGAATGCCACACCGTTTCGGAAGGGGCGCCACGAGCGCCGACCCATACACCGAGTCGAGGCGACCGCCCTACGCAGCGACCCGCAGCCGCCTGAACGCGAGCGTCGCCGCCGTCAGGACAAGCAGGGCGAGCGAGGCCATGCCCCATTGCGACACCGTCGGGATGCCCTCCGGCTCGACCACGGTGAGGATCTGGTCCATCGCCACGTCGCCGAGGACCTGCGTCAAGCCGCTGGGCCAGTAGATTCGGATTTCGGCGATGGCCGTCGCCGTGCCGAGCCCGAATTCGACGGGCAGGCTGTTGAACGAACCGCGTCCGGCGCCGCCGCTGACTTCCTTCGTGGTCGTTCGCACGTCGGTGGTCACTTCGATCCTCGCGCCCAGCGCGCTGCGATTGCTGCGCGAACCGACGAGGTTCAGCGTGATCCAGTGATTGCCGGAAGCCGTGTCGTTTCTCCAGAGATGCGTCGTGTCGCCGGCGCCGGCTGTCACGCAGAGGTCCAGGTCACCGTCGTTATCGAAATCGGCGAACGCCGCGCCGCGCCCGTCGAACACGCCGGGCGTTTCGCCACCCAGAGCGGCGGTCCCGTCGGTGAAGGTGCCGTCACCGTCGTTGACAAAGAGCACGTTCGGCGTGCTGCCGGGGTCGAATCCGTTGGTGACGAAGAAGTCCTCCCAGCCGTCATTGTCCACGTCGCCGGCGTTGCAGCTAATGCCCCAACCCAGCGGGTCGAGGGTATCGGTCGCGGCCGCTATGTCGGCGAAGGTCGTACCGGTGAGGTTCTCGTACAACGCGTTCGGGGCCGCGGGCCATGAAGTCCAGTAGAGATCGAAGTCGAGGTCGTTGTCGCTATCCATCGACAGCACACCCATGCCCAGGCCGACCTTGTCGATCCCGTCAAGC
>JAJDDX010000316.1 GCA_029260055.1 Phycisphaerae bacterium
TTCTCTCCTGCCACATGACAAGTATGCGCGATGGATCGGCCATGCGCAAATCAAGTGTGGCGCGATCTCTCGCGGTGTGACGCGCAGTCCATCCCAAGCCCAGCACGCAAAAACCGTGCCGAACAGGATTGGGGGCACCCACCTGACGTCCAATCTCGACTTCTCTCGAAAAACGGCGTTGTGGCGTTTTGGCAGGCGCTTAGCGGGCGCGATGGCGTTGCCGGCTCGGCCGTCCGGGGCGCGAACATGGGCCGATTTGTGTTTCACGGCCTGTTTTGCGAGAATCTCGGGCGATGCGACCTGTTGACACGACACGATTGAGCTTGCTCCTGCGCCTGAAAGACCGCTCGGACGCGCTGAGTTGGGAGGAATTCCACGAGCGCTATGGGGAACTCCTGTACAGGTATTCCCGGAGTCGTGGTGCAAAAGATGCCGACGCCGAGGACATCGTCCAGGAAGTCGAGATGTACGTCTTCAAGGCGATGGAGGGCTTTGAGTACGACGCGAGGAAGGGGCGATTCCGCTCCTACCTGCGGATGGCGGTCGTTCACGCGATGGGGCGGCGAGCCAGCAAGGAAGCCCGGCAAGTGCCCGCTCTGGACCCGCGCAACTTCGATTTCCTGGCGGCTGACAAGGAGCGGACAGCCGACGCCCGATGGGAACTCGAATGGCGGCATCACCGCCTCCGCTGGGCCCTCCGGACGATCTCCCACGAATTCGAGGACAAGACCCTGCAGGCGTTCCAACTCCACGCGCTAGGGGGCGTGTCCGCTGAGGACACCGCCGAGCGGCTCGGTATGGGCAAATCGAGCGTGTATCAGGCCAAATCCAGGGTCTTGAAGCGTGTGCGGGCCCAGCTCGAGACGCTCTCGCAGGACGCGGATGTGTAGCTTTCGGGATTCTCGCCCCAAGGACGTTTTCGCGTCCGAAATGTCGGCGAACTATGTCAGACCCCAGGAACGCCGGTCTACATTCAGTAGATGGATATGGCGGATAGTGCGCTCGTTGGGGAGACACACGTGGTAAGACTCGTCTGTCCGATCTGCGAATCCCAGGCCGTGGTCCCCGATGAGTCAAATCCCGGGAGCTGCGCTTCCTGCGGGAATCTCTTGTCCGCCGGACAGCCCCTTGGCGGTGAAATGAAACCAGATGCCGACGAAGCTCTGCTCGTCGAACTGCGGGATGCGTTCGACGTCCGCCCCGGTGAGCCGGGTGCCGATGATCCTGAGCGTGTGGAAGTGCTCAAGCGCAGCCACTCCAGGACGGAATCTTCGCTTTCGCGCAATGCGCTCTCTCCGGGAAGCCGGCTGGCTGATTTCGAGATCATTCGAGAGATCGGCCGCGGCGGCATGGGCATCGTCTACGAAGCGCGGCAGCTTTCGCTGGACCGATCGGTCGCCTTGAAGGTGCTTCCGTTTTCCGATCGTCATGGGCGTCTCGCGACGCGTCGGTTTCGGACGGAGGCGCACGCGGCCGGCAAGCTCAATCACACCCACGTCGTGCCGGTCTACTCCCAGGGCGAACACGAAGGGCACTACTTCTACGCGATGAAACTCGTGGACGGGGCGAGCCTGGACGCGGTGATCCGCACGCAGCCGCAGCTACTCAGTTCGACGCACGTCGCTCGCGCCGCGCCGTCGGCGGGCAACGAGGAGCTGTGGGACCCCACGACGCCGATCGCTCCCGCGCCCGAAGCGGACGCCGCAGAGGATGACGTACGCGCGGCACCACAGCGGACGAAGGAGGATTATCGCTTCATCACGTCGTTGATGGCGGGCGTGGCCGACGGCCTCGCGCACGCGCATGCCAACGGCGTCATCCATCGCGACATCAAGCCGCACAACCTGATCCTCGGAGAAGATCGCCAGCTTTATATCACTGACTTCGGGCTGGCCTACCTCGAAAGCGAACCGCACGTGACGGTCATCGGCGAGGTCATGGGCACGCCGGCCTACCTTTCACCGGAACAGGCTCGCGGCGACGTGAACGCGATCGACCGGCGCACCGACATCTTTTCGATCGGCGTCACGATCTACGAGATGATCACCGGAAGGTTGCCCTTCGATGGCGAATCGAGGGACCAGATTCTTCACGCCGTCTGTCACACCGAGCCGTCTCGGCCGCGGCAGGTCAATCCGAACATCCCCGTCGACCTGGAGACCATCTGCCTGAGGTCGCTCGAGAAGGAGCCGGTGGGGCGATACGCCACGGCCGCGGCGCTTGCCGACGACCTGCGGCGGTTTTCGGACGGCAGGCCCATACTCAGCCGGCGCGTCGGCCCTGTCGAACGAGCGGTCAAGTGGGCACGCCGTCACAAGGCGGTGACCACTGCTATTTGTGCCGTCTTCGCGCTGGTTGCCGTGGCCGTGGGCGGCACGATCAGCACGCTTTCGGCGCGTCACCGCACTGCCGAACAGATGCGGGCACGAAGCCAAGATGCCGTTCAGAGCGCATATCATCAGCTCGTTCACATCGACTACGGGGACTTCGTAGCGGCGCTTCCTGATATCGAATTGGCCGAGTCGTATGCACCGGACCTGGGTCGCCTGCCGTTTGTCCGTGCGGTCGCGGATATCGGTGCGGCTAAGTACTCGAAGGCGATCGAGGCGCTCGGTGGTATCGTCGAGCGCGACCCCGGCGATGCCGAGGCGCGGTATGCCCTGGCATGGGCCTTCTGGGGGGCGGACGATTTCGAGTCCTCACGGCGGACATTCGAGGAGGCGGATGCGCTCGGCGCCCCGGAGCAGCCTGAGGCATGGTTCTTCCGGGGGCGTGCCGCGCACCGCAACGACCCGACCGTCGCGATCGAGTCCTATCGCATCGCGATCCAGACGCGCGGTCGAGAGGGCGGGCAGTTTCCCCAGGCCGAACTCCATCTGGCCCGCGCCCAGAACCAGGAGATGTACGCCGGCCGGACGCTCGAGCCGTTCGAGGAGGCGGAGAGAACGCTCCTTCAGTTGATCGCGAACGAGTACTACGGCGCGTATCCCTACTACCTCCTGTCCATCACGTATCGGCTCGCCGCCGAATATTTCGAGGGCAGTACGGTAGGGCGTGGTGATGAACTGGCGCCGGCGTACTTCACTGAGGCGCTCAAGTACGCCAGGATGGGGCAGGACCTGGAACCTCAGCATAATCGCCCCGTGACCGCCGAGGCGATGTGCCTTCAGCGGATGGGGCTTTTGGAAGAAGCCCTTGACGCAAGAAATCGTGCCATCGAGCTTTCTTTACGCGACGACCACCGGTGTGAGGGCTATCATTATCGGTGGCGCCTCCATGACTGGCTCGGGCATTTCGACGAGGCCCTCGATGACATCACGCGGCACTTAGCCTGTGTTCCGGAGGCGCCGGATGCCGAGATGACGCGGCGCGCGTTGTTCTATGAGTACTTCTATCCGGCGCTCGTGCATGCCGAGGCGGGGCGGATGGAGGAGGCTCTTACGCGCGCTCGTGCGCTCGGTGAACTGTCACGCGTGGACGCGCAGGCGACGCTCTTGTCGGCCGCGTGTCTGCGGATTCTGGGGCAGCCCGAAGAGGCGATGGAGATGCTCCTGGACCGGATGGATGAGGTCGACTACTCGGTAGGCCTGGTGCCCTCGCAGTCACCGGCGTGGGCCGAGGCGTTGTACGCCTTTGCGGTGGGCCGAGCGGCGTACGCCGACCTCGATACGCTCGCCGGTGCCACGGAGATGCCGTGGCGGCTTCTGGGGGAGGCCGACTTCCACGCCGGTGCCAAGTTGCTGGCCGCGGGCGATCGAAAGGGCGCAAAAGAGCGTTTTTCTAGTGCTTATCGGTCGTTTGATGGTTGGGTTAACTACACCTTCCATGGTAGAATGCTCGAAGTAAAGCTGAACCACGATCCTAACTGGCCAGGCTGGATTCCGGTGGGGGATGATCCGGAGGATTAGCCGACGGACATTGACGTCCATGGTCGCGCGGTAGCGTCACGGCGCGCCCAAGTAGACGAAGGGGAGCCAAACTATGCAGCGCTTTGGAGAACAAGGCAGATCGTTCCGTCATTGTGGCGGTAGCGCACTCGGGGTTACGGTCGCACTGGTGACCGTCGCGGTCCTCATGGCCGGCATCTTTGCCCAGGCCGCGCCGCCGCGCCAGGAGCTTCTCGGACCCGACTTCTCGTTCGACGCCGAGTCGCCGAGCGTACTGGACGGCTCATTCGGCGCGGCTGATGTGCTTGGTGTGCCAAACAACGCCGACGGAAGCAACAATCACAGGCCTCGCCTGCTCATCCCGGGCATGGCCATCGGCCTCCCTGGTATCGCGGACGACCTGAACGCGACTTCCAGTAGTCACGCCGGTGTGGCGCCGACTTCGACCTTCTCGATCTTGTTTTCCGTCGATCGTGAAACGGTCGGCGTCGCGCAACCCGATGACGTGCTCGTGGGGTTCCAGGCGGGCTACAACGCCACCCACCAGGCATTAGTGAACCAGCAGTCGGGCGATCAGTACATGACGATCGATCTTTTCACACGCCAGGGGCAGGTCCCGGGTGCCGTGCAGCGTGCGCCTACCGAGAACAACTCGCTTCTTCGCAACAACGGCGACGAGGGCGGCACCGACTTCGGCGCGGTGCCGGACACCAGCGCCGAGGAAGACAACAGCGGCGAGCCCCAGGACAACGTGGACACGATGACGAACCCGGGCACAGCCGCCAGAGGCACGGGAGAGCCCGGGCTCTACTTCTCGGTACGTGAGGGCACGGTGGGCCAGGGATTACCCGGCGAGCCCATCCCGGCGAACTTGTACTACGACTCGTTGCCGTCTGACCCCGCGAGCCAGATCGATGTCTTCGCGTCGGCCCAGCAACTCGGGCTGACTCCCGCGGACGACATCAACGCCGTCATCGTCTTCGATGACGGAGCACTCGGCTTCCTCGACGACGGCGATCAGGTGCTGTTTTCTCTGACGCGCGGCTCGCCCTCGCTCGCGACGCTTCCGGGGTCGGGCGAAGGTCCGGCGGCGGACATCTTCTCGATCACGATCGGCGCGCCGTCAGCGACACCGGTTCTCTTCGCCTCGGCCGCGACGCTCGGCCTCGGTGCGCCGCTCGACAACGTGGACGCGCTCGAGTTCTTCTTCTGCGACAACGGCCACCAGTGCGCCGAGTTGTACAGCATCCGTCGGATGTCGATTCCGACCACCTCGGAGTGGGGCGTCGTCGCGATGCTGCTACTTATGCTGATCGGCGGTTCGGTGGTCTTCGCGCGGCGTAGCGCCGCGGCGTAGACACAGCCTGCTGACGGCTGCGATTACAAACGTAAAGCCAAAGGGCGTCGACGAACAAGGTGTTCGTCGACGCCCTCTGCTATTGGGCCGTACCGCCCCTGTGTCTACGCGTCAGACCGCTACGGACAAGCCTGTCCCGGGCAGTCGCACGGCGCCGGATAGGGATAAGCGCCGCCCTGGAAGCCGCTCACCGCGGCGTTGATGTCCGTGAAGTTGATATCCGTGAAGTCCGGGACCTCGGGCGTGGCCAACGAACCCACGAGATCCAACCAGCACTTCGGCTCCTTCTGATTACCCTGGAAGCCTCGCACGACCGCGTTGATGTCCTTGAAGTTCCGGTTCTTGTCCGGAGGCTGCCGTACGGAGCCACCCGTGACATCGCCGTAGTATGTAACTGTCGAGAGGGT
>JAJDDX010000317.1 GCA_029260055.1 Phycisphaerae bacterium
GGCCACGGACGACGGCCCGGCGTACTTTTGCTGCCAGGGCTGCGTGAAGAAGTACAAGGCTGACGCGGCGAAGTATGCCACCGGGCTCGCAGAGCAGCGGAAGGCCCTCGCGGACCGACCGAAGGTGCAGGTGACGTGCCCGGTCTCAGGAAAGCCGGTCGACGGCAAGACCTTCATTGAGCAAGGCGACGAGAAGATCTTCTTCTTCTGCCCGGACTGCGTTGCGAAGTACAAGAAGGATCCCGAGAAGTACGCCGCCGCGCTGGCCAATAGCTACACCCACCAGACCACGTGCCCAGTGATGGGCAAGACCATCGATCCGACGTCGTTTACGAAACTAGCTGACGGTCGGACGATCTACTACTGCTGCCCCGGGTGCGAAGGAAGGCTGTTCGACACGCCCGCCAAGTACGCGAAGAACCTGGTGGATCAGGGCTTCCAGTATAACTGGGCGAAGATCAAGAAGGCGGACGATAAGAAATCCGATGACCACGGCTCCGGCCACGACCACGACGCCCACGAAGGTCATGATCATAACGGGAACTAGCCGCAAGCGGGCAGCCGCGGCGTGAGCTTGAGGCGCATGACGCTGCATGAGTTCGGGGTCCCGGGCCCCTACTCGTGATCCGGTTTGTCACTTTGTAGGCCAAGACTACGAGGCTACGCATGTCTGTACGTGAGCAACGCAATCGGTCGTGGACGTGGCGTGGCGACCATGCCACGCGGGAGGACAAGCGATCGTGCCGTCGCGCGAGGCGTCTCCTGTGCGTCGTGGTCGGCTTGTCCGGCCTCGCCCTGGTGTCCGGCTGCCATAGCGCGCGATCGGCGGCGCCGGTCGAACGCCTGTACACGACACACGACAACGGTTCCGCGGCGGACGCAGCGCCAAGCCCAGCACCGGCACCCGTTGTCGACACGCCCACGCTCGACGAGACGTCTGCGCTGGAGGAGTACCTCGCGTACGCTGCGCTGAACAACGCGGGCCTGGAAGCCGCGTTCGACCGCTGGAAGGCGGCGGTGGAACGGGTGGTGCAGGTCGGAACACTTCCTGATCCCCGTTTCAACTACCGCTACTTTATTCGGGAAGTGGAGACGCGCGTCGGCCCCCAGAAGCAGGCGTTCGGTCTGTCACAGGTGTTTCCCTGGTTCGGCAAGTTGGAGCTGCGCGCGGACGCCGCGGCGGCGGCCGCCAAGGCGCAACGTCAGCAGTTTGAGGTGAAGAAGCTCGCTGTTTTCTACGAGGTGAAGGACGCCTACTACGAGTACTACTTTCTCGGACGCGCCATCGCGGTCGTGCAAGAGAACGTAGATTTGGTTGAGTACCTCGAAAGCGTCGCAAGGGCACGCTACAAGACCGCGGCTGCTTCCCATCCCGACGTCATCCGGGCGCAGGTCGAACTCGGAAAGCTGGAAGACCGGTTGCTGGCTCTCCGTGATCTCCGTGGACCGATGGTGGCGCGTCTGAACGCCGCCCTCAACCGGTCGCCTCACGAGAACCTGCCGTTTCCAACCACGGTCGCCGACGAACAGCTCGCGGCCGACGACAGCGTCGTCTTGGCGCTGATGGTGAACAGCAATCCCGAGCTCCGCGCGCTCGCCTCGCTGGTCGATAAGGCGGCCGTTGAGATCGAGTTGGCCAAGAAGGAGTACTTCCCAGACTTCACGCTTGGTTTTGACTACACCGACGTGGGACAGCCTCCGCGCGCGAATCCGCAGGGTTTCGCGAATCCCGCCGCGCTGCGCAGTGGATCGCGGATCGTCGGCGGAATGGGTGACTTGATCGACGCGTACGCTATTGGTCGAAGCTTCCGGTCGGGTGATCGGCCGAACGATGCCGGGCAGGACGTCTGGATGGTCTCCCTGTCCATGAACCTCCCGATCTGGCATGGGAAGTATGCGGCCGGCGAACGTGAGGCACGGGCCCGCGAACGTGCCGCCCGGAACACCCGGCGCCAGCGTGAGAACGACATCGCTGCGAAGCTCCAGCGTACACTCTACGAGTATCGCGACGCCGAGCGGAAGATCGTCCTGTATCGGGAAACGCTCATCCCGAAGGCGAAGGAGTCCATTGGCTCGACGGAAACTGCGTTCCGTGCCGGTAACGCTACCTTCCTGGACTTGGTCGATGCGGAGCGGTCACTGCTGGATTTCGAGCTATCCTACGAACGCGCACTTGCCAACCGGGGCAGCCGACTGGCGGAGTTGGACAGACTTGTCGGGACCACGCTTCCCCGTCTGCAGAAGACAAACGACGAAGCAGGGCGCGCACCTGCGGGGTCGGACGCGGCCGGCGATTGATCAGCGCAGCCATTTGTCAAGGAGCCGCAAAGCATGGCAACCTGGGAAAAGCAACTCAAGCGAATCGGGCAGCTCCTCGGCAAGATCCCGATTCTGCTCGTGATCATCGTCGTGTTCCTCATTGGCTATACCTTTAAGGGCATGGTCAGCACGACGCCGCGTGCCGCAATCACGGGTGCCATCGAGAAGCCCGCTGGCGACGTGGGTGAGGAAATCTGGACCTGTTCGATGCATCCTCAGATCCGTTTACCGGAGCCGGGGCAATGCCCTCTGTGCGGCATGGACCTTATTCTGGCCGAAGGAACCTCTGAAACTAAGACGACTAAGAAGGCAGAGAGGGAACCCAAGTACGCCTGCTCGATGTTCTGCGTACCACCGTTACCGATGCCCGGAAAGTGCCCTATTTGTGGCATGGAGATGGTAGAAGTCGAGGACAGCGGCGGAGACGACGGCGCCCCCCGCACACTCACTCTTTCCGCGATGGCACAGAAACTCGCCGAGGTCCAGACGGTTCGGGTCGAGCGGAAGACCGTGTCGGCGGAGATTCGTATGGTCGGCAAGATCGACTATGACGAGACCCGCTTGGGTTACATCACGGCGTGGGTGCCGGGTCGCCTCGATCGGCTGTATGTGGACTACACCGGAGTTCCCGTCCGAAAGGGCGACCACTTGGTCTACCTCTACAGCCCGGAACTCGCCACCACCCAAACTGAGCTGCTCCAGGCCAAGCAGCGAATTGAATCGAACCAGAACGGCGAAGGGTCCGTAGCCCACGAACGAGCTGAGGCGTGGATAGAAGATATTCGCGACAAGTTCCGCCTGTGGGGTATGACCGAAGCGCAGATCGCCGAAATCGAGGAACGGGGAACGGCGTCGGACTACATGACGATTTACGCGCCCATGGGCGGCATCGTCATACACAAAAACGTCCTCGAAGGTAGTTATGTAAAGACCGGCACACGTATCTACACGATCGCTGATCTCTCGCACCTTTGGGTCAAGCTCGACGCCTACGAGTCCGACTTGGCATGGCTGCGGTACGGCCAACAAGTGGAGTTCGACACTGAAGCCTATCCGGGAGAGACCTTTACGGGAACGGTTGCGTTCATCGCGCCCGTGCTCGATGCCAAGACCAGGACTGTGAAGGTACGGGTCAACGTCGAGAACCCGGACGGTCGCCTCAAACCGGAGATGTTCGTGCGGGCCGTGGCTCACTCGGAGGTCGCCGCCGGTGGGCGCGTGGTAGATGCCGAACTTGCCGGTAAGTGGATGTGCCCGATGCACCCGGAGATCATCAAGGAGGAGGTTGGTGAGTGCGATCGGTGTGGCATGCCCTTGGTCCGTACCGAATCGCTCGGGTTTGTCTCGGTAGAGGCTGGCGCCGTCGAGGCGCCGCTTGTGATCCCCGCCTCCGGTCCTTTGATAACGGGCAGGCGGGCGTTGGTGTACGTCGAAATTCCCGACAGCCCGGGTACGTATCAGGGGCGCGAGATTCGGCTCGGCCCGAGGGTCGGCAAAGAGTACATCGTGCTCGATGGGCTTGCCGAGGGCGAGCGCATCGTGGTTAGCGGGAACTTCAAGATCGACAGCGCCATGCAGATCATGGCTGAGCCCAGCATGATGAGTCCCGAAGGCGGGCAACCGGTGCCTTCGCACGACCACGGCGACGGGCAACACCAGGGCACCGCCAAGACCGACCCGATGCCGTCGCCGCGACAAGACCTCGACGCGCCGGACGGACTGAAGTTGAACATTCCGCCGGCGTTCGCGGGTGAGTTCGCTCCGGTCCTCACGGCCTACTTGAAGACGCAGGAGGCCCTGAGCCACGACGAGCACAAGAAGGCGCAGGACGCCGGCAAGACGCTCCGCGCGGCACTAGCCGGCGTGGACATGAGTCTGCTGACCGGCGAAGCGCACGTCGCTTGGATGAGAGAGGCCGAGGGCATGACAAAAGCGGCCACCGACATTACCGGCTCAGCCGACATACAGGTGGCACGCGCGGCCTTTGCGTTGCTTTCCGAATCGATGATCGTAGCCGCCAAGTGTTACGGCGCCGAAAAAGAAACGGTCCATCGGTTCCACTGCCCCATGGCGTTCGGCGATCGCGGTGGGGACTGGCTTCAGAGGAAGGACAAGACCGAGAATCCCTATTTTGGCTCAACCATGTTCCGCTGCGGCGTGAAGAAGGAGACCATCGGGCAGCGTTCGGCGGGAGGTGCGAGCGATGACCGGGACTAGTCCTCTGGAGCGTCCACCATCACCGCCAGGTTTGATCGACAAGACCATCCGGTTTTGCATCGAGAACAAGCTGGTTGTTGCCCTCTTCATGCTGTTCACTATCGGCTGGGGGTTGATGTCCGCCCCGTTCGATTGGGAGTTGGGCGGCCTGCCGCGGGACCCCATGCCGGTGGATGCCATCCCGGACATCGGCGAGAACCAGCAAATCGTCTTTACGGAGTGGATGGGCCGATCGCCGCAGGATGTCGAGGATCAGATCGGCTACCCGCTGACGGTGTCGCTGTTGGGAATCCCCGGCGTCAAGACGATCCGTAGCTACTCTCTGTTTGGCTTTTCGCTGATCTACGTCATCTTTGATGAGGACGTGGAGTTCTACTGGTCCCGTTCTCGCGTCCTGGAAAAAATGAACAGCTTGCCGGCCGGCACGCTCCCCAATGACGTGCAGCCGGCCCTTGGCCCCGACGCAACGGCGTTGGGACAGGTGTACTGGTACACCCTCGAAGGCCAAGACGAGAACGGAAACCCGACCGGCGGATGGGATCTCAACGAACTCCGTACCATCCAAGACTGGTACGTTCGTTACTCATTGCTCTCGGCCAAAGGCGTTTCCGAGGTCGCCTCGGTCGGCGGTTTCGTCCAGGAATACCAAATCGACGTGGATCCGGACGCGATGCGTGCCCACGGCGTGACGCTCGACGAGGTCTTCATGGCCGTCAAGATGTCGAACGTCGATGTCGGCGCCCGAACCATCGAGGTCAACCGAGTCGAGTACATCATTCGCGGCCTGGGATTCGTGGAGACGCTCGAGGATGTCGAAGACGCCGTCGTCAAGGTCAATGACAACGTTCCGATCTACGTAAAGAACGTCGCCAATGTGTCGCTGGGGCCGGGGCTACGGCGGGGTGTACTCGATAAGGCTGGCGCCGAGGCGGTTGGTGGGGTCGTGGTCGTCCGTTATGGCGAGAACCCGCTTGCAGCCATCAAGAACGTCAAAGCAAAGATCGAAGAGATCGCACCGGGCCTACCCCAGAAGACTCTGGACGACGGAACCGTGAGTCAGGTCAGGATCGTGCCCTTCTACGACCGCGCGGGCCTGATTTACGAAACGCTAGGTACGCTCAGCGATGCGCTCCTTCAACAAATCCTCGTGACAATCATCGTCGTCGTCGTCATGGTGCGCCATCTGCGCAGCGCGATCCTCATCTCGGGCCTGCTTCCGCTGGCCGTCTTGATGTGCTTCATCGCGATGCGATCCACCGGGGTCGACGCTAATATCGTGGCACTCTCGGGGATTGCCATCGCCATCGGCACGATCGTCGATATGGGGATCATCGTCTGCGAGAACATCCTCAAGCACCTGGACGAAGCCGACCCGGAGGCCAACCGGCTCGAAGTGATCTACAAGGCGTCGAGCGAGGTGGGAAGCGCGATTCTGACCGCGGTGTCAACAACGGTCGTCAGCTTCCTGTCAGTGTTCACGATGGAAGCGGCCGAAGGGAAGCTGTTTCGGCCCCTCGCTTTTACGAAGACGTACGCTCTGATCGCGTCGGTCATCGTGGCGCTGACCATCATTCCGCCCGCGGCGCACATTCTGTTTGCTGCACGAAGCGGTGACGGTCGCCGTAGTCGTACCTGGCTCTTCTATCCCTTGTTGGCGGTCGTAGGTGTCGTGCTCGCGTTCGGCCCTGGATGGTGGTGGCCGGGTGGGTTGCTGGTGCTAATCGGTGTGTACGGTTCACTCGAACCGAAGTTGCCTCAGAACATTCGCAAGCTGGGGCCGTGGTTGGCGAACGCCGTCGTTGTTGGCGCGGTTCTGCTGCTCCTCACGCAGTCGTGGCTGCCGATCGGCCCTGAGAAGGGTCTCTGGCGCAACGCGATTCTCGTGGGCGGAACGATCGGCGCGCTGCTACTTGTGTTCCAACTCTTCCAGGCGGCCTATCCCTTCGTGCTCCGGTGGGCGCTGGACCACAAGACGACCTTCCTGATCCTGCCGGCGATGATTGTCGTCGCGGGCGGAATGGTCTGGCGCGGGTTTGACGAGTTGTTCGCGTGGATGCCTTCGACGGTGCGAGAGTCAGAACCGGTGGACTATCTCGCGGAGCAGTTCCCCGGGCTCGGCAAGGAATTCATGCCGCCACTTGACGAGGGATCCTACCTCTACATGCCGGTTACGATGCCGCACGCGTCCATCGGCGAGGTGATCGACGTCCTGCAGAAGCAGGACATCGCCTTCAACCAAGTGCCGGAAGTCTCGCTGGCGGTGGGCAAGCTCGGTCGGGTCGAGAGTCCACTCGATCCCGCGCCCTTGTCCATGATCGAAACGGTCATCAATTACCATCCACACTACCTGACGGACGATTCTGGGCATCGGCTGGCGTTCCGTTTCGATGAGACCGAGAAGGACTTGTTTCGCGACACGGACGGCGAGCCCGTCCCGGCAAATGACGGCGAGCCGTATTACGTCCAGGGTACGTTTGCACGCGATGAAGAGGGCAAGCTGATCGAGGAGGCGGGCGGGATGCCGTTTCGCTTATGGCGGCCGGCGCTCGATCCTGATCTGAACCCTGGCCGCGAGGCCTGGTCAGGAGTAAACGAACCTAACGACATTTGGGACTTGATCGTGGCGGCGGGCAAGCTCCCTGGCACAACCTCCGCGCCGAAGCTGCAGCCGATCGCCGCCCGAATCGTCATGCTGCAAAGCGGAATGCGCGCACCGATGGGTGTGAAGGTCAAAGGCCCAAGCCTTGAAGCGCTCGATAAGGTGGGCCTGCAGATCGAGCGCTTCCTCAAAGAGGTTCCCTCCGTTGAGCCCCGGGCCGTGATCGCCGACCGCATCATCGGCAAGCCCTACCTCGAGATCGACATCGACCGAAAGGCCATCGCTCGTTACGGAATCAAACTGCAACAGGTACAGGATGTCATCGAGGTAGCAATCGGCGGTAGGCGCGTTACCACGACCGTTGAGGGTCGTGAACGGTACCCGGTGCGCGTGCGCTACCTTCGAGAACTGCGCGATAGCATCGAATCACTAGATAAGATCCTTGTTCCGGCGCCGGGTGGCGCGCAGATTCCCCTCGTCCAGTTGGCGACAGTCGAGTACGTCCGCGGTCCGCAGGTCATCAAGAGTGAGGACACCTTCCTCGTCGGGTATGTCCTCTTCGACATGAAACCGGGATACGCCGAGGTCGATGTGGTCGAGCAGGCCGATGCCTACCTCAAGGAGAAGATCGCTTCGGGTGAACTCGACATGCCGGCCGGCGTCAGCTTCACATTTGCGGGCACCTATGAGAATCAGGTGCGATCAGAGAAGAAGCTCATGGTCGTCCTGCCTTTGGCGCTATTCATCATCTTCATGATCCTCTACTTGCAGTTCAAATCCGCCATAACAACCAGCCTGGTGTTTACGGGCATCTTGGTCGCTTGGTCGGGCGGGTTCATCATGATCTGGCTCTACGCACAGCCGTGGTTCCTGGACTGGGATGTGTTTGGTACGAGCATGCGTGAGTTGTTCCAGGCTCATCCGATTAACTTGAGTGTGGCCATCTGGGTGGGGTTTTTGGCGCTGTTCGGTATCGCCTCGGATGACGGCGTTGTCGTCGCAACTTATCTGAACGATTCCTTCGCGAATCGTACTCCCGAGAGCATAGACGAGATTCGGGCGGCGACCCTTGCGGCGGGCAAGCGCAGAATCCGCCCCTGCCTGATGACTACCGCGACGACGATACTGGCGCTGCTGCCCGTCCTTACGTCGAAGGGACGTGGGTCGGACATCATGGTTCCAATGGCGATCCCGTCGTTTGGCGGCATGACGATTGAGATCATTACGATGCTCGTGGTTCCCGTGCTGTACTGCACGTATCAGGAATTCCGCTTCAAAGCGGGCCGACGCGCTGCCTGAGCGCGGGTATGAACCTACGATGAGTGGCATCTATCTCTACGACGACAGGGCCGATTCGGCGAACACAAGGCACGTACTCCGAGGCCGGCGTGCGGCACCACCGCTTCCGTGAGCGCTCGCTGTTGCCTGCTGTGGCATCAGTTACGGGCGCTGCGAGTTGTCCCTAGCAATAACTCCGTACTGCTTGCCAGGAAACGAGTTACGGTTTGACGCACGTCGTGCTCAGGCTACGCTTTCAGCTCGTGATTTCGGCAGATTTGAGCGCGGGAGAGCGGCATGTCGTGGCTTCGGATTATAGTAGTTCTTGTCCGAGCGATGTTTCGCGACCGCGGGGAGCTCGCCGCCGAGAATCTCGCCCTGCGGCAGCAGCTCGCGGTCCTGAGCGAACAGGCGAAACGGCCGCGGCTCCGAGCTGGCGACCGGGTTCTCTGGGTCTTGCTGTTACGCATCTGGGCGGGCTGGCGATCCTGCCTCGTCATCGTCCAGCCCGAGACCGTTGTCCGATGGCATGCGCGAGGCTTCAAGCTGTTCTGGCGATGGAAGTCCCGACCGAGCATGGGCGGCCGCCCGACGATCGAACTGGAGATTCGCAAGCTGATTCGTCGCATGTCCCGAGAGAACCCGAGCTGGGGTGTTCCACGCATTCAGTCCGAGCTTGCGTTGTTGGGGCACACGGTGGCCGAAGCGACCGTGCGTAAGTACCGCGTTCGACATCGCAGACCGCCGTCACAAACGTGGCGCACGTTCCTCGATAACCACGTTCGCGACATCGTGGCGGTCGACTTCTTCACCGTCCCGACGGCTACGTTCCGCCTTCTCTTCGCGTTCGTTGTCCTGCGCCACGATCGGCGCATGGTCGTCCATTTCAACGTCACCGCGCATCCGACGGCCGTGTGGACTGCGCAGCAGATTGTCGAGGCCTTCCCGTACGATGACGCTCCGAGATTCATGATTCGCGATCGCGACGGGACGTATGGCAGAGTATTTCAGGATCGCGTGAAGTGCATGGACATCGAACAAGTCGTCACGGCGCCACGCTCTCCATGGCAGAATCCGTTCATCGAACCCCTGATCGGGTCGATACGCCGTGAATGCCTCGACCACGTCATCGTTTTGAACGAGCGGCATCTCCGACGGATCCTGCGTTCGTACTTCGAGTACTTTCATCACTCACGGACGCATCTGTCGCTCGATCGCAACTCGCCCGTGCCGCGTGAGATTGAACCGCCGGCACGGGGACGAGTGATCGCGATCCCACAGGGCGGCGGATTGCATCATCGGTATCGCCGGGCCGCCTGAGCCTGTTTGCGCCTTTGCCACATGCCTCGACACCGAGTCGACCTGCGCGCCGTCGACCGAATCGTCCGCGATCCATCGCCTGAGACGACGACGGCCGTCAAGACCAACACGTTCTTGTGGTTCCAATTCCGCGCGCCCATCGATCCAGATGGTCGGTCTTGGGGTGGATGGCGTTTTCGGGAGGCACACCGGCGACACTCCTTTAATCGGACCGTAACCCAGGCGCAACGACGCGTCTCGTTGGCGTTGCCTGTGGCCGGACCAGGGCATACAGTTGAAAGACGGAGGGGCAGTCGGACGTGCCCCTCGTATCGAATTCGAGCCATGGAGACTCCGCCTTGTATACTCTGGCCAAAATCGCCCTCGAGGCGTGCGCCCTGGGTGTTCTCGGACTAGTGCTCGCGTTTTGCGCCAATAGTGTGCGTACTAGCGGGGCGATCGACATGAGCCGGTCGTATTATGATCCTCTCGAAGAACGCGTCGCCTGCGAGAGTTCCTCCGACTTTTCCGTTAAGAGCGAGGAAGCCTACGTTCAGGCCTCCGCCAGCGAGGCAGCGGTTCATAACGACTTCTGCCTCCAGTCTGTCTCGCTCCACGAAGCCGCTGAGCTCTTTGAGGATCCGAGCGATAGTCGGAGCGTGTGCCTTTTCGTCGACGCGCGCGATGATGATGATTTCGCGGAGGGACATATCCCAGGTGCGGTCCGGGCGGACCGTCATCAGTTCGATCGATACGTCGAGGAGATCCTCGTCTCGGCGGATTTGGCGGGGACGATCGTCATCTACTCTAAGGATGGCGAGTGGGGAGAGGGCCGCCCCATGTGCTGTAACCTTGAGGAGTACGGCATACCCCACGAGAGCATCTTCCTGCTTGATGGAGGATGGCAGGCATGGGTCGACAACGACATGCCGATACAGGCGGGGTCTACTGGATGATGGGCGGCTCAGGTTCGACATCCTGGCGCACTTTCTGGCTTTCGAGTGCGCCTCCGGTCATCGTCCGCGTATTCCTGGGCGTCCTGTTCACGTACATGGGCGCCATGAAGATCGCTGACCCGGTTGGCTTCCTCAAACAGGCCTACATGTATGGCATTCTCACCGAGGATCCAGCTTACTTTCTCAACGGCATCGCGCTCGTGCTCCCGTGGTTGGAGTTCTTGTGCGGGGTGGCTCTGATTCTCGGCGTGATGATCCGCGGGGCTGCGGCTCAGATCACGATCATGCTCTGTATCTTCACGCCCGCGATCTTCCTGCGTGCCCTCACCATCCACCACACTGAAGGAACTCCCTTCTTCGAGATCGCGTTCGATTGCGGGTGCGGAACCGGGGCCGTGATCATCTGGAAGAAACTCGCGGCCAACATCGGCCTTCTCCTGCTGGCGGGGTTTGCGCTACTCTCACGTTCCAGGCAATTCACCCTGGAGGGCTTGCTGCACGCGTGTCGATCACGGACGGCTTCCTGGCGTCGGGGCGGACCCGCCTTGGGGCGGGTCTCGTCAACCCGGTGAGACTCTTGCAGTTCTCAGCCCGGCCGCTGAGCGTGGGGCTCCACCAGGTACGCACAGTTTTCGCCGAGCTCAGGGTCCTAGCCGTCAGAGCAAGTGTCATGAAGAGTGTTCGGTTACGTTCCGTCACAGGAATCGATGACGGTTGTCCCTCCCGTTTATCTCGTACGTGTTGTCAATAAAGGAGTTACGATTTGACGCGTTTCACGCCTCGGCTACGCTCTCATCGTGCGATCTTGACTGCTGGGAAAGCGGGAGAGCGGCATGTCGTCGGAGAATCCGCTCTGGGGCACGCCGAGAATCCGCTCAGAACTTCGACTCCTTGGCTACGAGGCGTCGAAGGCTACTGTGGACAAATACAAGCTCCGCCACCGCGCGCCGCCGTCGCAAACGTGGCGGACCTTCCTCGAAAACCATCTCGGCGAGATCGTTGCGATCGACTTTTTCACAGTTCCGACAGCCACGTTTCGTATTCTGTTTGCATTTGTTGTTCTTCGGCACGATCGACGAGTCGTTGTTCATTTCAACACAACGGCGCACCCAACTGCTGCGTGGACGGCGCAGCAGATTGTCGAGGCCTTTCCCTACGACGACGCGCCCCGGTTCATGATCCGCGATCGTGATGGAATCTACGGCAAGGCCTTCCAACATCGTGTCCGCAGCATGGGCATCGAGGAGGTGCGCATCGCACCTCGCTCGCCTTGGCAAAAGGATCATGTAGCATGTTGCACCTCATTGGTTCGGTCCGGTGAGACCTCCGGGAATCTCCTTCGTTCGGATAGCTTCTGCCCTTGGCTCTTGACCGGG
>JAJDDX010000318.1 GCA_029260055.1 Phycisphaerae bacterium
GGACCCCAGCCCCGCCGTTCAAGCCTGAAACGGCGCGATCAACTCGCACTGCTCGCCGCAAGGAGAGCCCGGCCGTTCGCAGTGCGAAACGGATAATCCGCCGGATCAGCCCGGTTTTCTCCCTAATTCGCGACGTGAAACCCTGTAGAATGACGGCTTGCGTCTGTCTGCGCCGGATTCTGCTGGAGTCCCCGACTGCGGGTTTGGAGAAAAGAAGCATGTGGCATCGGAACCGGTCTTTTCGGATCGTCTGCATACGCTACGTCGTCGTAGGGACCTGCCTTGCCGCGTGTGGTCACGCGTTGGGAAGTGACAACGGTTCGGCAACCGGCGATGGTCAGCCCATCGATAAGCCCGTGCAAGCGAAGCTGCACCCCGCGCTCATCGAGCGGTTGGCACAAGACGGCGACCCTGTCAAAGCCTGGGTCTTCTTCACCGACAAGGGTCTTCGCACCGAATTGGACCGAACCACGGCACTGCAACAACTCGAGACGACCTACAACCCACGCGCGATCCAGCGGCGCAAACTGCGCGGCCGCGCGAGCCGCGGCGCCCCCCTCTTCGACAAACTCGATCTGCCGGTCGGCGCGGCGTACCTCGAAGCCGTCACTGCGACCGGCGCGGAGGTCCACGTGACGAGCAAATGGGTCAACGCCGTCAGCGTCATCGCAACCGGCGACCAGCTCGATCGCATCGCTGAGCTGCCTTTCGTATCCAAGCTGCAACCGGTGGCGCGCTCAGCCGGAGTCGGACCGATCGACCCCGACCCCACCGAGTCCCAGGCGCAGCCCCAACCACACAAGCCATCCACTGACGCGCGCGGCGATTCGTCGATGCTGCTGGACTACGGGCTCTCGACGGCACAGCTCACACAGATCAACCTGATCGAACTCCACAACGCCGGGTACACGGGCACCGGCGTCATCGTCGGCATCCTCGACACCGGTTTTGAGCGATCGCATGTGGCGTTCAACAACCCGGCCAACCCGGTGAACGTCATCGCCGAGTACGATTTCGTCGACAACGACGGCAACACGCAAGAGGAGGCGGGTGATCCGTCCTCGCAGCACCGACACGGTACGCTGATCCTCGGCTGTCTCGGCTCCTACATGCCCGGCGAGTTGGTCGGCGGCGCCTTTGGCGCGTCCTTCGTGCTCGCCAAGACGGAGGACACGACCGACGAGTACCCGGCCGAGGAGGACAACTTCGTCGCCGGACTCGAATTCCTCGAAGCCAACGGCGTAGACATGTCGACCGCATCGCTGGGCTATATCGACTGGTACACACAGGCTGACATGGACGGCATCACGGCGGTCACGTCGATCGCCATGAACATCTATACATCGCATGGCATTCACCACACGAACGCAGCCGGCAACGAATACCACGACTCCGACCCCGCCACGTCGAGCCTGATCGCCCCGGCTGATGCGTTCGACGTCATCACTTGCGGTGCCGTAGGGAGTTCGGGAGCCATCACGGGTTTTAGTTCTGACGGGCCCACCGCGGACGGGCGAGTCAAGCCCGAGGTCCTCGCACTCGGTTCCGGCACGGACACCGTCGACCCGTTCTCCACGACGGGATACACGAGCGCGGACGGCACGTCACTTTCGACGCCGCTCGTCGCGTGCGCGGTAGCCTGCCTGACGCAAGCGCGGCCACATTGGACCGTCGCTCAGATGCGGCAGTACCTCTTCGAGACGGCGGACTACTACGTGGCAAACGGCACTTTCGACCCACTCTATGTGCGAGGCTATGGAATCATCGACGCGTTCGCGGCCTACGACAATTGCTCCGACGCGGGAACCGCCAGCCTCGATCAGCCGAAGTACATGTGCGAAGACACCGTGCAGATCGTCGTCAATGATTGCGGGCTCAATACGGACGACCTCGCGATCGACTCGGTCGTCGTCGATGTCGACTCCGACTCCGAGACGGGTGTCGAGCAACTGACGCTTTTCGAAACCGATCCATCGTCGGCCGACTTCATCGGAACGATCGGCGTCAGCACGACCAACGCAGCCGGCGTCCTGCTCGTGACCGGCGGCGATACCGTCACCGTCACCTACATCGACGCCGACGACGGCATCGGCGGCACGAACGTCACCGTCACCGCGACGGCCTTGATCGATTGCACCGGACCGACGATCTGGAACGTGCAGGCCACCGACATCCAGCCTCGCAGCGCGCTGATTATCTTTGATGCCGACGAGTTTGTTCGCGGAACCGTCCATTACGGTCTTGCCTGCGACGCCCTCGACTCATCCACCACCGGGTCGGGTTTCGGAGCACCGGCAAGCGTGGGTGTCAGCGGCTTGCAGGATGCCACGACCTACTACTTCGCCGTCGAGGCCGAGGACGAAGCCGGAAACACAGCCGCGGACGACAACGGCGGAAGCTGCTACACCTTCACGACACCCGACATCCCGGACTTCTTCACGGAGCAGTTCGACGGTGATCACGACTTGTCGAACCTATCCATCATGTTCACCCCGAACGGCACGGTGGATTACTATAGCGCCTGCCCGCAGGCGATTACCGCCCTGCCGACCGATCCGACAGGCGGAACCGCACTCTCACTGTCGGACGATTCGAGCGAACTGATCACATTCGGCGCTCAGACCTTCTCACTGTACGGCACGCCATACGCCGAAGCCTACGTCGGAAGCAACGGGTACATCACGTTCGCCGGCGGCGACTCCGACTATAGCGAGAGCTTGATCGACCACTTCTCCATGCCTCGGCTCTCCGCGGTCTACGATGACCTGAACCCCAGCTCGGGCGGTACGGTGAGTTGGCGTCAGCTCGCGGATCGCGTGGCCGTCACCTGGGATGCCGTATTCGAGTACGGCACGTCCAACCCCAACACGTTCCAGGTCGAGATGTTCTTCGACGGGCGGATCAGCCTCAGCTACCTGACGATCCTTTCAACCGACAGTATCGCCGGGCTTTCCGCAGGCAGCGGCTTGGACCCCGACTTCTTCGAGACCGACCTGTCCGCGGCGACCGGGTGCGGCCCAACCGACTGCAACAACAACGGCGTTCCGGACGATGAGGACATCGCCAACTGCCTCGGCGATCCGGCCTGCTCGGACTGCAACAACAACGGCTTCCCCGACGAATGTGATCTGGCCGGCGCGTCGGCAGATTGCAACGGGAACAGCATTCCGGACGAATGCGACACAGCCGACGGCACCGAGCCCGACTGCAACAACAACACCGTGCCGGATGCCTGCGACATCTGGTCCGGTACGTCCGCCGACTGCAACGGCAACGCTGTTCCCGACGAGTGTGACACGGCCGACGGCACTGAACCCGACTGCAACGGCAACAGCGTGCCGGATGCGTGCGACATCGCTGACGGGACGTCGGAGGACTGCTCCGGCAACGGCATCCCGAACGAATGCGAAATCGCCGGGTGTTCATTCCCGCCATGGTGTTCGGACTGCAACAGCAACGGCGTGCCGGACCACTGCGACATCGACGATGGAACCGAACAGGACTGCAACGGTAATAGCACCCCCGACATTTGCGACATGGCATCCTGCGGCGGGTCGCCGGCCTGCGAAGACTGCAATGGCAACGGGATCATGGACGGTTGCGACATCGCCGCCGGCGCGCCGGACGGCAACGGCAACGGCGTGCCGGATGTGTGTGACTTGACCGCACCGCTGGCAAGCGGTGAAGGCCCTCTGTTCGTCGCCGTCACGCCGCAACCACCTGGCGTCATCGTGCCGATCGCCCTGCTGCTCACCGGAGCCGCCGGCGAC
>JAJDDX010000319.1 GCA_029260055.1 Phycisphaerae bacterium
GCGAAGGATTCCGCAAATGAGTTCCTTTCATCCCTGGCTGAAGTGGATATGACATTGCTTGTTGGGAAAGCGCACGTTTCATGGATGAAAGAGGCGGACGGAATGACGAAGGCGACCAAAGATATTGTCGCTTCAGAGGACATCCAGACGGCACGCGTTGCATTTGCGATGCTTTCGGAATCGATGATCATATCCACCAAATGCTATGGGACTTCAACGGGTCCGGTTCATCGATTTCATTGCCCGATGGCATTCGGTGGGCGTGGTGGCGATTGGTTGCAAAATAAGGATAAGGCTGAGAATCCCTATTTTGGTTCAGCCATGTTTCGTTGTGGTGTGAAAGAGGAGACGTTAAAGTGCAACGCAGTGGGAGGTGTGCGCGATGACCGAGAATAATCCGGTGGAGCGTTCACCATCAGAATCACCACATATAGCAGTGCCATCACCAGTGTCACCGCCGACATTCATCGACAAGACCATCCGATTCTGCATTGAAAACAAACTGGTCGTTTTTCTATTTATGCTGTTTGTTATTGGCTGGGGGTTGATGTCCGCGCCGTTCGATTGGGAATTGGGCGGCCTTCCGCGCGATCCCATGCCGGTCGATGCTATTCCTGATATTGGTGAGAATCAGCAAATCGTATTTACGGAATGGATGGGTCGATCACCGCAGGATGTTGAGGATCAGATCGGTTATCCGCTGACCGTGTCATTGTTGGGCATCCCCGGCGTTAAAACCATTCGCAGCTATTCGCTCTTTGGTTTCTCTTTGATTTATGTCATCTTCGATGAAGATGTGGAGTTTTACTGGTCACGATCTCGCGTGCTTGAAAAATTGAGCAGCTTGCCTGCAGGTACGCTTCCTGATGATGTGCGGCCGGCACTCGGACCTGATGCGACCGCACTGGGGCAGGTGTATTGGTACACGCTTGAAGGGCAGGATGCGGCGGGCAATCCGACTGGTGGCTGGGACCTCAACGAACTGCGCACGATTCAGGACTGGTATGTGCGCTATGGGCTTCTTTCAGCCAAAGGTGTATCCGAAGTCGCTTCAGTCGGTGGCTTCGTGCAGGAATATCAAATTGATGTGGACCCGGACTCGATGCGTGCTCATGATGTGACGCTGGATGAAGTGTTCATGGCCGTCAAGATGTCCAACGTGGATGTTGGCGCGAGAACCATTGAGGTCAATCGAGTCGAGTACATCATTCGCGGGCTGGGCTTTGTTAAGACACTTGAGGACATTGAGGATGCGGTTGTCAAAGTAAATGACAATGTGCCCATATACGTACGCAATGTGGCCAACGTCACGCTTGGACCTGGTCTGAGACGGGGGGTGTTGGACAAGGCCGGCGCGGAAGCTGTCGGTGGTGTCGTGGTCGTTCGATATGGTGAGAATCCGCTGGCAGTGATCAAAAAGGTTAAAGCGAAGATTGCGGAAATCTCTCCTGGCTTGCCACAAAAAACACTCGCTGATGGAACCGTGAGTCAGGTTAAGATCGTACCATTTTACGACCGCTCAGGTCTGATCTATGAAACTTTGGGCACGCTTAGTGATGCGCTGATCCAACAAATATTGGTAACGATTATTGTGGTAGTGGTCATGGTGCGTCACTTGCGCAGCTCGATTCTTATATCGGGGTTGCTGCCGTTGGCGGTTTTGATGTGCTTTATTGCGATGCGTGCCACAGGTGTTGATGCCAACATCGTTGCACTGTCCGGAATCGCCATCGCTATTGGTACGATTGTCGATATGGGCATCATCGTTTGCGAAAACATTCTCAAAAATCTGGATGAAGCTGATCCGGATGCCAACCGATTAGAAGTGATTTATTCTGCATCAAGCGAAGTTGGCAGTGCGATTCTCACGGCGGTTTCGACGACCATTGTCAGCTTCCTGCCTGTATTTACGATGGAAGCGGCTGAGGGGAAACTGTTTCGCCCACTCGCATTTACGAAAACCTATGCCTTGATCGCGTCGGTCATCGTTGCGTTGACGATCATTCCACCCGCGGCCCATATATTGTTTACGCATCGCCGCAATGGACGTCGAAGTTTGATGTGGCTCTTTTATCCGATACTGTCCATCGTCGGCGTTTGGCTGATGCTCCAATACCGTTGGTGGTGGCCGGGTGGTATGCTTGTGATCATCGGTGTGTACGGGTCATTCGAACCGAAATTACCAAAGCTCATACAGAAATTAGGTCCACTGTTGGCCAACACGGTTGTTGTGTGTGCGGTTTTGCTTTTGCTGACGCAATCGTGGCTGCCGATTGGCCCGGAAAAAGGTCTATGGCGTAACGCGATTCTCGTTGGCGGAACAATTGGTGCTTTGCTGCTTGTGTTTCAACTCTTTCAGGCAGCGTACCCTTTTGTGCTGCGATGGGCGCTGAACCACAAAGCAACATTCCTGTTATTGCCGCTTATGATTGTCATCGCGGGAGGTATGGTATGGCGCGGATTTGACGATTTGTTTTCATGGATGCCATCGGCCGCTCAACAGTCTGAACCCGCCAAATATCTTTCGGGGAAATTTCCTGCGCTTGGTAAAGAATTCATGCCACCATTGGATGAGGGTTCATACCTTTATATGCCCGTAACGATGCCACATGCGTCCATTGGTGAAGTGATTGATGTGTTGCAAAAGCAGGATATAGCGTTCAATCAGATTCCTGAAATTGCACTGGCAGTGGGCAAGCTTGGTCGCGTTGATAGTCCACTCGATCCTGCGCCATTGTCCATGATCGAAACGGTCATCAATTATCATCCGCAATACCTGGCGGATCACGCTGGTCATCGACAGGCTTTTCTCTTTGATGAATCTGAGAAGGATCTGTTCCGCGACAAGGATGGTCATCCTATTCCTGCCATAGACGGTCAACCGTATTATGTACAGGGGATGTTTGCGCGCGATGATTCGGGCAAACTGATCGAAGCGTCGGGTGGTATGCCGTTTCGCATGTGGCGTCCAGCGCTCGATCCATCGATCAATCCCGGGCGCGAGGCATGGGCGGGGGTCAATAATCCCGACGACATCTGGAACTTGATTGTGACCGCCAGTAAAATCCCAGGTTCTACGACATCGCCGAAACTTCAGCCAATCGCTGCCCGAATCGTCATGCTCCAAAGCGGTATGCGCGCACCGATGGGTTTAAAGTTGAAGGGTCCAAACCTGGAGGTGTTGGACAAGGTTGGCTTGCAGATTGAGAAATTTCTCAAGGAAGTTCCATCGATCCGATCTGATGCGGTGTTCGCCGACCGGCTCATTGGTAAACCCTACCTGGAAATTGACATCGACCGAAAGGCGATCGCGCGCTATGGCATCAAGTTGCGTGAGGTTCAGGATGTGATTGAGGTAGCGATCGGAGGCAGGCGTATCACCACGACCGTTGAAGGTCGTGAGCGTTATCCAGTGCGCGTGCGTTATCTGCGCGAATTACGCGACAGCATCGAATCGCTGGATAAAATTCTTGTTCCAGCGCCAGGCGGTGCTCAGATTCCATTGATCCAGTTGGCGTCCATCGATTACGTTCGTGGGCCACAGGCCATCAAGAGTGAAGACACGTTTCTCATCGGTCTTGTTCTGTTCGATAAGAAG
>JAJDDX010000320.1 GCA_029260055.1 Phycisphaerae bacterium
TCTACTTGTGACGGGCGTTTCGGAGGACAAGGATGTAGAGGGGGTCCTATCCGGACTCCTGCCTTGCGCGTCGAGTGTTGTGTGCACGCGCGCCTATCATAAGGGAACAGCTGCAGAAATGGTCGCTGAGTTTTGCGAACGCCAGAAACCGGGGATCGTGTGGCGTTCGGATGACCGGATCGAAGATGCTATCGATGCGGCGCTTGAGCGTGCGCAGGCAGATGGCATGACCGTGTTTGTCGCAGGGGGGCTCTTCCTTGCCATCGAGGCGAGGAGTCATCTGGAAGGGATCGACCCTAGGACTCTCCAGTTCTTCTAGTAGTTCATTGGGTTGATACGGCGTGATGATGCATGAGCCAGGACCGGCTCACAGCAGTCCAAGGTGACGGTACAAGTAGGAGGCGAGAATCCCTTCGCCGTCGACGGACTCCTCGAAGCATGCAGCTGCGGACGCTGCTGTTTGTGGTAGTTCGTTTCGCAGAGCCGCGGCTAGGAGAGAGAGTATTCCGGGGTACCATCCGTTCCCCGCTGTGCGATAGGCTGCGGCGAGCGCTTCGGCTTGCGACAGGCCTTCACAGGAACGGCACTCCGAGCTTTGTGAACAATTGGCTATCAGACGGATAAGCTGGGTGCGGCGGGCTTGATTCGGATTGCATCCCAATGAAAGTGCACGCTCAAGATCCGGTTCGATGCCCTCGGCATCACCTTTCAGTGAGCGCAATAACGCACGACTCTGCAGGAACCAGGAAATGTTCGGCCTATGCTGTGCCTGCTCTGCCAGTAACATCGCCTCCTCAAGAAGAGCCTCAGCCTCAGCCATTTGCCCTCTGAGTAGCCCGAGCACCATTGCCCGTGTCTCAAGAATGCCTGCATAGGTCAAACTCTGTGGACTGTCCTTCGTGAGGGTAGCCGCGCGATCAAGAACCTCCTCGGCGAGACCCGCCTCGAACCTGCGCGCGTATAGGTCCCCAAGCACACGCAAGGCTTTTCCTGCTTCACGCTTTCGACCTTGCCTCCGGAGCGAAGTAGCATATCTCCGCAGAATTGGGCGGGCGGTCAGGTAATCACCAAGCTCCGTCATGCAAGTCGCGTATAGCAACTCCGATGCGGCAGTAGCCCAGCGACGCCCTGACGGCGAGTCAGTGACGCCAAGAAGATCCGCAGCCCCCCTGTAATCGGAGTGCTGTAGGAAGCGGATGAACGCCAGCTGGTGACGGCACATCGCCGCGTACCTGTCCGGGACGTCCACGCAGCGCTCGTAGACCTGAATCGCGTCTGCATACTGCTGGCGATACTGCAGGCACCGCCCGATGACGAATGCCCATCGCGCATGTATGTGCGCAGGCATGCTGTCCGGGGCCATCGATTGTGCTTCAGCGTACGCGCCATCTATGTCGTTGAGTTGAAAACGCTTGAGTGCCAACAGAGTGCTATGATCGAGCTTACCGTCAGCGTCGAGTGTGGCCCAAAACGCCACGGGTGAAGTCAGCAGCTCAATAGCGTCTGGGAGCGCCTGATCAACGAGCTTCTCCACATAATCCAAGATCCGTCCGAGTCCCGCAGAGGTGAAGACGCCCGCTGCGGTCGCTATTAGCTTCACAAAACTCTCGTCACTCGCCACATTCCCTGGGATCGGCCTGCCGAAACCGTAGTTAGCGCGTACAAATTCAAGGAAGGTACAAACGAACGCATTATTAGTATGGACCTTCCCCTCCGCCGAACAGACGCGCAGGACAACAGGAAGTAGCGTGGTATCGAGCGTGAGAACTGATTCGCCAAAGAAGGTTAGTGCGCCTACGAGTCGCTCTGCGCTGCGTTCATTCGGCACGTCCCCCAGGAGAGCCTCAACGACAGCGACGCGCTCCGGTGCAGATGCGAGGGTGACCTCCTCCCAAATGAACAGCGAAAAGTAATATTCGAAAAGCCATTCGGAACTGAAACCCAACCGAGTGCCTCCGATTAGGCTATCGCGAATCCGTGTCTTGACGAGAAACAAGCTGTTGGCTAACAGGAGCTCTACGATTTCGCGGTCGTACCAACTCTCGCAGGCCAAGCGCCTGACCGGGCAGTCGAGCTGCCCTAGGCGGAACAGGTGAGCTGCAAAATGCGTTAGAAACACCTGAACCGATTCGCGCGTGAGAAGTGAAGGGCTGAATCTGTCAATGTCGGGCGAAACAATGTCACGAAGTAGAACGGACCGAACGCCTGTGTCTGGTACGTCTTGTTCGTGATACCGTCTCATGAAGAGCTTGAGAATGATGGGACGGTCGAGGATTCGACGAACGGACGGTGGGAGTTCCTCATACGTGGTCGTCGGTCGTATTCCAATCGTCTGGCCCTTCGGAGTGCGCATCGAGCCGATCGCTCGATACTGTTCGTACATACGACGCTGTTCTGACTCTTCAGTGTCAAGGGGCGTGTCTGTCAGGTTCGGAACCTCAATCACCGGGCGCGAGATCTGGCGTCGCTGACGACGGTCATAGTCCGTGTGTATGTACAGAGCCTCCTCAAGGATATCACCCAAGTCCAGGTGAGCCCCAGCCTTCGCCATATGCGTAAGCTCGGGGATGCGTTCGTGCAGAAACTCGGTGCGTATGGATATGATGACTTTGAGGTGGCAAGGCCTGTCGACCTGCGCGTCCTTGGCACGCTGTAAGATACGGGTAAGGGCGGACCGGGATGCGCCGTCCCATTCGTTGAACGCATCAAGCATTATCACGAGTCTGCGCGTCTCGGCGTCACGTGCACAGCCAAGGATCGCTTCGAGCGTAGCGTTGGTGCCGATGAGCCGTGGGACGGCATCAAGCGGATCCGGCTCGGTCAATCCTTGACAGGGCACGAGGATGTATACTTCGTCCGCGTCTGTACCGGAGCATGCCATGTCCGCAAGGAGGTTAGTCTTGCCACTTCCAGAAGCGCCAGAGAGAATGGCGACAGGCGCATCCGATTCCTCAAGGAATGTTCTCAATTGCCGACCGATGTCACGCGCGACGAAAAGACGTTCGTCATAAACGTTCGCGTCTTCAAGGCTGCTAATCGCGTCGCGGTTGGCGGCTGAGAGCTTTTCCGCCACATCCGTCCATGTAAGAAGGTCGCGAGGAATCGGCACTCGCTGTCTGTGAAAAAAGCTCAGCTTCGTGGTATCGGCTCGACGACAAACATCCGACCACAGCGTTGCCAAGTCGGGGCGCCTGCGGAACAGCGGACTCAAGTCGAGAGCGCCCCCCACTCGCTGCACTTGGTGCGGACGCCCCTGTACGTAGCCGACAACGCGAAACAGCCGCAAGTCGAAGAGCGGGGCTCCACTTATTCCTCTGCCGGGCACGACATCGAGAGATTCAATCCGCCTGGATCGATTGGCAACCACTGAATGCTCGGAGTCGCCGACCTTCACAAGGCGGCCATCATACAAGCTGGCATCGATGTCCCAGTCGGAATCGAGTCCTGCGTATCCGAACGTGACGACCCAGTCGAAGGCATCGCTGACAGTGAGAGGGCGATCGAGAAGCGGTAGCGCCGGCGTTGCGCGATCTCCAAGAGCGTCGGGGCGAATCTTGAACATGGCAAAGTCATGTTCAAGATCGGAGCACGTTTGCTTGGCAGGCAGTACCGCGCTTCCCCACTTGACGGTTAGTTCACCGGTGTTGGGTACCAAGCCATGGTGGGCGCAAGAGCATATGTCGCCCACATTTGACACGAAGAAGCCCGTCGCCTTGGGTTTGGAGTCGTCACATAGGAGGACGACAGACTGACGCAGGAAGTCGTCGATGAAAGCAACCAACTCGCGGTTCATAGATTGCATCTCCCTGGCTTGGGATTTGCGCCGGAAGTGCGAATGTCGCGCGCGGTGTACGGGCTGTATCGCAGACGGGGCATACGCACGGTCAGAGTTCGAGATTTAGTCGTCGCACTGGCAGATCACGTCAAAACCATGCTGGACCAGAAGCACGGCCGCTGGGATTGCCATGGGAGTATCAATACCCAAGGCCGCGATTATCGTGTCCGCAAGTGCAGAAACGAACTTCGCAGTCGGTCCCCAGGCCTTCTTCTTCTCGCAGTAGTCCCAATCATCGCAAATGAGCTTCCGAAGATCCGAACTGTCGCACCAGCGTCGGAAGGCGTCGGCAAAATCGGGAATCACACCGGTAGCATCCTTGTAGCTGATGCCCACGGTGCGTCGATGATGATGATCGAACCATTCCTCCAACAACGCATCTTTGGTCTGTGTTCGATACTGCTCTAGTTGTTTTCCATCAGTCATACTTACCTCCATCCAAGTCTGTCATCCGGCGGCACGAGCGCGGGGCGCCCGCGTGGATCCACATGCACACGGTCCCTCCCGCATGGGGTGGTGGGGGTTCAGGCCGCGGCCTTCTGTTCGTCCACGTCGGCGTCCCTCGTCCTGCCGAGAGCTTGATTTGCGTGGGCATCCGGGTCAATAGCGCAGACGGTGCGAATCAGGCCCTGAGGCGGCCCGGAGCCTGAAGCGCCAGTGGGGCGCATCGTGCCACACTGGATATCCCAGCTGGGTCGTGTGCCCCCGGCACGTGATATCCTGCAGGTACCAGCCCCTTTGGCTTGGGCAAACCCGGAGCACCGCGTTGTGCGATTCCAGCCGGCCAAGCGCAAAAGTAGTCGCCGCGTCGGCCGCTTGGGCGCCCTTGACCGGTGCCCTGAATAGCAGCGTGGAACTCAGTCGGGGACACGTGTATCCTCAGTTTCTCAGTGTGGAACTGCTGGCTGTGGGTGCTGAGAGTGACGCACGGGACGCCGATGGTCCGAATGTTGAGGCCGCCCCGATGCGCCCTGGGCATCTGTCCCTAATCGTCAACCGTGAGCATTCTTCGCCTCTGGATCATCTGTCCTTCGAAGTAAACAACCAGCATCCAAGGACCAGGTCAGGCTGGTAATCGCCCCTTCGTCGGCTACTATGGTGGGGTCGTTTGCGCGCCGACTGCGAGCAAGGCGATAGCAGATTGTCGAGACCCCCGCGAGGTGCTGTAGAATCGAGCATGCCGTTCGGATAGGATCGCAAGGCGCCGCGGCCGCGACGTCAGGAGGCCAGGTCCGTACCAGGAGAACGACACGATGGCTGGTGACCGTAGTCCGCTCGACGCCGCTCTTCGGAAGCTGAGCGAGTTCGGCCCTGTTAGCCCAGGCGAGGACACCCCACAGTCTCCGCAGGGGTTTGAACTAATTGGCCTTCCCCCCGGGTTCATACCAGTTCTTAGATTAGTCGAACCACGCCCCGGTGCCCAGCGGCGGGCGGAGCGGAGCGAGGGACGAGCGTAGCGGAGCCTGCCGCTGATCCGTTCGTCACCACCGCCTCCGGGGCTGGCGGCCGATAGCCCAACGCGCTGTGCGGCCGAACCGTGTTGTAGTGGACACGCCAGCTCTCGATCAGCACCTTTGCCTCCTTCAGCGTGTAGAAGATCTCCCCGTTGAGCAGTTCATCCCGGAGCTTCCCATTGAACGACTCGACGTAACCGTTGTCCCACGGACTACCCGGCTGAATGAACAGCGTCTTGACGCCCACACGCTCAAGCCAGTTCCGTACCACCGTGGCCGTGAACTCGGGACCGTTGTCGCTGCGAATGTGCTCCGGCACACCGCGCGTCGCAAACAGCCAAGATAGCCGCTCCAGTACATCATCCGACTTCAGCCGCCGGGCTACGTCAATGGCCAGGCACTCTCGCGTGAACTCGTCCACCAGCGTCAACATCCGGAACGGTCGGCCGTCATGCGTCCAGGCGGCCACGAAGTCATACGCCCACACATGATCTCGATGAGTCGGCCGCAACCGGACGCACGAACCGTCGTTGAACCAGAGTCGGCCCCGTTTAGGCTGCTTGCTGGGGACCTTCAGACCTTGCGCACGCCAGATACGCTCGACACGTTTGTGATTCACCTGCCAGCCTTCATTGTGAACCATACGCGTGATCCTCGGCGTGCCGTATCGTCCGTACAGCGCCGCCAATTCGATGATCCTCTGCGTCAACGGCTCTTCATCGTCGCGGACCTCCGGAAGATAACGCTGCGTCGCACGTGGCTGTCGGAGTACCCTGCAAGCCCGCCTCTCGGAGACGCCGAGGCTATCCATCGCTTGTTGGACTGCCAGGCGTTTCCGTTGCGGGCTCAGAAGTTTGGGTTAGCGGCCTCCCGGAGAATGGCCTTGTCCAACTCGGCATCGGCCAGCAACCGCTTGAGCCGGGCGTTCTCACGTTCGAGCTCTTTGAGACGCTTAGCTTGATTGGTCTTCATCCCTCCGTACTCCCGACGCCAGCGGTAGTACGTGAAGCCCGTCACGCCGATCCGCTTGCACGCCTGCGCCACCGTATGCCCCTTCGAAAGGAGCACGTCCGCCTCGCGGAGTTTGTTCACGATCTCTTCCGCCTTAAATCGTTTCCTGTTCATAGCCTTTCCTCCAAGATCCAACGCCAGATTCTAAGCCAACATGTGGATCAGGTTGAGGGGGAAAGGTCACTTCGCGCGGGCATCCTCGCCCTGATCCGGGCGACGCGAGCGGATTAGGAGGAAGGCATGAACACCGATTTAGAATCGGCTGCAACACGGAACGGCGTTGCAGAACAACGGACTAGCAACGGCAAGCTACTCGGCGGCGTCACGGGCAGAGGCTTCCTTCCTGGCAAGTCAGGTAATCCGCGAGGACGCAAAAAAGGCAGCGGCATACAGGATCGGTTGCGGAGACTCCTAGAAGCCGACGACGGCCGCGTAGCAGAAGCGTTGGCGCAGGCTATCGTGACGGCGGCGCTCAAAGGCGACTTCCGTTATTGTCAGGAAATACTGAACCGAGTCGACGGCAAGGTGCCCAACCGTGTCGCGGTCGAGGATAGCGGCCCGCTTATTCGGCAGGTGACGTTCGACCTGGGCCGGGTGACGGGTGACACGTTGGAACGCGACGACCCACCGGGGTAGGCGGGTCGAATCCCTGGGGCCTTGGGAACGGTAACCGTAGCTGA
>JAJDDX010000033.1 GCA_029260055.1 Phycisphaerae bacterium
GTCAACCCGCCAGTGCCGACTTCCTTTGCAAACTGATCAAAAGAGTATTGCTGAGCGCGGCGCAGCAGGTGCCCAGGCGATTTGTTAAGGTCGAATGACATTTAAATAATCCTAGTATTTGAGTTGATTTGTAGAACCAGAGATAGTCCGTACAAGAATGTGAATCAATAGTACAGTACGCGGAGAAATAATTAAAGGGCGTTCCGCAAGGTATGCGAATAAAATGTTTTGCCTTAACAAGTGTTTAATGCAAGGGGGGAGCGATGGGGGTTTTTAGGGCCGCTTATGCAAATACTGCGGCATTGCGCCGCCCCCGGGCTCACCCAGATTTGTGATGACGCCGTGCTCATTTTTGTCGGCGCAAAGAATTATGATTCGGGGCCGCTGCCGGGTTCTATGTCGGTCTTTATCTTTGTACTCGTCTTTGCGGGCTCAGCCACGGCCAGGCCGGATTCTTCCGAATCAGCGTCCGGGCGCTGGTGCTTCAATAAAAATGGCATTTGCGCCACGGTAAAAAGAACGGAGAGGGGCAAAACCCCAAAAAGCTTGAAGGAAACCCAGAAAGCTTCAGAGAAATTGCGCCAGACGGCCTCATTGACAATCGCCAGCACACAGAAGAATCCGATCCAGCGCAAGGTCAATTTGGTCCACCCTTCCGGGGTCAGGTCAAAAGCTTCCTGAAACAGCAGTTTCATGAAGGGCCGCCCGGTCAACAGTCCGCCGGTCAGAATGGCGGCGAACAGGACATTGATGATGGTCGGCTTCATGAAGATGAATTGTTTGTTCTCAAGGCCGATAGCAAGACCACCAAACACGACCACAATGATCGTGGTGATGATGGGCATGGGCGCGACGCGGCCTTCGCGGAAATAGGCGTAAGAGAGCGCCGCCACAGCGACCACCATGTAAACGCCGGTCGCGACAAAAATATCGGACAAAAAATAAACACCGAAAAAAATCACAAGCGGCCCCAGATCCACAGCCAAACGCAGGCCGGGCGAGTGTTGAGGAGATTGATCGGGTGTCTTCAATTGACGCTCTTTCTTACAAAAAGGGGTGCGCCGCCCTCCATGCCATGATTTGGCGCCGCCATCAACTCTGCTTCCTTGTTCGTGCAGGTGCTTAACTTTCCGCCCCGGTGAGGGCCTCAGCAAAAGCGGCGGCGTCAAAGGGCTGCAAATCATCGACGCCTTCGCCGACGCCGATGGCATGGATCGGCAGGCCAAATTTTTCTGCGAGGGCCACCAGGATGCCGCCGCGCGCGGTCCCGTCCAGTTTGGTCATGATAAGACCGGTGACGTCGGCGGTCTGTTTGAACGCTTCGACCTGGGAAAGCGCGTTTTGCCCTGTGGTGGCGTCGAGCACAAGAATCACCGCATGGGGACCTGAAGGGTCGCGTTTGCGAATGACGCGGGTGATTTTTTCCAGTTCCGCCATCAGCCCCGCTTTGTTCTGCAACCGGCCCGCCGTATCGATCAGCAGTACATCCATCTTTTGACTTTGCGCTTTTTCCACCGCTTCAAAGGCCAGTCCCGCCGCATCCGCACCGACACTTCCTGCGACCACCGGCACGCCCACCCGTGTCCCCCAAATTTGCAGCTGTTCGATGGCCGCCGCGCGGAAGGTGTCGCCCGCCGCCAACATAACGCTTTTGCCTTGCCCCTTCAGGCGCTGGGCCAATTTGCCGATAGTGGTGGTCTTGCCGGTGCCGTTGACGCCCACCATCAGCACGATATAGGGCGTGTGGGCGGGGTCGATCTCCAGGGGTCTGGCGATGGGGGCCAGGATTTTGGCAATTTCCCCGGACAAGATGGCGCGCACCTCTTGCGGGGAAATCTCCTTGTCGAACCGGTCTTTGGCGAGGCGTGCGGTGAGGGTTTGCGCGGTCAGAGCGCCGATGTCGGACGTGATCAGCAGGTCCTCCAACTCGTCCAGCATGGCGGCGTCCAGCTTGGCGTGCGTAAAGATCGTGGCGATACCGCCCTTGAGGGCTGTCGATGACCGGCTGAGGCCTTGGCGCAGCCGGGCAAAGAGACCCTTGCGGGCAGGCGAGGGTTCCTGCGTGGTCATACTGGGGTCTTTCCGGTTTTGATGGATTCAAAACCTGACCCTAAGTTATTGTTTTGTCGTGTTTCCGGACGGAAAACCGGGGGCCGCTTTTCCTGGAAACACTCGAGGCGCTCGCCAATCAGTCTTGCGTCTTCGCGGCCCGCCACTTTCGCCGTGATAAGGGCGCCGGGCGCGGCGCTTCCTCGGGCCAAGATGAGGGGCGTGAAATCATCAAGCCGCCCTATGTTGCTTTTTTCCATCAACACAGTGCGGGTCTGCTGAAGATGCTTATCCAAATGACGCTTCAAGGCTCGCGCCCCCGCCGCACGCAGCCGCGCCGCGCGGGCTTTGATGATTGCGCCCGGCACTTGAGGCATGCGGGCGGCGGGGGTGCGGGCGTGGGCTGAGTAGGGGAAGATATGGACCCACGTCAGCGCGCAGTCCTCCACCAGACGCAGCGTGTTCTCGAACATGGCGTCGGTTTCGGTCGGAAAACCGGCGATAAGATCAGCGCCGAGCGCAATCTCCGGCCGGGCGGCGCGCAGCCGGGCGCAAAAATCAATGGCGTCCTCGCGTGAATGACGGCGCTTCATGCGTTTCAGGATCATGTTGTCACCCGATTGCAGCGACAGATGAAGATGCGGCATGAGACGGGGCTCATCCGTGATCAGATCAAACAGCGCGTCATCCACTTCCACTGCATCCAGCGACGACAGGCGCAGGCGCGGCAGATCCGGCACATGGGTTAAGATTTGTCCAACCAGACGGCCGAGAGACGGCTTGGCCGGAAGATCAGAGCCATAAGACGTCATATCGACGCCGGTTAGCACAACTTCCTGTGCGCCTTTTTCCACCAGGCGCTGGATTTGCGCCACCACCTCGCCCGCCGCAACACTGCGCGAAGGACCCCGGCCAAAAGGGATGATGCAGAACGTGCAGCGATGATCGCAGCCATTTTGAATCTGGACAAAGGCGCGGGCGCGCCCTTCCAGGCCGTCGATCATGTGCCCGGCAGTCTCGCGCACCGCCATGATGTCATTGACCTTGATCCGCTCTTCATTAGTGGACTTCAGATAACTCGCCGCTTTGAGTTTTTCTTCATTGCCCAGCACCTGATCCACTTCCGGCATGGCGGCGAAGCTGCCTGGGTCGATCTGCGCCGCGCAGCCGGTGACGATGATCCGGGAGCGCGGCCGGGAACGGCGGGCGCGGCGGATGGCCTGACGGGCCTGACGGGCGGCCTCTTTGGTGACCGCGCAGGTGTTGACGATCACGGTATTGTCCAGCGCGGCCGCCCGGGCATGGGTGCGCATGATTTCCGATTCAAAGGTGTTCAGACGGCATCCCAACGTGATGATATCAAGGTCGTGGTCCTCACTTGTGCTCATGACCGTCTCTCGAACAGGGCTTGGGGCAACACGCCTTCATAATCGAGGGCAGTGGGACCGGTCATGTAAATATGGTCATTGTGCTCCGCCCATTCGATCTCCAGCGGGCCGCCGTTTAGCGTCACAATGGCCTTGCGCGGGCTGAGGCCCTTGCGCACCGCGGCGGGCACCACGGCGCAGGCGGCCGTGCCGCAGGCTTTGGTGAGGCCGACGCCGCGTTCCCAAACTCTGAGACGGATGGCGCCAGGCGCGGTGATTTCAGCCAGGGAGACATTGGCCTGCTCGGGAAAAAGAGGGTGATTCTCGATCAGCGGTCCGAATTTTTCCAGATCATACCGGGCGGCGTCCTCGACAAAGAAAATGCAATGAGGATTGCCGACATTGACCGCGCTGGGGCCGATCAGCACCGGCGCGTCAATGGGGCCAATGCGGATATCGAGCAGACGCGTGTCCATGCGCTCGGCGAGCGGGATCTCCTGCCAGCCGAATTTGGGCATGCCCATATCCACGGTGACAATGCCGCCTGTGCGCGTACAGGCCAAAAGCCCGGCTCTTGTTTCGACAATGATGTCATCGCGTCCCCCTTCGTCCATCAATACTTGGGCGATGCAGCGCGTGGCGTTGCCGCAAGCGGCCACTTCGCCGCCGTCTTGATTGTAGATGCGCATGAAAACATCAGCCGGCGCGTCAGCTTTTTCCATGATGATCACCTGATCGCAGCCCACGCCGGCGGTGCGATCGGCAATGGCCGCCGCGATGGCGCCGGACATGGGCCCGGACATGGGCTCGGACATGGGCCCAAACATGGGAATGGCTTTATCCCGCGCGTCCAGCACCACGAAATCATTGCCCAGGCCGTTCATTTTTTTAAAAGGCACGTTCATAGCGCCCTATATGGCGCGTCTAGGGGCAAATCTCCAGGGTTTTTAAAAAAGCTGAATTCGAAAGAGCCTCTTCTTTTTTGACCGTTCCAGCTTTCAGCGGCTATGGTGACGGCCCGTTCGCGTGTTTTCCCCCGATTTTTCCCCATCCGAAAGGCGTCTCCATGCTCAAAAAATGGTTTGCGATCAAATTGTGGAAACGGGTTCTGGGGGCGCTGGTTCTGGGGGTGATTGTCGGGCTGGTGTTTGGCGAGAGCGCCGCCGTGCTCAAACCGTTTGGCGATCTGTTCATCCGCGCCATCAAAATGCTGGTGGTGCCGCTGATCTTCACCACGTTGGTGACCGGCATCACGGCCATGGGCGGCATCTCAAAATTGGGTTCCATCGGCGTGAAAGCCATCGGGCTTTATATGGCGACGACGGCGGTGGCGGTCAGTATCGGGTTGATGTTCGGCGCCTGGTTCAAACCCGGTGCGGGCATGGTCTTT
>JAJDDX010000321.1 GCA_029260055.1 Phycisphaerae bacterium
TACCCTCAAGCCGAGTCTGCTCGAAAAGATCGAAGACCTGTTTCCCGACGCGGATCTCGATCCCTACACGGCCGCCGGACCGCTCGACGCCACCGTGAGCGAGACGCTCATGTCCACGATTCCCGCGCGACTGGTGGGGCCCGGCGTGGCCTTCACCGGGCTCGCGGACGCACGACGATCGGTCATGGGCGTGCTGACGCTGGCATGGATCGTGGCGATTACCGTGCTCGCCGTGGCGGGGATTGGCGTGCGCAACCTCGTGGCACTGACGAACCGCCGCTTGCAGTTCGCCTACGCGGTGACCCACGAACTCCGGACGCCGCTTACCACGTTCAGGCTCTATTCGGATATGCTCGCCGCGGGTCTCGTCCCGGACGACTCGAAACAGGAGTATCTGGACACGCTCAATCGCGAATCGATGCGGCTGTCCAGCCTGGTGCAAGGCGTGCTCGAATACGCCCGACTCGAGAATCAGAAGGTCCGTCTCAACCCGGTGAACGTCGATGCGCCGTCGCTGATGGGCGCGATCTCTCAGACGCTCAACGGATTGTGTGAGAAGAGCCACGTCAAGCCGAATACGGAAAATGCCGTAAGCGACCAGGTCGCCATCCGCACCGACCTGGACCTGCTGAATCAGATTGCCGGCGTGCTGGTGGACAACGCGGTGCGGCATGCTACCGGCTCGGACGATGCGGCTGTCTCGGTGCGCCTCAGCGGCGACAACGGCAGGCTACAGATGGACGTGGTCGACACCGGGCCCGGCGTCTCCAACTCCGACACGCGGAACATCTTCAAGCCGTTTCGACGAGGCCGCGATGCCGAAGCCGGAGCCCAACGGGGGATTGGGCTCGGCCTGGCACTTGCGAGAAACTGGGCGATCCTGCTCGGCGGCCGACTCGACCTCGTCGCCGCTCACGATCCGAAACTCGGCGGCGCGCATTTCCGCCTTTCGATCCCGTCGACGCTTCACACTTAGACCGTAGCCCGGCTTGGCGTGCCGTGCGACAGTCCCGGTCGGCCCGGGTTTGACGCTTGACCGCCCATGACCCTACCATGCCGCCTTCCGCGGCGAGGTCGCCGCGCGACTGTTCGTTCTGGCGCGGATTTTGAATGGTCCAAGAACTTTCCAATCAGGTGCGGTCCTTCTCGAACGTGCGTGCGATGTTAATCGGCGACCTGATCCTCGACCGCTACATCTACGGCGACGCCGAACGGATCAGCCCCGAGGCCCCGGTGCCGGTGCTCCGGACCATCGAGAAACGCGAGGCGGTCGGTGGCAGCGCGAACGTCGCCTCCTGCCTAGCCGCGCTCGGCGTACGGGTCGACTGCTGCGGCACGATCGGTGCCGATCGCCACGGGGAGGCGCTCAGGAGCTTGCTCGGCGACCTCAACGTTGGGACGGAGGCCGTCCTGAGCCTGTCCGATCGGCCCACCACGACGAAGACCCGGCTGGTCGGCCTGGCGCAACACCGTCACCGTCAGCAGCTTATTCGTGTCGATGAAGAGGACACGAGCCCGCTCGACGGCGTCAGCGCCGAAAAGCTCGCGAAGGCCGCGTGTGCGGGCGTAGCGGCCGCCGACGTGATATGCATCGAAGACTACGACAAGGGCGTGGTGACCGACGCTCTGGTCGCGGCCGTGGTGGCCGAGGCCAAGCGACACGGCAAGCCCGTGCTCGTCGATCCGGCCCGCCTGCAGGACTACAGCCGCTACGCCGGTGCCGACATCCTTACGCCGAACAGGCAGGAGCTTTCGATCGTCGCCGGAAGGACCTTCGATTCGCTCGCGGATCTGGCCGAGGCAGCGCAATCGGTGCTCGCCGCCGTTGACGCCGGGGCGATCGTTGCCACCGTGGATCGTGAGGGAGCCGTCCTGGTCCAGCGCGCTGCGGATTGGCAACACTTACCGACCGTGCCGCGCAGTGTGTACGACAACACCGGCGCCGGTGACGCGGTGCTCGCCATGCTGGCGGCCGCCGTGGGCAGTGGGGCGGATCTCGCCAGCGCCACCAAACTCGCCAACGTCGCCGGCGGACTCGAGGTCGAGCGATTCGGTTGCGTACCGATCACGGCCGACGAAGTGCTCGCGGAGTTGCGACTCGAGGATCGCGTCCACAACGGCAAGCTGCGTTCGTCGGATGAACTGGCGGCTGAGCTCGATCTGCGGCGCGACCGCGGCGAAACGGTCGTCTTCACGAACGGGTGCTACGACATTCTCCACGCCGGGCACGTTGACTTCCTCAAACGCTGCCGGCGGGAGGGCTCTATCCTCGTGGTCGGCCTGAATACCGACGCGTCCGTCCGCTCACTCGGCAAGGGCGACGACCGACCGATCAATAAGTTGGAGGACCGCGCGGCTGTCATCGGCGCTTTGGAGTGCGTGGACTACGTAGTCGGCTTCGAGGAGCCGGACCCCGGCGTCCTCATCGAGAAGCTTCGGCCCGACGTACTAGCCAAGGGCGAGGACTGGGCCGACAAGGGCGTTGTCGGCGCCGAGTTCGTCAAGTCCATCGGCGGGCGGGTCGTGCTCCTGCCGTTGGTCGAAGGGTTGAGCTCCACGAATCTGATCGATCGGATACGCAATGGCAGGTAGCGACGCAGCCGACAAGATTCGAGCCTCATTCGAGGCGCATCAGCGCGTCGTGGCGGCTGCGGTGGGGGACGCTGATCTTCTTGCTCGAATGGCCGACGCCATCATCACCCGCTTCAACAGCGGAGGGACTCTGTACGTGCTCGGCAACGGCGGCAGTGCAGCCGACGCTCAACACATCGCCGCCGAATTGATAGGGCGGTTCAAGCACGACCGCAAGGCCTTGCCGGCAGTCGCGATGACGACGGACACGTCGATCCTGACGGCTGTCGCGAACGACATCGGCTCCGAGCACTGCTTCGAGCGCCAGGTCGATGCGCTGGTTACGGATCGTGACGTGGTGTGGGCGCTCAGCGTGTCGGGCACGTCGCCCAATGTGATCCGAGCCATGAAGCGAGCCAAGGCGGCGGATGCCCTGACGATCGGCTTCACCGGCAAGAGCGGCGGCAAGCTGAAGCCGCTGTGCGAGATGTGCTTCTGCGTCGATCACACCGACAGCGACCGCGTGCAGGAAACGCACCAACTGGCCTACCACACGATCTGCGAACGCATCGAGCAGGTCTTTCTTACGTCAACGCTCTGAGCCGCGGGCTTCAGCCCGCGCGGCTTCCTAGCAAGATGAGAGCTATCGGTTGTTCTCCTGGCGCGATGCCACCTTGCCGGCGTAGCTAGGGAGTCTTGCGTTTTCGTACGGCGGGTGAGGCGCCATGCATGACGCGGCGAACGGCGAGCGTCCGCGCGGGCTGAAGCCCGCGGCTCGGAAGACGGAAACGCGCGGGCCTAGCAAATCGGGACCTGCTTGCCATCCGATGACTGGCAACGGAGGACCCAACAGCGTGGAATCGGGTGGCGAAGGATGGCTGTGCATTCTTGCTCACGCCGTTCGTCGAGGAATAGCGCGTCTGACCATGAGCCTTTCGAAGGTTGGCGGTCCCAATACTTCTTGCGGCGTTCTTCCCTAAACTGAGTTCGTGCGTCTACGTCGTACGGGTACCGCTGTAACGCTTCGCCGTACCATCTGTTGTGCAACTCTGGCGTGACGCAGTGCTCGCCCAGCACGCTATGCCATGCGAAGTCGTCCACGAACCGTAGTACGCCCGTGCGAGGAATGTCGAGGTGCCATTCGATCTTGTCGCTCCCGCTCTCAACACCTTGTTGCAGGTAGCACCAGAGGATCTGATCGGTGCCGAGGAGATGTGAAAGGCCTTCGTAGGCGGCAGGGGCTCCGGGCACGTCACGGCGGTAATAGTCCGATTCGCCCCACTCGACATGCCCGCTGAGTAACGAGTGGCCGTGTCCTTGCCAACTCCAAAGCTGCATCGTCCGTTGGCTCCGTTATCGCGTTGCCATGCCCATTCAGTACCCCGCAGCCTGCCCATCCTTGCGGGACTCCGACGCTCCGATGTACACGTCGCGCGCCGCGTCGTACATGATCGCCTGATAGCCGCCGTAGCCGCCGTGGGTCTCACGCAGGTCGTGCCCGAGCTTCTTCAGATACTCGCGAGCCTCGGCCGATACGCCCGACTCGACTGCCACCCAGCCGCCGTCCGTCATCTTCCCACCCGTCGGCGCCGACGAGCCGAAGTGATGGAACCGAGCCGCGTCGCCGGCCTCCTGGGCGTTCATGCCGAAGTCGATCATATTGCACAGCACCTGCACGTGCCCTTGCGGCTGCATGTCGCCGCCCATGACCCCGAAGCTCAGCCACGGCTTGCCGTCTTTCGTGACGAACGCGGGGATGATCGTGTGGAAGGGCCGCTTGTGCGGCTCGTATACGTTGGGATGCCCCGCGTCGAGCGAGAATAGCTGTCCGCGATCCTGAAAGCAGAACCCGAGCCCATCCGGGACGAGGCCCGAGCCGAAGCCGCGGTAGTTGCTCTGTATAAGCGATACCATGTTCCGATCCTTGTCGGCGACTGTCAGATAGATCGTGCCGCCTTTGTCGAGACGCGGGTTGCCGGGCGGGAAGGCCTTCGACGCCTTGTCCGGGTCGAGCAGCTTGCGCCGCTGTGTCGCATACTCTTTGGAGATCAGCTCCTTGACCGGCACGTTGGAGAAGTCCATGTCCGCGTAGTATGCGGCGCGATCCTCGAAGGCCAGTTTCTTCGCTTCGATCAGATGGTGCAGGTAGGCGCCCGAGTTGTGTTTCATGGCCTTCAGGTCGAACGGCTCGATGATGTTGAGCATCTGCAACGCCGCGATGCCTTGTCCGTTCGGCGGCAGCTCCCACACGTCGTATCCGCGGTAGTTCGTGCTGACCGGATCGACCCAGGTCGACGTGTGCTCCGCAAAGTCACGAGCCCTCAGAAAACAATCGACTCGTTTGCAGAACGTCGCCATCGTCTCGGCCAGTTCGCCGCGGTAGAACGCGTCCCGCCCCTGGCTTGCCAGGACCTCGTACGTCTTCGCCAGGTCGGGGTTCTTGAAGATGTCGCCCTTTTCTGGTGCTCGCCCGCCGGGCAGGAACACGCCGGCGAAGTTTGGCCACTCCTTGAGCCGGTGCCCGCCGATCTCCCAGTAATAGGCGATCAGTTCCGACACGGGGAAGCCGTCGCGCGCGTACGAAATCGCCGGGGCCAGCACGGCCGGCATCGGCAGCTTGCCGTAGCGTTTGTGCAACTCAAACCAGCCGTCCACGCAGCCGGGGACCGTGATCGGAAGCGGGCCGTAGGGCGGGATCTCCGTCATGGCTTGCTGTTTGAAATGGTCGATGGTCAATGCGTACGGGCTTCGCCCGCTGGCGTTGAGGCCGACGAGCTTGCCTGCCTTGGCGTCCCACACGATGGCGAACAGGTCGCCGCCGATGCCGGACCCCGTCGGTTCCATCAGTCCGAGCGTGGCGTTGGCTGCGATCGCGGCGTCGACGGCCGAGCCGCCTTGTTGCAGTATGTCGATCGCGACCTGCGTGGCTAGCGGCTGAGAAGTTGCCGCCATGCCGTGTTGCGCGATCACCTCCGAGCGGGTCGCATGAGGCAGACCGGTCAAGCGGTCCGCCGCGAACGCCGGAGCCGTTGATGAAAGAGCCGCGATGGCGACGAACAAGCAAGCAGCGGATATGAATGGCACGGCTTCATGCTCCCTACAATTCGGGAATGTGCGGCAGCGCCACCGTGTCGACGGCGGGCGTACCGCGAGCGGCATGGTACCGAACCGATGCTAGGTAAGAAAGTGCCGGGCGTGTGTGTCTACTTCGGCCGCCGCCTCGACTGGCGGCGTTTCTGATACGTCGCGACGATGCGTGCGATCCGCGACACGGCTCGTCGGCCCTCGGACGTCATCTCGAGCCCGATGAACTGGAAGCCGAGCGACGCTCTCCCGCGGTCGATTGCTTCGTGGTGGCGGAGTTTGGCGTGAACGACGAGTGCCTGTGCCCCTTGCGACGGGGCGAAAACGCAACGATAGACGGTGCCCTGTTCGAGTTCGAGGAGCTCGGATGCCTTGACGCTCATTCCGCCGGCGGAGAGGTTCTCCAGTTGGCCGTGGTGGACGTTGCGCGGACTGCGCTCGTCTTGCTCCGCTTCGTTGTCGGGCCAGAAACGCACGGGAATGACCTCGCTGCGCGGAATCGTCTCTCTTTCGAACGCCCGCCGTTGAAGCTGTTTCAAAGCCGTTGGCCAGGAGAGTGTCAGCAAGTCGGTCTCACCGTCTTTTGTCCGCGACAGGACTTGGGCGGAGAACATGCACTTCTTGTGCCCCGATCGGAAGGTCACGCCGACGGTCTCGCCGGGCTCTATGCCGGTCGGGCCGCCGTGAGGCCCGTCAGGCAACAGCTCCACGGTCACGCTGTTGGCTTCGGCGCTGCCGGCCGCCAGTGCGCCTTTGAACATACGCCAGCCGCGCTGAGAGCGGTGCGTGAGCGCCGCTCGCTGATGACGTTGAATCGAGTTGGCCAGCGCGCCGACGCGCGCCTCCGGATGCGGTGCATGAGTCTGGGCCATCAGCGGGAGCCTCCTGTTCCCTGTTCACTTTCCAAGGCCGCGGCGAAGCTGTCGTGCGCGGCTGTGTAGGCGTTGTCCTCGTCGAACTCAATCCCGACCAGAATACAGTCCGGCGAGCCGGCGTCGCTGACGCTCACGACTCGTCCGCGCAAGTCGAGCGTGCACGGTGGTGAACCGACCTCGAATACGATCTCGAGGGTGGCCCCCGTGCGGATTCGCGCCGCGTGGTTCTTCTCGACACGGCACGCGAGGCCGTTCAGACTCACGTTCAGCATCGCGGCCGCGCATCGCCACGGATCGACGGGGTCGGTCGTGGCGAGGTTGATGCTGCCTCTCGGTGCGAGCTGTCGGCGCCTACTCCGCCGTCGTTCCACGGACGCAAGCGTGTTAGGCTCGATGAGCATGAACACCTCACTGCTCGGGTCGCCTGGCCCGCCGGTGCAACGTCCCTTGAATACGTATCGCTGAGAAGCCAACGTGAAGTCGGCGGTGTACTCGACATCGGTCAGCTTCAGTCGGGCGTCGGGGTTGAAGCGTATCGTCACCGTGCGCTCGTCGCCGCTGACGAGCTTTCCCACCAGCTCCACGTCCACGTTCGCGTCGGAGCGTCGCAAGCGAATCGTCGTGCCGGAGGCACATGCGCGAGCCAGCACTTGTGCGCCCGTTTGCGCATCGAGGGTGCATTCCGCGTTGGGGCGGCGAGTCAGTGTGACGGACATCGGATCACCTCATTCGGCGAAGAAGGGCACGTTCGAGATTCGTGATCGTCTTGGTGATGAACTGGCGACAGCGGTTGAAGTCCTGCCCGGACCAGGGTTTGAATTCACAGCCGATCCGAACGGAACCGGTCGAGCTGGCCGGCGACACATAGGTGACGGTGCAGAGCATGCACATTTCGTCGTCAATGTCCGGAAGCGCGAATGACAAGTAGAAGCCGTCACCGTACTTCGGCGCGTCATGTTCACCGGGGTCCACGACGACCGCCACGCCGCCCGCAGATAGATTGAACATCGTGCCGACGCCGTATGGCCCGTCGATCGGGCAGGCGTCCGGGATCGAAGGATGAACCGAACAGAGGCTCACCGACACGGGAGAGAAACCCGCGAGCTGGACCCGAAAATGGGCGCGGCGCTGAACGGGTTTCACGTCGTTCGGGCGTCGAAGGGCTAAACCCCGCAATCGCTGTTGCTCGTTGAGTTGTACGGGGACGCCGGTGCGCTCGATCACGGTGTTGAACGCGAATCGCCCCTTGTCGAGGGCGAGCACGGCGGTGATCGGACGGCCCACCGGTATGGGGTCGTCGCCGGTAGCGTACTTCGGCATGTCCGTCAGGACGGCATCGGGCTCGAGTTGCAGCATACGCGCCTTGCCGACAATGCGCTTCTTCGTGCCGGGATGCTCATACTGTAGTTCGACCGTCGCGTTGCGTGCGCACGCGTCCGCCAGCGTCTTTGCCGCCGCATCCGTCGGGATTGCAGTGGTCCCCAAACCGGCACCGCCTTACCAAGACCTGAAGTCACTCAACCAGAAGTCTTTCGGACGGTCGCACGGCACACTTGACACGACTAGGTGGACTTCCCGATGCCGATAAACGTGGGTGCTCAGCGGGCGCAGCCCGCCGGGATTACCGGACCGTGTGCCCGGTGTCCGCTACGGCGGGTGGGTGTCAGTCCGCGGCGGCGGGCGATGAGTCTTCGTTCTCCAGGGATTTCCGCAAAGCCTCCGCCTCCCGAGGTCGGTAGGCTCCCGTCATGGCCACCAGCAGACCGGGCACGGCACAGGTGAGGACCACAAGGCGAATCACGAAGGCTACGCACACGATCTGCGAAGGATTGCCGTAAGGCGAAAAGAAGTATCGGTAGGCCAGTTCGACCGTGCCGAGCCCCTGGGGCGGGCCCGGCAACGCCTGAATAACCGCGCCGACGTAGAAGTAGGCGTAGTACTCGAGCATGTTTCCGAGTTTGGCGTCCATGCCCAGGGCCACCGCAACCGTGAAGTACGCGCCCATCGCGGTGGCCTGAAGCACGACCGTCAGGAAGATCGAGCCTGCGAGGATCGCCTTGCGACGCATGAGGTTCCGCGCGGTGTGGTCGATTCGGCGGAGCTGGTTGTGCATGGGTAGCTTCTCGAGCCACGACCGCGGCACCAGGTGTTTTCGGATGGCTGGGGAGAAGTAGAGAAACACACCGACGAAGCCCGCGCCCACAACCGCCAACATGTACGGGCGGAACTCGGCGAGTCGACTACTGCTGGGGCTCAGCACGGTGATCAACGCCACCACCGTCAGCAGGCTTCCGAGCCCCACGATCCGATCGAGCACAACCGTCGTGACCGCTTCGGTTTTGTGCTCGGTATGCAAGGATACGAAATACGCCTTGAACACGTCGCCCGCGTTCGAGCCGAGAGGCGTGGCGAAGTTGAGGAAGTTGCCCGCCCACGAGAGTTTCACGCCCTCCCAGAACGAAAGCTCGATGTCCTGCGCGCGGAGCATCCATCGAATCCGGAGCCCCTGGAAGAACACGACCGGCAGGTGGATCGCCACAGCCAGCAGCAGGAGCCACGTGCGGCTTTGGCTCCATGCGGTCTTAAGGCCATATGCGACAAGCGGCGCGCCGTCTTCATCGACCTGGATCTGTGACGCGGGGACCAGACGAGTTTCGCCGGTCGTCAACGTGATCTCGACCGGGTCCGTGCCGGACACCACGCGCCCCGCAAGGTCGCTGCCGTCGACGAGCGTGACGTGGTCGTCGAGCGTGACACCCTGGATGACGATCCACAGCGCGCCGACGCATATGAGAATGCGCAACAAGTCGAACAGGCGTTTCTTGATCTTCGGAGTCATGCGGCTCCTCGGCGCGACCGTCTCGCGTACTACCGTCCCGACTCAGGATCGGCGCGACGGACCGCCTCGCGCCAGCCTGATTCCAGCCCGGACAAGGTAAGACCGGCATAGCTTCGCGCCAACGCGTCAGCGGCGGGCTCGCCTTCCTTCAAACGCTTGATGAATCCGGCCAACCGTCCAGGACCCTTGCCTTCCAGGTGCGACACGAGGCTGTGTGCCAATGGGTAGTGATGGACCTCGATCGGCCCCGTGCTCGTCAGGACGCCGGCGACCGGCCAATCGTACCGCACGACCTGTCTCGCTAGCAGTTCCGCCTTGGCGTCGTTGTCGCAGCGGTCACCCAGCACGCGTTGAGCCATCAGTTCGGCGTACCCTTCGTTGACCCAGTGTGGGATCAGCCTCGTCGTGTAGAGCCGATGAAGGAACGCGTGCGTGCCTTCGTGAACCAGCGTACCGGCGAAGCGGTCATAGTCGTCGGCCCCGCGTCCCTGTCGCAGAAGCACCATGTGGACGTGCCCGGTATCCTCATTGGAGCGGGTATAGCCGACCGCACCCTTGCCGTCATATTCGTCGAACATCCGCCCGAATTTGCGAAATCGGCCGCCGTGTCGCCAGCAGAAGACCGGGCACTTCGCCAGGAACACCTGTTGCGTCAGCTCGATGCCGAACTGGCGGCACAAAGCGGCGTACATGGCTTCGCACCACTGCTCCAGTCGGCTGTGGCTTTGAGGCTCCCAGTCGGTCCAGATCATGAAGTGGTCGGTCTCGATCAGGGCTAGGTCCTTGTGGATATGCTCGCGCACCGCGTCGCCAAACCCGCGATAGACCGCCATGACTTCCTCGCGCACGTGCGGAGGAAGCTCGTCCCCCGGGGCACGGGAACCGGCTTTGCCAAGCCCGGTCACCACGCGGTCCGACATGCTGCCGCCCGAGCCCGCGGTGACCGAGCCCGGCTCTTCGTCAGTGGTGTCGTCCAACTCGTCGGTCTTCGCGGCGGCGCGGCGGCGCTGATCTTTCATTCGACTGACCGCGTCGCGTATCCGGGGCTCCAGGTCGGGGTCCAGGTGCCTCGCGGCGCGGAATTGACCGTCCGACAGGTCGCTGCGCCCGCGCGAAAGCGCGAACACACCCAACTCGAAGTGGTCCTCCGCGTTCAAGTTGTCAGCGCCGCGGCGCATTGAGTGCAAGGTCCGCATGGCATTGAAAGCCGACTGCGTCTTGACTTCGGACCAGGCGATCGCGTAGGGCGTCCGCTCGACAACGACAACGACCGCAGCGGCGTTGTGATCGACCGCCAGGCCGGTCAGCAGGCCGCCTGTCCGAAGATCGAGTCGCACCTCGGTCGTCCTGAGAAGCTGTGGTGGCGGGCTGGTCTTGCCTGCGGGGGCCGCGGGCTGATCCTTGCGGAAGATCTGCGCGGCTGCGGGCTCGGCGAACGAGCACAGAAGCAAGAGTGCGCCGAACGCGGTACCCGCCGAGTTCTCCGCTGTCCTCCGCGACGCAGGTCGGCCGGCACGATCCGCCGTACCGCGCGGCGTGGCACGGTCACCCCGCGTCATGCGAAATCATCCGTGTCGTGGCCGTCGAGCGCGGCGGGATCACTTCGCACCACGACCATCCCCTCGTGTCTACCGCGAAGCTGCAGGAAGGGCGCACGATTCATGCGGATGTCGAGCTCCACGCCGCCTTCGACATAACGTCGCTCGAAGACCTCGGCGAGCCGATCCAACTCGGAAAGCAGCTTGCCCTCCGCATGCGGGACAAGCACCGTCGCCGTCACGTTGTCCGATTCCATGCGGCTGACCACCTCAGCCGTCAACCGCTCCATGCCTTCGCCGCTCAGAGCCGACACCTGGATCGAAGTAGTACGATGGCGCGCGAGCATCTCGACCACCGAACCGTCATCCGCGATATCCATCTTGTTCAAAACCGTGATCTGCGGAAGATCCTCGCACCCGATACTCGCCAGCACCTCGTCCACCGCTTCCGTCTGCTGCCACGCCGACGGCGACGACGCGTCAACGATGTGCAGCAACAAGTCCGCGTGGACCGTCTCTTCCAGCGTCGCCCGGAAGGAAGCGACCAGCCCGTGCGGCAAGTCGCGGACGAAACCGACGGTGTCGCTGAGCAGCACCGATCGACCGTCACCCATCTCCCAACGAGCCGTCTTCGTATCGAGTGTCGCAAAGAGCTTGTCGGCCGCGTACTGCTCGGATTCCGTCAGCCGGTTGAGTAGCGTAGTCTTTCCGGAGTTCGTGTAGCCGACGAGCGCCACGGTGAACCGGTCGCTTCGCGACCGAACCTCGCGCTTCTTGCGTTGATCGATCTTCTCGATTTCGCGACGCAGATACGCCAACCGGTCTTTGACGATTCGGCGGTCGATTTCGATCTGTCGTTCACCCGGTCCGCGCGTGCCGACGCCACCGACCGAACCCGCAGCCGTAGCGCCGCCGGCGCCGGCGATCCGCTCCAGGTGGGTCCACAAGCCGCGCAAGCGCGGAGCCGTATACTCGAGTTGTGCAAGCTCGACCTGGAGCTGCGCCTCGCGCGTCTTCGCTCGTGATGCGAAGATGTCCAGGATCAGCTCGCTCCGGTCGATCACTTTGAGGTTCAAAGCCCGTTCCAAGCCGCGGATCTGCCTGGGGGACAAGTCGTTGTCGAGGATCACGACGTCGGCCTCGGCGTCGGCTACACGCTGGCAGAGCTCCTCGACCTTGCCTTTCCCGAGTCCGTGGCTGGCGCTCAACGCGGTTCGTTTCTGGATCATCGAATCGACGACGATCGTCCCGGCTGATTCAGCGAGCGCCTGCAGCTCGGCCAGCGGGTCGCGCAGGTCGGCCTTCGTGTCCGGAAGCAGCACACCGGCGAGCATGGCGCGTTCCGGCTGATCTTCATCCGCACCGGCCGGCTTGTCCCGCACGAGGCGTTGGTGTTTCTGCGAGGCAAGTACGTCGCGAGGTGTGTGTGACTGGCTTTTGTTTCGCATGCTCCTTTCCAATGATACCGCCCGTGCCCCGCGGCGGTCAACACGACGCGTGGCCGGGGGCTTGGTCGACACCGCCCGCGGTTGTCTCCATAATGAGCCGGATGAGTGCCGGAGATTCCACAGCTCGATCCCAGCCCACTACGGGTGACATTCGCCCGACCGCCGACGCGGATACGCGCCTCGCCATGGTTGTCGAGCTCATGCGAGAGATCAGCACGCAGACCGATCCGCAGGGCATGGTGGCGGCCTTTAGAAGCCGTGCCAGGCGCCTGTACGGCGGTGTCGGCTCGGTCTCCGTGAGCCGGCGCGACCTCGACCCGCCGTTCTACCGCATTACGCGGAGTTGGATCTGGGGCGAGGAGATCAACCCCTGGACTCAAAAGGAGCGTTTGCCGATCCTCGACAGCGGGATTCTCGGTGAGCTACTTTACGCCGATCAGCCACGGGTCTTGGCCGATGTGCGTGTGCCGCCCGATGACCCCGCCTACGAGCACCTCAAGGACGCTCGGTCGCTCGTCTGTCTGCCGCAGTACGACGGAGGGCTGGCGCTGAACATGGTAGTGCGCATCTCGACCGAGCCGGACGGCTTCGACGATGTGCAACTCCCCGAAGCGGTATCCGAAGCCAACCTCTTCGGCAAGGCGACCAAGGGGCTTGTCCTCGCGAACGAGCTGCACGACGCCTACACCGAGCTCGACCGCGAGCTTCGTCGCGTGGCTGAAATCCAGCGATCGCTGCTGCCCAAAACCATGCCCGAGATACCCGAAGTAGATATCGCAGCGTCGTATCAGACCGCTGCCAGGGCGGGCGGAGACTACTACGACTTCTTCGACCTTGGCGACGGACGGTGGGGTCTGCTTATCGCCGACGCCAGCGGGCACAGCACGCCCGCCGCCGTGCAGATGGCGATCCTGCGGACCATCCTGCATGCTAGCTGCACGAGTTGCACCGGGCCGGCCGGCATACTCCGGCTCGCCAACGAGCAACTCTGCGATCAGGCCAAGCCCTTCCCCGAGGGGTTCATCACCGCCTTCTACGCGGTGTATGACTCGAGCGATGGTTCGCTTACCTACGCCTGTGCAGGCCACAATCCACCGCTGCTGGTCGATCGCGAAGTCAACGTGTCCGAGCTCGACTGCGCACAGGCTCTTCCGCTCGGAATCGACTCGACCTGCACCTACCCCGAAGCCACGACAAGCCTGAAGTCGGGCGATACGCTTCTGCTCTACACGGATGGCATTACCGAGGCGATGAACCCGGCCGGCGAAATGTACGGCCACGAGCGTTTGCTAAGCTGCGTTCACGAACGCGTCCCGAACGCCCAGCACATCATCGACTGCGTCGTCCACAAGCTCATAGCCTTCACGGGGATGACCACGCTTCAGGATGACAGAACACTGGTTGCCCTGCGCAAGCGATAGGCGGGCCCACTCCGCGCCGGCTACTCCTTCGCTGTAACGCCACCCCTCGTGGGTGGCGCAACTCCCGGAAGCCTCGCACGCTATGTCACATCATGCGCTCGCTCGGTGCCACGGGTTTCTCAGCCTGAAGGGCTGAACGACAGTAGCCGTGGGCAAGCGCAGCGCCACCCACGGAACGCGGGACCACACGGTTGCTCCCACCCTGAAAGGGTGGAAGGTTCGACGGACTGCCCGGTGAACCATCCGGCGGAATGCCTGCCCAATCCGAATATCGACAGGATACTCAAGGAGAGGTCTTCAGCCTGCGACGCATACCGTTACGTCTGCTCCACCCGCGCACGCCTCAGCACCACGGTCGCCACCGCGAAACCGACCAGCGCCGTCATGACGAGCCCCCACGTCGAAACGGTCGGAATGCCTTCGGGCGGTGGACCGAGCTCGAAGGCGTAGGTGTCACTGCCGTTGCCTGCGATGTTCGCATGGACCGCCTTGCCCCCGACGAGCACGTATTGGCCGTTACGCGTCAGGTCGATACTGAAGGCAGAGCCCGGCATGTCGATGCCGCCGATCAGGCTGAGACTGCGGTTGAAGATTTGCCCTTCCGGGTGGGCGTTATCCTGCGTGCCCCACGACGCCACGGCGAATACCTGGCCGTCGGCGGACGATTGCACCTGAACGATCGTGTCCTGAAGCGAGCCGCTGCCGCTCGTCGTCGTCCGTGCGACCTCGACGCCGGCTGCCAGATCGATGACACGATACGTCAGGTCGAGGTAGTTCGTGTAGGTATAGCTGCAAGCCAGCAGCGTGTCGCCATCGCCCGACAGAGCGATCCCACGGCCAAACCACTGGCTGGCTTCACTCTGGTGCCAAACCTGCGTCCAGACGCCGCCGCTCTCGCGATAGGCCTTGTAGTCAAACCCGGCGCACGCCGCCACGGTGCCGTCACCCGACAGGCGTTGATAGACGTTCCCGCCGCCGGAGCAGGAGAAGGCGTGCAGTGTCGTAAGGCCGGCCGTCTCGATGACCTCGGCGTCCGCGCTCTTCGACAGCGTCGCTCGTGACCCGTCGTCGCTCAACTCAATGCCCCCGATGTAAACCGGGTAGGTCTTACGGCTCAGCTCCGCTCCGGTGCTGCTGTTCAGTACGACCACGACGCCGGTGCCGGCGCCCGAGTCGTTGGCGGCCGCCAGGACGACTGAACCATCGAGCGACGTATCTACGTTGCGCGAGCCGGCGAAGTTGTAGTTGGCATCGAAAGCGTAAGTCCAGATGGGCGTGGCCCCGCTCGTAGCATCGAAGGCTCTGATGCTGACTCCCGCCGGCCCCTGCGCAAGGAGCAGGCCCAGCGATGCATCCTCCGCGGAGGCGACCGAGACAAATGAGAGGTCTTCCGCCAGCAAGTCGAACTCATAGATCGGCACACCGGTTCCGGTGGTCTGTAGATACGACATCCGTTCGGAGTTGAGTTGGTGCGCCACCCACGATTCGTCCGTGGTGTCGGCGAGCGCCACGCTGTTCACCACCGAAATCGGGTCCGCAAGATGCCAGATGATCCCGGGCAATGGCATGCTCGTCTGCGGAGGTTCGCCGGCACCGTCGAGGATGACCGAGTCGATCCACATCCCCGAGTCGTCCACGTAGGCAACCTGCCTCGTTGACGTTTCCTGGGCGACACCGATCTGAACGACGGCGGCGACCAGCACTATCGAAAGCAATACGGTACGACGTGACATGGTTTCCCCTCCAAGAGGCACGCACAACGGATCTTGATTCAGTTTGCAGCTTCTGTGACGGGATCCGGCACTTCGAGTTTACCGGACGTTCAGGATTATGGTAACAAAGCCGGCGGGGGCATTCCAGGAAAAACACACCATCCGCCCCGAATTCCACCGGGAGAAGGCTCCTGGTGCCTCTAGGATGGGGATTTGACCGAAAGCAGGCCGACGTCGGAATCAACCATTTCGGTCACAAGTCCTTTGGCGTGCAGGGCTTCGAAGAGGTGCGCGTTGACGGGCGTCCGAGGCCCCGGCCCGCGACGCGAGGTCGAGTCGACGAGCAGCCAGACGCGATGATCCGCGTCGAGAACGGCCTCAATGTCGGCCGCCCACCTTGCGGCATCTTCTCGTAGCGCGTCGGCTCGTTCCGGGGCGATGTCAGCCGCGGTGTCGACCCAACCGATCTGACCGTCTAACCACGAAGGATAACTCACTATCTTCGCCTCAAAGCCGGCACGGTGCAGGTAGTACGACAGGTACTCCCGGTCATACGAGAATACGATCACCAGATCACCCGGCGAACTCAGGTCAGCCAACTCGAGCGCACGCACGTGATGAAATGTCGGCGGGGGCGTCAGAGCGGCCATGCGCTGGATCGGAACGAGGCTGCACAGCACGACGACCGCGAAGATCGAATACACGGTTGCGGCGCGTGTCGCGCGTCCGGCCGCGACCTGTGCGATGATCATGCTGAGCCAGGCCATGGCCGCGGGCCACGCCACGAGATCATACCGCCCGGCGAGGTAGCACGGCCTGACGCAGACCGAGTACGCCCAAGCCAGCACAAGTGGCAGAAGCGTCATCCCGCCGAACAGAAGGTGCATTCGTGCCCATGGGCCAAGCCTCTGGGAGGCGGGACGCTCGCCGTCGCGTCGAGTGGGATGGCGAGCAAGTAGGAACACCGCCAGCAGCACGGCCACTGCGGGGACCACGCGCGCGGCGCTAACGAGGATGGTCGGCTGCGTCGTGATCGTGTCCGAAGACAGTAGCGAGAGTCCTCGCAGGTGTTGCGCGTAGCCGCCGGCCGGCAGGAACGCCCACAACGTACTCGGGATCGCGGCGATCGGATCCCAGCCGGGCGCGAGCCAGGCGCTGCCGCCGCCGCGCCCCGCGGGCAGCACAGCCGCCGCGAGATACGGTAGGAACGCGATCCCGATGACCGAGTTCGTGACGAGCCAAAGACGTAGCGTCCGTCGCCGATCCCGAGCCAAAACTAGACAAACCGCGCTCGCGGGAATCCACCACAGTGTGAAGTAGTGCAGGTGAAGACAGCCGAAAAGTGCGATGCCGTACAGCAGCCACCAGGCCTTCCGCGTGCCTCGTGCCGCTTCGAACAGCAGCCACAACATCGCCGCCAAGACGAGCGTCCACAAGGCATAGGCTCGGGCCTCGTGGGCGTAGTAGATGTGTAGCGGATTAAGCGCCACCAGCGCCGCGCACACGATACCCGCCCTCCGCCCGATCGCCCGTTGATGCGACGTCGCCTCACTGTCTTGATCCGAAGCGACCGGCGATGTGACGATGCGCGCCACAAACAGCGCCAACAACGGAATGACCAGCGTAGCCGCCAGCGCCGACATCGACCGATAGGCCGCTTCCGAATGCCCGAACGCGCTCGTCCAAGCCCACAGCAGAAAGTAGTAGGGGAGGTTCGTGCTCTCGACGAGCAAGCTCGAGTCAAACGGCCAGTCGAAGAGGTTCCGTACGTAGATGAACGTACAACTCTCGTCGAACCAGAAGTCGCGGGTGCTGAGCCCCGAAAACCGAAGCCACGCGCCGATAAGCGTCAGCACGATGACGGCGGCGGCAAACCGGCGGGGCGGTGACGTGTGGTCGGTGGGCGACCGCTCGGGAACGGATTTACTCCGTGTCCGGGTCATAGATGTAGACGCGGCTTAGCGGTTCGGCCGCGAGCGGGCTTTGGACCGTTAGAATCGACAACAGCGGGTTCTCTCGGTCGGTCCGTGCGTCAGTGATCTCGCCGATCTTCATCGGTGCGGGAAGGCCGGCCGTGTCCGTCTCGCTCGACCGTGCCGATAGCACCACGTCGCCGACCGCGATGATGCCGTCTTCGATGTCGCGATACTCAACGTCGTGGATTTCCATCCGTCCCCGTCCGCGTCCCACCATCCAGAAGAAACCACCCGTGACCGTGAAACCATCGTCCGTGCGGCGTCCGATGCGCACCTTCCTCTCGACGCTGATATCGCTCAGGAGCTTGGCGTGGGACGTATGCGTGCCCGCGTCCTCGATGTATCCCAGGAGGACCTCACGCAGCAGGATCGCCAGGCCGTCTCGCGCTCCGCTCGCCTCGCCATGGTGGAGTTCGAAGTACTGTGACACCACCGGCGCCCCGGGCTTGACGCCCTGGAGCGTGCCGGCGTTCAGTAGCCGCGACGAATGCCAGGGCAGCAAGTCCGACGTGATCACCCGCCCGGGGATGAGCCTGCCTCGGGCGCCGATCCGCTGCCCGTCGACCTCCCACAAGCGCGTGCCGGCCAGGACCTCGACTTCGTCGCGCAGTTCCTTCAGGCGTACGGAGAGGGCGGCCACCTGATGTTCCAGGGCGGCTTTCTCACGTGCGAGTTGGTCGTGCAATTCACCCGAGACCGGCGGCAACGCTGCCTCGAAAGAACCGCGGACGGCGGTGGCGGCGCGTGTGGAAGCGTCTTGGAACGGCACAATGACTTGAACGAGACTGATCAGGCCGCTCGTCCACTCGCGCGGCACGAGCATGGCCAATAGCGCTGTGGCCAGAAGGCCAAGTACGAGCGTCTTCCGTGTTGACCCGGACTTGTGTCGGTTTCGCATACGCTTGTCGCGGACTCCGAAGGCACTTGTTACGCACGGCGGCTCCGCCGCCTAATACGCCTCCGCGTCGGACTCCATCGTGTCCTTCCAGACCGTCAGATTCTCGAGGTAGACGCTCGTGCCGCGCGCCACGCAGCTAAGCGGATCATCCACGACACGAACATCGAGGCCCGTCTGTTCGGAGAGCATCTGGTCGAGCCCGCGCAGCAGCGCGCCGCCTCCGGCCAGGTAGATGCCGTTTTCCACAAGGTCGGCCGCAAGTTCCGGTTCGGCGCACTCGAGCGTGCGCGTCACGCACTCGACAATCTGACCGATGGGTTCCTGCAAGGCCTCTTGTATTTCGCCGCTGGTGACCGAACATCGGCGGGGCAGTCCGCCGATCACGTCGCGCCCGCGTACTTCAATCGTCAGTTCTTCGTCGGTGTCGGCGATCGTGCCGATTTCGATCTTCACGTTCTCCGCCGTCTGCAGCCCGATCATCATCTCGTATTTGCGGCGCATGTAGGAGATGATGGCGGCGTCGAGTTCGTCGCCCGCGACCCGGATGCTGTTGCAGACCGCGATGTCGGCCAGCGACATGATGGCCACTTCCGTCGTGCCACCGCCGATGTCGACGATCATCGATGCCGTCGGCTCCGCGATCGGCAGACCCGCGCCGATGCCCGCGGCCATCGGTTCCTCGACGAGGTAGACCCGCCGCGCACCGGCCCGCTCAGCGGAGTTGTACACGGCGCGCTTCTCGACGGCTGTGATGCCCGAGGGCACGGCGATGACGACCCGCGGCCTGGCGAGCCGGCTTCGTCCGTGGACTTTGTGAATGAAGTACCCGAGCATCGCCTCGGTGATATCGAAGTCGGCGATGACGCCGTCCTTCAGCGGCCTGATGGCACTGATCGATCCCGGCGTCTTACCGAGCATCTCCTTGGCGACGAGCCCGACGGCGTTGCCGTTACGCAGGACCTGATTCGTCCCGCGGCGAACAGCCACCACCGATGGCTCGTTGAGGACGACGCCCTCGCCCTTGACACAAACGAGCGTGTTGCAGGTGCCCAGGTCGATGCCCATGTCGACGCTGAACATGCCAAGAAGTGAATCGAAGATCACGGCAGATTCCTTTCTGCCAGCCACCCTAAGGCGAACGGGCTACTGCCGGGAGCGGTACCCGGACTACCGACGGTACCACGCAAACCGCCGTCGAACTCTCGGACTGTTCCGCCGCGGACCAGCGAGGGATGTGGAACGACGGCCCTAGGAGCCGCTGAAGGGATTCCACGATCCGAATAGCTGCTGGCTGCGAATCGCAAGGTATATCGTCGCACCCGCCACCAACACCGTCGCGAGAATCACGAGCACGGTGTACACATCATGCGGTGCTTTGCTTGGGGCGGGTCCTTCACTCATCTTCATGGACTCCTGTATCTTGCGTCAGCACGTGATCGACCGGCGTTCTCGAGTCGCCAGGCCTCGCCGAAGTCCGCTAGCCACGCGAGCCGGCGAGCCCCAGTTCGTCCGTGACCATATCGCCCGCCGCGGGGACGAGCCGCCCACCGAGCATCCGCCCGGCCGCCTTGTTGGGGTCGACCATGCCTACCTTCATATCGCCCACGTATTCACCACGCCGGTGAATCACGAATACCATCTCTTTCTGGACGCCGTCGGCTGAACCCACGCTGATCGTGACGATATCACCCGACACATCCACGATCTTACCCCGAATCGCCGAACCGCTGACCGGCGTCGCGGCGACTACGTGCGACATGGCGGCCCCGGTCGGGTCTTCCATCGCGTACCCCGTGGACGGCGTCCGCGACAGCCTCGACAGCTTCTGGTTCTCACCCTTGAGTACGTTGATCTGCTGCTCGAACTGACGCTTCTGTTCCACCAGCACCGACGTCTGGGCGGTCAGTTCGTTGACCCGATCGTTCAGGTCGATGTTGCGCCGCTGCAGTTCGATGGCACCGTCCCGAAGCTCGTCCCGTTGCTTCTGGTACTCTTCACGGGCCGCTTCCGTGCTCTGAAGTTGAGCGATGAGCCCGCGATTGATCGCCTCGGCGCCGCTCTTCTCCGACGCGGCTCGCCTCAGCTCCGCCTGTCGCTGCTCCAGCTCGCCACGGACGTCTTGCAGTTCCGCTTCGACGGACGCAATCTTGTCCAAATGGGCGTTGATCGTATCGGTCGCCGCCGCAATTTCCGCCGCGTTGGCCGCGATCAGATGGCGGAGGTTCGTATCCGCTACCTTGGCATGTTCTTCAAAACGTTCCGCGATTGCCTTCCATTTTACCGTCTGAGTGGCAATGGAGATCGTCATCGACGTAAACGCGATACTGAAAACGACCAGAAGAACAACGAAGACCTTCGAGAGTGTACTCAACGGACATCTCCAAACTATCGACCCCTCAACCCCACGTCGCCGGACGCCATCACACGATCGCGAGGCGCTGGCAGCTCCGGCCCCGGGGAACGCACAACCTCGTGCGTCTCGGAGCCAGCCCCGCTATCCGTAACCGGGTTAAGGTAGTCAGCCCCGGACCGCGCAAACCCACGGCCGGCTACACTACTTCTACTCTAGCGCTCGGCGCCACCCCACTGGGACGCACGCCGAGACACGTAATACCGCTTGTTGCCGTTCGTTTCAACCCCGATTTACCGGTATGGCCCGTTTTTCGGGCCTGAAGGAGCAGATCAGGCCGCCGCCCCGCCTCGCGCCAGGGGTCACCGCGGAAGCCTGCCGAACCGTCGCGCATCGCCCGGCCCTGTGAGTTATGAGGACCCGGCCACCGCCGCTATCGGACACTCGGGCCGATCCTGCGATCCGCCTGTCCCGATAAGCCGCATATCCCATTCTAGGCGCTGGTTTTTGGACTGTCACGCCTCCGGTTCTGCGTTGACCCGCCCGACCAAGGGTTCCTAGTATCCGCCGATACGGGGGGATGAATCACAGGCTGCGCATCCTCAAGGTCGGGCGACCCCGGCCGAGCCGCTGTGATTCAATCCATTTCAGGCAGATTTGACCGCTCGCCGCCGGCAACTCAAAACACGCCGGTCGGGTGGTCGACAGGGGGGAAAGCTGATGATCGCTACAACTCGTTTGCTGCGCGCGCTCTGTATGACGGCCGCCGTCCTGCTGGCTCCGACATTGTCGTTCGGGGCGGTGACCACCATGACCTTCGACGTGGAGGACGATCTCGTCACCCCGCTCGCCAACGGGCAGGACCTCTCCACGCCACCCGAGTTCGGACTGTTGTTCGACTTGGTGTCCTACGGCAACAGCCTGGGCGCGGCGATCTTCGACTCGAGCCCCACGGGACCCAACGCAAGCGGGGGCGATCCCGACCTGCTCGTGGGGTCCGGGAACGTGGTGATCCTCCAATCCTGCTGGTATCCCGCACAGAGCCAGGACGGCATCTTCGACACGCCCAATGACTCCGCGAGCGGTGGAAAGATCAAATTCGATTTTGCGGCGGCCGGTGATTCGGTCAGACCGCTCAGCATCGACGTGATCGACCGCGACAACGCCGGCGTCCACAAGATCCGCCTCATCGACGACTCCGGCAAGCGCCGCACCGTCTACGTGCCCGATCATTTCACGGGTGATGTGACCCAGGGTTGGATCGGCATCGGTACCGTCGATCTTACCGGAGCCCAGACCGAATCCCCGAACGTGCCCGGTCTCTTCACGACCGTCGACACCGATTCCGGCTTCGACGCCGACCACGTCGCGAAGCTGCTGGTCTACTTCGACGGCTCCGGTGCCGTCGATAACCTCACGTTCGACAGCGAGGGTTGCGAGGGCGATGACTGCTGTGACGACTCCGATGAGTGCTGCAGCGACGCGGACTGTGACGACGGCGACCCCTGCACCGTCGACTTCTGTCACGAAGATGATGACGACCACGATCACGATTACCGCCGGAGCCTCGGCAGCGGCGGCGACGGTGACCACGACGATGACAACGAATGCCGTCACGAGCCGATCTGCCCGGACGACGGCCTGTTCTGTAACGGCCAGGAGTCCTGCGACGGGGCCGGCAACTGCCTCTCGACCGGCTACCCCTGCACCACCGGCTATATCTGCGACGAAGTGACCGACGAGTGCGTCGAGTGCCCGCGGGGCGTGACGGCCGGCGGCAGCGGTGGCGGCGGACACGGCGCCAAAGTGGCGATCTGCCACATCCCGCCGGGGAACCCGGCTAACGCTCACACGATCGTCGTCTCCGAGAACGCCGTCCCGGCCCATCTGGCCCATGGCGATAGCATTGGCGTCTGCGCCGGCGACTGCGACGAATGCACAACCGACGCCGATTGCGACGACGGCGCCTTCTGCACGGGACAGGAAACCTGCGAAGCCGGCTCCTGCGTGGCCGGTACCGCTCCCGACTGCGGCATGCTCTCCGATGACTGCAACCTCGGTATCTGCGACGAGCAGGCTGATCAGTGCGTGGCCGAACCGACGAACGAGGGCGGCGGATGCGATGACGGCCTGTGGTGTACCAAGGTCGACGAGTGCGCGGGCGGTCAGTGCATCGGCACCGGCGAGACCTGCCTCGGTCAGTACTGCGACGAAGACACCGACACGTGCGTCGATTGCATGACCGACGCCGACTGCGACGACGGCAACGACTGCACCGACGACGCCTGTGTCGCCGGTGCGTGCGAGAACACGAACAACACCAATCCGTGTGACGACGGCCTCTATTGCACGAAGGTCGACGAGTGCGCGGGCGGCCAGTGTGTCGGCACGGGTGATACCTGTGACGGCCTGAAGTGCGACGAAGACAACGACACGTGTGTTGACTGCCTGACCGACGCCGATTGCGACGACGGCAACGACTGCACGGACGACGCCTGCGTCGCCGGCACGTGCGAGAATACACCCAACACCGATCCCTGCGACGACGGCCTGTGGTGTACGAAGGTCGACGCCTGCACGGGCGGACAGTGCGTCGGTGGCGGTGACATGTGTCCTGGTCAGTACTGTGACGAGGATACCGACACGTGCGTCGATTGCCTGACCGACGCCGAATGCGACGACGGCAACGACTGCACCGACGACGCGTGCGTCGCCGGCACGTGCGAGAATACGAACAACACGGACCCGTGCGATGACGGCCTCTACTGCACCAAGTACGACGAGTGCCTGAACGGGCAGTGCGTCGGCACCGGCGACACCTGCGTCGGTCAGAAGTGCGACGAGGACAACGACACGTGCGTCGATTGCCTGACGGACGCCGATTGCGACGACGGCAACGACTGCACCGACGACGCCTGTGTCGCCGGTGTGTGCGAAAACACGAACAACACCGACCCGTGCGATGACGGCCTCTTCTGCACCAAGTACGACGAGTGCCTGAACGGACAGTGCAGCGGTTCCGGCGAGACCTGTCCTCCCGGCGAGTACTGTGACGAGGACACCGACACGTGCGTCGATTGTCTGACCGATGCCGACTGCGACGACGGCAACGACTGCACCGACGACGCCTGCATCGCCGGTGTGTGCGAGAATACGAACAACACCGATCCGTGCGACGATGGTCTCTTCTGCACCAAATACGATGAGTGCCTGAACGGGCAGTGCAGCGGTTCCGGCGATACCTGCCCGCCCGGGCAGATCTGCGTCGAGGACGACGACACGTGCGTGGATTGCCTGACGGACGCCGATTGCGACGACGGCAACGACTGCACCGACGACACTTGCGCGGCCGGGGTGTGCGAGAACACGAACAACACCGATCCCTGCGATGACGGACTCTATTGCACGGAAGGCGAGACCTGCGGCGGCGGCATCTGCAGCGGCGGAACGCCCCGTGATTGCAGCGCCTCGGACGGTCCGTGTGCCGTGGGCGTCTGCGATGACAGTGCCGATACCTGCCGCGCCAAGGCGATCAACGACGGCGGGACATGCGATGACGGCCTGTTCTGCACCGAGGGCGAGACCTGCACGGCCGGCATCTGCGGCGGCGGTACGCCTAAGGACTGCACCTTCCAGGACAGCGAATGCACCGAAGGCGTCTGCAACGAAGACACCGACTGGTGTGATGCCAAGCCGATCCACGAGGGCGAGACCTGCGACGACGGCCTGTGGTGCACCGAGGGTGAGACCTGCACGGCCGGCGGCTGTGGCGGTGGTGCGCCGAAGGATTGCAGCGGCCTGAGCGGTGAATGTGCCGTGGGCACCTGTGACGACGCCGCGGACAAGTGCGTTGCCGACCCGATCAACGAAGGCGACGCCTGCGACGATGGCCTCTTCTGCACCGAGGGCGAAACCTGCACGGACGGCGGCTGCGGTGGCGGCACACCGACCGATTGCACGTCCCTCGACGGCGAATGCTCCATCGGCGTCTGCGACGACGTGACCGATGCCTGCATCCCCAAGCCGCTCAACGACGGCGGGGCGTGCGATGACGGCGACTACTGCACCGTGGGCGAAACCTGCTCGGCCGGCGAATGCGGCGGCGGCGGCCCGCGTGATTGCAGCTACCTCGACGGTGAGTGCTCGACCGGTGTCTGCGACGACACCACCGATAGCTGTGAATCCGAGCCGGCCAACGAGGACGGCGCGTGTGACGACGGCGACGACTGCACGACGGGCGAGACCTGCAACGCCGGCCTGTGCGATGGTGGCAGCCCGCGCGATTGCAGCTACCTGGACGGTGATTGTACGATCGGCGTCTGCGACGATGCGACCGGATCCTGCGTCCCCGAGCCGATCAACGAGGGCGGTGCGTGCGACGACGGTCGTCCCTGCTCCGAAGGCGAAACCTGTACCGCCGGTATCTGTGACGGCGGTACGCCGGTCGATTGCAGCCACCTCGACAGCGAGTGCTCGGAGGGCGTCTGCGACGAGCACAGCGGCGTCTGTGAGCCGATGCCCATTAACAACGGTGCTCCGTGCGATGACGGCCGGTTCTGTACGGTCGGCGATAGCTGCGGTGGCGGTGTCTGCCGACCCGGCCACCCCCGCGATTGCCATGAGTTGAGCGGTCCGTGCGGCAGGGGCGTCTGCGACGAAGCCACCGATTCCTGCGAGATCATCCCGACCCACGAGGGCGACGATTGCAGTGACGGCGAACCCTGCACGGTGGGCGAAACCTGCACCGAGGGTGTCTGCGACGGCGGCGCACCGAAGGATTGCAGCCAACTCGACGGTGACTGCACGGTCGGCGTCTGTGACGACCTGACCGGGTCCTGCTTCCCCGAGCCGGCCAACGAAGACGGCGCCTGCGACGACGGTGACCCCTGCACGATCGGTGATACCTGTACCGCCGGTCAGTGCGGAAGCGGTGCCCCGGTCGATTGCAGCCACCTCGACAGCGAGTGCTCGGAGGGCATGTGCGACGGCGTGACCGGTGCGTGCATCCCCAAGCCGATCAACGACGAAGGGGCGTGCGACGACGGCGACCCCTGCACCGTCGGCGAAACCTGCGACGCGGGTATCTGCGGCGGCGGAACGCCGAAGGATTGCAGCCAGTTCGACGGCGAGTGCTCGGTCGGCGTCTGTGACGATACCACCGGCGAATGCACCGCCGAATCCATCAACGAAGGCGGGGCGTGCGATGACGGCCTCTACTGCACCGAGGGCGAGACCTGCAGCGCCGGCGTCTGCGGCGGAGGCGGTCCGCGAGATTGCAGCAGCCTGGACGGCGAGTGCACGGAAGGCGTGTGCGATGATCGCTTCGACATCTGTTTGCCCGCGCCGATCAACACCGACGAGGTGTGTGACGACGGCCTCTACTGCACCGAAGGCGAGACCTGTAACGCCGGCGTGTGCGGCCGCGGCAATCCGCGTGATTGCAGCGCCCTCCACAGCGAGTGCTCGATGGGCGTCTGCGACGACGACCTTGACACCTGCGTGGCCCAGCCGCTCAACGAGGGCCTGGCCTGCGACGACGGCCTGTTCTGCACCGTCGGCGAGACCTGCACCGATACCGTCTGCGGCGGTGGCGAGCCGCGCGACTGCAGCATCGATGGCAAGCCCTGCAAGACGTACACCTGTAACGAGGACACCGACGTCTGCGACATGGTCCCGGTCGACGACGGGTCGCCGTGTGACGACGACCTGTACTGCAACGGTGCCGAAACCTGCCTGGGCGGCGAGTGCGTGCCGGGCGACCCGCCGTGTACGAACTATGAGCGGTGCGATGAGGACACGGATACCTGCGGGCCGGAATGCGATACGGATGCCGATTGCGACGACGGTCTCTACTGCAACGGTGTCGAGGCCTGCACCGACGGGGTCTGTGTGCCGGGCGACTACCCCTGCACCGGCGTCCTCGGCTGCAACGAGGACGACGATTCCTGTGGCCCCTGTTCAAGCGCGTATAGCTGCGACGATGGACGCTACTGCAACGGCGTCGAGTTCTGTCATGACGGCGTGTGCATGGACGATGAGTCGCCCTGTGCACCCGGCGAGATCTGTAACGAGAAGAAGGACACGTGCGGTCCGTGCAGTTCGGATACCGAGTGCGACGACGGCTTGTTCTGTAACGGTGCCGAGATGTGTGCGGCCGGGCTGTGCGAAGCCGGTACGGCCCCCTGCACCGGCGGGACGACCTGCAACGAAGCGACGGATGCATGCGATAATCCCATCGTGCCGCCTCCGCCGCCGGATGATGATCCCGACGACGACGGTGACGGTATCCCGAACGACACGGACAACTGTCCGACGATCGCCAACACCGACCAGGCTGACGGCGACGGTGACGGCGTCGGCGACGCTTGCGACAACTGCCCGGAGGCCGCCAACGCCGACCAGGCGGACGCCGACGAGGACGGTCAGGGCGATGTCTGCGAGCCGGTGGTCCCGGACGATCCCGAGCCCGATACCGATTCGGATCCCATAGTGGATTCCGACAGTGACGGCGTCGAGGACGCCCACGACAACTGTCCCAAGGTCGACAACGCCGACCAGGCGGACGCCGACGAGGACGGTGTCGGAGATGTCTGCGACAACTGCATCGACGAGCCCAACGCGGTCCAGACGGACAGCGATGATGACGGTGTCGGAAACGTGTGCGACAACTGCGCCGACATCGCCAACAGCGACCAGGCCGACAGCGACGGCGACGGTCTGGGCGATGCCTGCGATGAGCCCGAGCCCGAGCAGCCCGCGCCGGCGGACGACGACGGTGACGGTGCGGCCGACGACTCAGACAACTGCCCGGGTCTGGACAACGCGGACCAGGCGGACAGCGACGGTGACGGCATCGGCGATGCGTGTGACAACTGCCCCGAGGCGGCGAACGAGGATCAGATGGACATCGATGAAAACGGTGTCGGCGATCTGTGCCAACTCGGTTTTGGTGAGGGTTCCGGCGAGGTCGCCGGCGACGGTGGCGGTTCCACTGGAGCCGGTGCTTGCGGAGCCTGCGGTTCCGGTGCCCACGTGGGCATGATCTTCTATTCACTATGTTTGGTCGGGTTGCGTTCCTTGGCCTCTAGCGGTCGGCGACGACGATCGCGCTAGAGGGCGCAAGCCGAACCATATTTCGGACCCCCGTTTGACCCCCGGCCCCGAATTCGCTTAGCGGCGAAGGAGGGGCCGGGTAGTTTTTACGGTGACCGCGCGGCTGCGGCTCACTCACCGTCGCCATCCGGTCCGTCCTGCCCCGGCAGCTTCGACAGGGGCTCCCGCTTGATCACCACGGGCCCGCGCGCCGTCGGGGGCGGCCCGTATACGTCACCGTAGAGCCTCGCGGCTTCAGCCAGGCCGACCGACTCAGAGTCTCGCGAGCCGGGCTCGATCGTTGGTCTATCGGGACGCTCCGCCCGTTCTTGGGGCTGCTCCAGCCAGATCGTCTGCGTCGGGAAGGCGAAGTCGACGCCGAGCCTGTCAGCCAGCCGCAGAATGTCCACGTAGAGGTGGTGCCGCTCGCGCAGCTCGGTGCTCCAATCGGGGGCCTCGAAGAAGACGTACAGCAGCACGTCCAGCGACGACCCGGAGAACTTGTTGAAATAGACGTGGTAGTAGTCTTTCCGCGTATACGGATGCAGCCGAATCAGCTCGCGGACGCCCTCGCAGAACGCGTCAATCTTCTCGGGCGGCGTCGAGTAGGTCAGCGACAGCATCGCCTTGGTACGCCGGTAGCGACGGGCGCCGTAGTTGTCGACGTGCGTGGTGGCCATCTTCGAGTTGGGGATCGTAATCACCGAATTGTAGAACGTCCGCACCCGCGTCGATCTAAAGCCCACGCGCTCGACGGTGCCCTCCACGTCCCCGATCACGACCCAGTCCCCGATGCCGAACGGCCGATCGAACAGAACTGTCAGTGATCCGAAGAAGTTACCCAGCGTGTCCTGTGCGGCGAACGCCAGCGCGAAACCACCGATGCCCAGCGCTCCGAGCACCGTCGTCGGCGTGTACCCCATCCACTCACACACGAACAGAATCACGACGACCGCCACCAGTGCCCGCAGGACCGTCCGCAGCAGCGGGATCAGCAGGTCGTCGAAATGCGTCAGGCGGACTTCCTTGTTGCTCGCGATGTAACTACCGATCACGTCCACGAGGCGATAGCCGAACCAGACCAGCGAGACCACGATCACGAGCCGCAGAGCCGGCATCAAAAACGCCAGCAGGCCTGCGGGAAGCTCGAAGTATCGGATAGCGTAGAACCAGAACACCGCTCGCGCGACCGCCCCGGACCATCTCAGTGCTCGCCGGCTCGTCGTGGCGTCAAGCTGGACGTGCTGCCGGCGGAACCATGACTTGACCAGGGCGGTGACGATGGCGGTGACGATGATCTTGATGAACCAGCCGATAACGACCAATGCAGCCAGCGCCACCCATTGCCATCCCTGAAGGTGGAAATACTCGCCGCGAGCCCAATCCGGCATCCACCGCTGGAGCTGCATCCCGAACGTGAGCTGCTCTTCGATCCCGGCCTCTTGAAGCTCGTCGATGATCGCTTCGTTTTCGAGGGCTAAGTAGAGCGGCTCGAGCGCGTCGAGCGTCTTCGGTGTGAATCGCCATTGGCCTTCGAACTCACCCTCAGCGATCCGCGCGACCACGATGTTGCCCGTGTCGCTCGTGTGCCAGATATACGGCTCGCCGTCCGGCGCGTCCGGAATCTCCTGTAGGACGACGAGCTTGACCTTGTCCATCACGTTCTTGAGCTTGACGGCAAGTTCTTTCCCGCGAACGCTCCACGCTTCCGCGTCCTTCCCTGTATTGTCGAGACATGCGACAGCCGCCGCGAGGTCGGGCGGCTCGGCATTCATGGCGTCCAGGAAAGTACCCATCGTCGCACGCGGCGTGCGGCTGGCAGCCGGGACTTTGCTGTCGGTGGCGTCGGGCGCGGTCTTCTTCTCGGTCAACTGTTCGAGGGCGGGGATGGCATCCAGCGTGTCCGCGGTGAAGAGCCACTGTTGCGTCTCGAAATCGAGTTCGAGCATCACCGCCGGCCCCGTGGCTGCAGTGGGCTGCGCGTCAGGACGGTAGAAAACGTATTCCGTGTCCGGCGTCTCTGCGGGTATGTCGTCGAGCTTGATGCCGATTCTGTCTATCAGAGAGTGCAGGCGGCGGGCTAAGGCGCGCGCCGTTTCGTTGCGGGCCTCGTCCGGGAGCCGCGAGGTGTCGAGGCACTTGACGGCGTCGTCGATGCGTTCGGGCTTGTCGCCGTCAGCATCCTGCACCGCAAGCGAGAACGCCCGCATGGTCGCCCGCGGACTGCTCCGGTCGACGGGGATGCTCTTGGGCTTGGCGTCCGCGGACTCGTCGTCCGTGGGCGCGTCGCCGACTGGTTCCGCCTTCGGTTGCGGTGTGGCGTT
>JAJDDX010000322.1 GCA_029260055.1 Phycisphaerae bacterium
CTTGCCTTCCTCGACATCGCTTCTTTCTCCGCGATGATGACCGAGGCAGCGACAAGGCCACGTCTTTTTTCATCGTCGTGTAGTCCTTTCTTCCGCTATGGCCGAACGCGCTCCACCTCGCCGTCGATGATCGTGAACCGACCGAACAACTCGGCTTGTACATCGCCATTCGCATCGAACGCGATCGGTCCTGAGACCCCGTCGAAAGAGAGTCTCGACAGCGCCTCGCGGATCCTCTCGCCATCTGTAGCCCTGCAACTCTCGATCGCCTTGATGACTGCGTTTGCTGCATCGTACGAGTAGGCGGCGAGGACATCCGGGCGCGCGCCGTACTTGGCTTCATATCGCTCCTGAAAGCCCTGATATTGCCTCGTGGTGATTCCGGAAGGAGCGACGAAGTAGACGCCCTCGGCTGCGGCACCCGCCGCCCGACGGAACTCTGATGAACTCCAGCCATGGCCGCCCAAAGAGGACCTACACCATCCAAGCCTCTTCTGTTGCAACACAAACATCCCGCCCTGCCTTGGACCAAACCATGAAACAGTGACATCCATCCCGCGATGGTGTTTCAGGCCAGCAATGACGGTACGGAAGTCCGTCGTGTCCTCGCTGGCCGCTTTGCTAACCACGACGGAGCCTCCGAGGCTTGTGAATGTCCCCGCGAATTTCCTCGCGAGCGATCGTCCCCAGTCGTTGTCCACGTAGACGATAGCAGCGCCCCCCGCACCGGATTCGTGTGCCCAGCTGGCGAGGACTTCCGCTTGCATTTCATCCGAGGGCATCGTGCGGAAGAAGTACGGGCCGCCCTCCGTGGAGAGTTCGCTAGCGGATGAAAGCGACGACATGAGTACGAGTTTGTTTTGTTCGGCGACCGGCGCGATCGCACGGGAGATGTTGCTGGCTGCGGCACCGAAGATCACAGGCACTTTGCCGTGCTTGGCAAACTCGGCCGCAATCGCCACAGCCTCTTTAGCGTCGTTGCGATCATCCTTGAAGTCGACGGTAACAAGTCGGCCGAGCACGCCACCGTCGTCGTTGGCCTCATCTACGGCCAGTTCGATCCCTCGCCTAGCCTTTAGCCCGAACGAGGCGGCGTCCCCGGTCAGTGGTAAGATCGCACCAAGTTCAATTGGGTTATCTTCGGATGCCTTACGCTGGCATCCCGGCAAGCACGTCAACGCCATGAAAACGACTGGCGGCAGAACGACCAAACGACACCAGCAAGATAGCATCATCTCATTTGTCCTTCACACCGAGCCCCACACTCGGAACACACGCCCGATTCGTTTCCCGTGAGGTTATACCCGCACGTCACGCACAGGCCGCGGCGGCGGCGGTAGCGCCGCACGCCGGCAAAAAAAGGGCAGGAGGCTGGATACAGACCGGTCACCACAAGAACAGTCCAAATAGGGGCGGCTGCCGTCCGAACGGCCGTGCGCACCAAGTTGCATTCTCCGTGGTACCGAACGACAAGGCTCTTTAGTCCGACCCTATCTTCGCGCGCGTAGCGGAAACCTGCGAAGTCGATGTTCGTCCCGCCTGATGAACCTGCCAGAGCGCGCCTCCGATGATCGTTAAGAAGGGCAACGAGACCTTCTTCTGCGGCGACAGAGTACTCACTCCTGCTCTCGTGCTCTAGCACGATCGCCCCGGCGTCCATGCGAAGCGTGAGCATGTGCTGCGGACCCTCATCTTGATGACAGCACATGGTCGACCATCGCACAGGACGACCTAGAACGCTCGACACGCCGGCAACACCCAAAGTAACCGTAACAAGCGCAAGCACGATGAGGATGATGCCACGGATAACGTGCATAATAGGTGCGCTAAGCCACACTCCTGTCGTCCCACCAGCATGGCCCCGAGATACACGTCTTCCAGGTCATCCTCGCTCGACCTCTTCGCCACACTCCGGGCACGCGCCGGATTCGTTGCCCGTCAGGTCATACCCGCACGTCACGCACAGGCCGCGGCGGCGGCGCCGATAACGGCGTAGTGGACCTCGGATGAAGGCGATGCCGGGGTATATCGAACACACGGGGGCGACGACCCCGGCATGCATGACCAAGGACGCATGATACACGCGATAGCCACTGTCTGGCCGTAGTACTGTCGAGGGCGAGTGGAAGGACACAAGATGTCCAAGACGTGGCAACTTGTTCTTGCTCATTGCCGCGAAAGACAAGTGCGCAGTAGGCTGGTTGGTGCCGGGACGCTCCACGATTGTAGACTTGTTTTCCGGGCCGGGGCGGACTTCAAACCCGTCTTTGCTGTCGAACCAGTCCAGCATTATGAAGCCGCCCGTCACTCGAATCGTAGACCATGCGTTATCCCGCCACCGGTATTGCGAATACAGCACGCCGCTATAGCTGGCACCGCCCGCAAGGAGGCTCGCGACGGCCACAATCAGAAGTCCGGCAATGACAGTGGCACGCCCCACGATGACCGCTTTGCGAATCACGCCCGCTTGACCTCCGTCCCGTGCTCCGGCCACACGCCGGAAGCCCTGCCCGCCATGTTATACCCGCGAACGGAGTCCGCGCCGCCGCAGCGCCATCCCGGCGCACGCACTCCATCGGGGCCGCAATCCGGCGAACGTTGCCGACCGACGGGCAGGTTCTGCGCATCACGCGAAGGCGGCGTCACGCCTGGGCTATGCCAACTGCCCTATCTTGACTTTCCCGTAAGTCGTTTAAATGCAGTCGGTTACGTGCGGTAGCGGGGCGGATCGGCCCGCCAGGTCGACCCCTAGCGGACGCTTTGGCACGGCCTATGCCCAAGAGGCGAGTTGCCGATGCGTCTGCGCGTCGGAAAGCAGAGACGGAGTGCGGTATGAACGCAGCGACATCCAATGTGATGCAGCAAGACGGTGACGCCGGTCTGGCAACAGACATCGAGGCGATAGGCCGACTCGTGCGGCAGCGCACGCTCGAAGCCGTCGCATTGCACTTCGCCACGATCGGCGAAGCAGCGGCGTCGCAGGTTTCGGCCGACACGCAGGTGCCGACCGGCCCGCAACGAACGAAACGGACACGAAGATGAGCAGCTACGGACTTTGGCTATCGGCGGCGGGGATGAAGGTGAACGATCACCGGCAGACCATCCTCACCAACAACATGGCCAACGCCCACACCACCGGCTTCAAGCACGACCTGGCCGTCGTCATGGAACGGAAGGTCGCCAGCCAAGAGGCGGCCGGCGGTGCTCGCTTCGCTCAGCCCGTGCTTGACGGCATGTCCGGCGGCGTCCACGTGCGGTCTTCGCATCACGTGTTCGCTCAGGGGCCGATTGAAGGCACCGGGCGACCGCTCGACGCGGCGATCGCAGGTGACGGATTCTTCACCGTCAGCAACGGCACCGACACACGCTACACGCGCGACGGCCGATTCACCGTCAACACGAGCGGTGAAGTCGTCATGGCCGCCGGAAGCGGAAAGTGGAAAGTGCTCGACGACGCCGGCGCGCCGGTCGTGGTCGACGAGGCGGCCGGAGCGCCGTCAGTGTCAAGTGACGGCACCATACGCCAAAACGGAGCGCCGATCGCGACGCTCGGGATGGTCACGACCGACAATCTCCAGTCGCTGCGAAAGTCAGGCGAGAACCTGTTCGAGGCGACGGGCGACATGACACCGATTGCACCGAGGCTCGAAACCGAATCGCTCGAAGGCTCGTCCTTCGACGTGATGCAGGGGCTGGCCTCGATGATCCAGACGACACGGGCGTTCCAGCTCAACGCCACGATGGTTCGAATCCAGGACGAGCTGTCCGGCCAGGCCATAAGCCGAGTCGGACGCCTCTCTTAGGAGCGGTAGATAGATGGCAATCACAGCACTACACGCAGCCGCCTCCGGAATGCGGGCTCTCGACGAGAAGCTCAACGTCGTGGCCAACAACCTGGCGAACATCAACACCGTCGGCTTCAAGCGGATGCGGGCCAACTTCGAAGACCTCATCTACCAGGTGAAACGCGAACCGGGCCTGCCCAACGCCGACGACGAGCCGATTCCCCACGGTATCCTCATCGGAACCGGTGTGAAGGTATCCGGCACCCAGACGAACTTCGGGCAGGGGGCCACCGATCAGACCGGCAAGCCGCTCGATCTGAGGATCGACGGGCAAGGCTTCTTCCAGGTCACCACGATTCAGGACGGCACGCCGATCACGGCCTACACCCGCTCGGGCAACTTCGTGCAGAACGCCGAGGGCAACGTCGTGCTCGGCAGCAGTACCGGCCCGGTGATGGAGCCTCCAATCAGCCTGCCCGAGGACAAAATCGAGATCGCGATCGGCGCCAACGGTGAAGTCCGCGTGCGGCAAACGGGCTCCAGCGCACTGAACACGGTGGGGCAGATTGAAATGGCCCGCTTCGTGAACCCCGAGGGGCTCAAGCAGATCGGCGCCAACCTCTTCGTCGAAACCGATGCGTCGGGGACACCGGTCACGGGACCGCCGCAGAGTGACGGACTCGGTGCCATCAGACAGGCCGAACTCGAACAGAGCAACGTCGACCCCGTCCGCGAGCTGATCGATCTGATCACGACGCA
>JAJDDX010000323.1 GCA_029260055.1 Phycisphaerae bacterium
TTTTGCGATCACGGCGCGGGGTGCGGAGTCGTGATGGACAACGGCGGCAACGCTCTGGGATGGGGCGCACGCGTCCTCCGGACTTGGGGGGACGATCTCCGCTCGGGTCTTCCAGCCCCCAGATTCAGAGAACCCGGGGCATCCCAATCCTCTTCGGCACGCGCTTTTGGCTCACGGCGTTGCCCTTCGGGGCTGACCGGAAGCGGCAGCCACCGTGCGGCGCCGGGGACAAGCCCCCGGCGCTACGGGTTGGCGGGCAACGTCCTAGTGTTCACCGATGCTCGGTCCGTCGCCTTCCTTGGCCCTTCGCGAATCCCAGAAGATAAACGCACAGAGCGCCAGGAACGCGATCAGGCCGAACCAGTTGAACGTGCGGCCGAGTTCAGCCGGGTCGCTGCCGCCGTTGATCATCGCGCTGAGCACGTTGACGCTATCGAAGATCCATCGGAAGAACGGTCCGATCAGCGGGATCTCCGGGAGGCCGTTGAGGAGGACGCCGGTTATCGCCGCACCGGCAATGAACCCGGACGCGATGATGATGCCCTTGTCGTGACGAGCCTTCCTGGTCGCGTCGGTTGCCTTGCCCTTCTTGACGGCGGCGGCCACTAGGGCTCCTACGAGGATCGGGGCGTTAAGCGACATCGGGAGATACATGCCCAGCCCGAAAGCCAGGGGCGAGATTCCGACGAGTTCGAGCAACAAGGCGACCACCACGCCGACGCAGTAGGGTAGCCAGGGCACCTGCCCGGTGCCGAGGAAGCTGTCCAGGGCGCTCTTCATCAGGTTGGCCTGCGGGGCCTGCAGTGCTGATGGATCGACCTCGGGATCGAAGCCCATGGTTCGAGCGAGGAGCATGATGGTTGCCGTTACAACGACGGAGGCGAGAAGGCAGGATATCAGGCAACTCCACTCGATACGCTTCGGGCTGGAGCCCGCCCAGTAGCCGAGCTTGAACTCGGTCACCAGCGTTCCAGCGACTGACAACGCCGAGGCGACGACACCTCCGACGAGCAGCACGGCGAGTTGACCGGCGGGGCCCTTCGGCAGGCCGCAGGCCATCAGGGCGACGGCGGTGACGATGATCGTGGTGACGGTCATGCCGGAAATCGGTGTGACCGAGATGGTTGCGATGGCCCAGGCGGAGACGGTAATGAAGATGAACGCGACCGCTAGTGCGAGGATTACGGACACCGCCGTGAGGAAGTTGGCATGCTCCATTCCCTCCATCACGAAGAAGCGGAAGTAGACCGCTACGCCCATGGTGGCGAAGATTCCGAGTAGACCGAGGATGGGGTAGCTGATGTCCTCGTCCGTACGGTCGATGGTTAGCGGCCCGGTGCGCTTGCGGAATAGGCTTCCGAGCGCTTCCTTCAGTGCCGTGGTGATGACCTTGCTCATTTTGAGGATCGAGAGCAAGCCGGCGGTGAAGATACAGCCGATGCCGATGTTCTTGGGCACGTTGTTGAAGATCGTGCCCGCCTCGGTGTTCCTGATCGTCGGGTTGATTGTCTGCAGGGCATCGAGGTCGAGCGGCGCGAGGAGGGGTACGATAACGAAGAACGAGAGGAACGAACCGGCCATGATGATCGACGCGTAGCGCACGCCGATGATGAAGCCCAGCCCGAGGAACTCCGCCCCGGTTCCCATCGAGAAGATCGCCTTGATCTTCTCCGTCATGTTGGTCCAGAATTCGCTGGTGAACGCCAGCGCGGAGATGCTCTTCTCGACGGGCTCGACCGCTTCGGTCCCGGCTGCTCCCGCGGCCGCTGCCACCTTCTCCTTCCAGGAAACGTGCATATTGCCCGTGGTAAAGTTCTCCGGCCAGAGCTTCATAGCCGTGGCGCAGAACGTGTAGATCGACGCAAGGAGGAACGAGTAGACCAGGATGAAGGCGTTGCTGCTGCCACCTTGTCCGGTGACGAGGATCTCGTTGGTGGCTGTGCCTTCGGGGAAGGGCAGCTTGCCGTGCATCTCTTTTACGAAATAGCGTCTGAAGGGTACGAGGAAGATCACGCCGAAAATCGCGCCGAGGAACGGTACGAGCGCGATGTGGAGGAAGATCATGCTGTCGGAAAGGTTGAGGTGTTCGTTGAGCTTCAGCAGGTAGATGGCGGGCATCGTGAAGACGGTGCCGCCGGCGACCATGCCCGACGTGGTGCTGATCGCGAGGATGTTGATGTTCTCGATGATCGTGCTGCGGCGCATGCCCATCTTGAGCAGGAAGCCGGACATGCCGACGGCGAGGATCGATATCGGGATGGCGGTCTCGATGCCCTGGCCGACCTTTAGCGCGAGGTAGGTGGCGGCCATGGCGAAGAGGATGTTCATGACGATGCCGAAGACGATCGACCGCATCGTGAGTTCCGGCGCGGTGATGCCGGCCGGGACCATCGGGACGTATTCTTCGCCGGGCTTCAGCTCTCGATAAGCGTTCTCGGGAAGCGTGTTGCGAATCTGCGGATCAGCCATGGACAAGTACCTTTCGCTGACTTCGATAAAGCTGTAGTAGAGCCGTCGCCCGGCTGCGCGCCGCCAATCCGGGCTCGGTTCAAGTGGTTAAGGTACCACGCGGGCCCGGCGGATGGAAGCGCGATGTTGGCGCGGCGGCGTTAGGGACGGGGTTCAGCGGCCTTCGGGGCGGATAGAGCCGGTCCCGCTGCCCGGGTCTGGCAAGATGCGCAAGCTGCGCAGGCATCTTCGGAAGCGGACACCCCAGAGGCCACTGAGCCCGGTTCAACCGTCTTAAGCGGACTTGGCCTTGAAGTCCTTCCCGGCCCACGGCTTGGCGATGACCAGCATGACAGTCGAGGTCATGGCGATGCAGGCGAAGATGAACCACATTGTACGCGTGTCCTGCGATCCCACGTCTGGGCAGTATTTCGTGAGCATGGTACCGGTGTAGATCGGCACGATGAATTTGGTCAGGAACCAGGGCAGTTGGGCGACGCCCATGTATTGGCCGGTTCTACCTTCCGGCGCGATTTCCGCGGCGAATTGAAGGAAGCGCGGCTGCCACATCGCCTCGCCGATGGTCATGAGCACGAGGTAGCCCAGCAACGTCCAGAAACTCGGGCCGAGCGCCAGGAGGAAGGCCGGCGCCGCCATGACGAAGGTGCCGATGATCATCATGTTGTAGACCTTGCGCTTTTGGGTCAACGCGGTCACTATCGGCACGAAGATGAAGACGAGCAGCGGGTTGAAGTTGACGGCGAACTCGAAGTTCTCTCCGATCCAACTGCCTCGGTAGGCCCGGTCAACGTACTGCGGCAGGATCAGCCAGTTGTAGGCGAAGAGCGTCTGCACGGGAATCAGGCAAAAGATGAAGAACGTGAACTTCAGGTTCGTCAGCGGGTGGTTCACGATGGCGTGGGTGATCTTGTCGAGAAGATCCTTCTTCTCTTCTCGGGCCGGTGCGATGCTCGCTGTAGGCTCGGCCGGTTCGGGCTCGACCTTAGCGGTCTTCTTCTCTTCCGCTTCGATTCTCTCCCGCTCCGCCTTTGCGTTGGCGATCGCACCGGAGACGGTCTTGGGTGTGAGGATTATCAAAGTCAGTATGAGCGCCAGGCCGGAGAAGCCCGTGTATATCCAGAACGCGCCGGTGATACCGACCGCGTGACGGACGAAGCCGAAATAGGAACAGATGTAGCCCCCGAGGTTCATGAGGGCGTAAAGCATGGCGAAGCCCATGGCGGCGGTCTTCGGCGTCGTGAACTGCCGGACGGCTGCGTAGGCGGCGGGCTGGTATAGGCCGTAGCCTATGACGACGAGCAGTAATCCGGCAATCGTCACGAATTGCAGCCCGGACCACAGGCCGGCCGGTTGGAAACCGAACGCGGGCGCGCCGGATATCAACACGCGCCCGGCTATGAAGAAGATGAAGGCGACGATCAGGGCCGCGCGGACGCCTATCTTGTCAGGCACGAACCCGAGGAAGAACATCGAAATCGTGATACCTGCGGTCAATACAGCCAGCATGTAGTGGGCAGGTACGTCCGGGTTCTCGACCCCCTGGAAGATGAAGTCCGAACAGTACATCGCCAGGTAGCCGAGCATGCCGAAGTAGACCATGCCCTCGAGGAAGTATGCGAGGTTCACGCCCCAGAGCGCGCGGGGCGCGTGGGCTAGGTCGATGAAAGGCTGAACAATCTCGCGCAGCGGGCTCTTGGGAGCCGCTTCAGCCGGTGCCGCTGCCTGGTTGTCGCCGTTGCCTTCGTTCGATCCATCCGCCATGAGTTCGTTACCTCGCTTGATGCTGTCTTGCTACCGCCTTGCGTGTCAGCGCGACACGCGACGGCCGAAACGTTCGGCTAGCCGCCCGTTGGTCCGTCGGTCCGATGGCCGAGACCGGGGTGGCATGGGCAAGCAGCAGCTTGCCCGTGTCTTCTTTACGTACACGGCACGGTAGCGCAGCCTCGCGACGTGGTCACGACACGGGCAAACGAGTTTGCCCATGCCACCCTGCCGCACGGGCCCCGACCTCGTGGGGACACGTGTCCGCGTGTGGCTCTCCAGGTCCCGCACTGGGGGACGAGCCGGCCGTGGCGCCCGGGGATATAGCACCGCACCGCCCGATCTACAGCACGGACAAGCTGGGGCTTGTCCGTGGCACCCGGAACAGAGCCACCAGTGGCACCCGGAACAGAGCCACCAGCGGCACCCGGCGTCCGCGCAGGCTGAAGCCAGCGGCTCAGCGCACTTTGCACTGGTGGACGAGCCACCAGTGGCACCCGGCCCTATCTTTTCTTCTGCTTGCCCCACAGTTGGGCTAGCTGGATCAGCACCTTCACCGCGGATTGCATCTGCTCGTAGCAGGCGAACTCGAGCGGCGAGTGGAAGTTGTGCATGCCGACCGAGAGGTTCGGCGTCGGCAGGCCCATCTCGCTCAAACGCGAGCCGTCGGTACCGCCGCGGATCGACTGGTACTTCGGCGTGAGGCCGGCCTTCTTGATCGCTTCGGCCGCCAGCGGTACGCAGCGCGGTTCCTTCTTCATGTGCTCGATCATGTTGCGGTACTGCTTCTTGACCTTGACCTCGACCTTGGCGCCGGGGAACTCGGCCTCGATGGTCTTGCCGATGTCACGCAGGATCTTCGCCTGCCCCTTGAGCTCTTCGGTGACGAAGCTGCGGAGCAGGATGCGCATGCTCACCTCGGGCACGCCGCCTTCGATGACGTAGGGGTGCAGGAAGCCGTCGCGGTCGCCCTCGGTTTCCGGTGCGAGGCGGTGCCAGGGCATGCGTTCGATGAACTGGCCGGCCAAGCGGATGGCGTTGATCATGACGCCGGTCGCGAAGCCGGGGTGAATGTTCTTGCCGGTGATCTTTACGGTGGCCAGGTCGGCTGAGAAGGTTTCACTTTCGAGGCCCGCTTCGCCCTCGCCGTCCAGCGTGTAGGCACACTTTGCGTTGATCTTCTTCACGTCGACCTTGTCGCAACCGCGGCCGACCTCTTCGTCGCAGGTGAAGACGACGCGGATGGGGCCGTGCTTGATCTGCTTCTTGCTCATGAGGGTGGAGGCTGCGGTCATGATGCACGCGATGCCGGCCTTGTCGTCGGCGCCGAGCAGCGTGGTGCCGTCGGAGGTGATGATGGTCTTGCCCTTGAGCTCCGCCAGTTCGGGGTTGTCAGCCAGGGTGATGACCCTCGACTTGTCCTTGGGCAGGACGATGTCCTTACCGTTGTAGTTCTTGATGATCTGCGGCTTTACGTCCTTGCCGCTGGCCTCGGGCGAGGTGTCCATGTGCGAGAGCCAGGCGATGGTGGGGGCGCCCTTGACGTTGCCGGGGATGGTGCCCATGACGATGCCGAATTTGTCGACGCTGACTTTTTCGAGGCCGAGGGCTTCGAGCTCACCGACGAGCATCTTTCCGAGTACGAATTGGCCGTCGGAGCTGGGGTATTTGGTGGTCTCCTCCACGGCTGTGGTCTCGACCTTTACGTACCTGCAGAATCGATCAAGTAGCTTGTTCATCGTGCGTCTCCCGTCGTGAGAACGATCTTGTTCCGTTATCGCCTTTGGCCACCGCGCTTGCGGGGGCGCTAAGGCTCCCGCCGGCCGTTCGGCGTTGCGGGAAGGTTAGCAAAACCTGGGCCAAAACGGAAATCGGCGGGGCGGCGGTCGCCGATCCTATGTCGAGGCCGCGTTGCCACCTCGCTTCGCGGCATCCGCCTTGAGCCAGAAGTGGTAGCCGATCATGGCGACGGCCGCGGCGATACCGACGCCGACGCACAGGTACCAGAACTTCTGGGGTTGATACTGATTCCAGAGTATCTGCCGGGCGGCGGCCTCGCTCTCGCCGAGCAACTCCGCTACTCGGGGCAGAAGCTGGTCCTGTGTCAGACCGTCCACGGCTTCGGCACTTTGGCCGAGTTTGGATTGGAGGTAGTCCTTTGCGAGCGTTGTCCGGCTGGACCAGGCGGTGTAGATCGGTCCACCGATGTAGTTGGCCCCGGCCCACCCGATCGCGAAGGGAATGTTGGAGTAGCCCATGTACAGGGCCTTCTTGTCCGAAGGCGCCATGAGGCCAATGTACTCGCTGAATTTCGGATTGCAGGCCATCTCGCCGAAGGAGAAGACGAAGATTCCGAAGCAGCACGCCCACCCGGTCGTTGCGGTACCGACCAGCAGCAAACCGACGCATGCGATGAGCATGCCCACGATCATCGCGCTGATCGGGTTGAATCTGCTGGAGATGAACGCGATGAGAAGGACGAAGACGATGATAGAGACCGAGTCAATCTGGAGGATCCACTCGGGGTTGAACTGACCGCCGTCAGCGGCGAGGTTGGCGAAGAAGTCCATTCCGGTCAGGTTGGCTACCCAAGTGGCTATGTCATTCGTTTCGACCCACTGATCGATGAAGGTCGGAAGCTGATCCCAGAGCTGCATGAAGCTGAAGTAGAAGCAGGAGAAGATCGCAAGGAAGATGGCGAATCGAAAGTCCTTCAGGGTGGTGATGGCCTCCGCGAAGACCTTGCCGGGTCCTTTCTGTTTCTTACCGCCTTCGGCATAGTCCTTCAGGAAGAAGCCGGTGATCAGGATGTTGACCACGATGATCCCAGCCGCGGCGAAAAAGGCGTACTTCCAAGACAACAAGCGTAGGAAGCCGCAAACGACAGGCCCTATGAACCCGCCGATGTTAACGACCTGGTAGAACAGGCCCCATCCGATCGACGAGTTGGATTCGTCGACACAGTGCGCGAGTGTGCCGTGAAGCGGCGGTTTGAAGATCGCGGTACCGGTTCCGATCAGACAGCATGCGAACATGAAGCTCCACCAACTGTCGGTGAATCCCATCATCGCGTAGCCGATCATGTTGATCCCGAACGCTATCATCAGCGATTTGCGATAGCCGTAGCGATCGGAGAAGCCACCGGTGAACATCGGAAGGATGCACTGGATGAGCGACCAGGTGCCGAAAAAGACGCCCCTGTCCGTGCTGGTGAGCTCCAGGCCGCCCTCTGCGGCGGATGTCGTGATGTACACGGCGGCGATCATCCGAACGCCGTAGAACGAGAAACGCTCGACGAGTTCGATGACGTTGGCGACCCAGAAGGCGAACGGGAAGCTTCTGACCTGTTGCCCGAATGACAGGTTCTGTTTCGGTGGCGTCGAGGTGTCGTCCGTCATTCAGTTGGGCTCCAAAGATGGTGCTCGGGGAACGTTCCGCCGGCTGCCCGGCTGCCGGTGCCGTCGCGGCGGAGCGCGTTGCGGCGTGGCGTACTTTGGTCGGAATCGTAGGCGGTTTCGGCGTATGTCACAAGTTGGCAGCCGCGCTTGCTGCGACGACGAGCGGCCGGACGCTGGGCCGCTCGGCGTTCGGGCTGGTCATGTCGTGCGTCGAAACCTGTCACCCCGTTTTGACCCATCTTGACGCCGTGCTACGATGCCGGGTCATCGGTTCGCTCTGTTCTGCGGGTTCCCAAGCCCGCCGGGCGGACGTGCGGCAAGGATTCAAGTTCAAACGGATCGAGAGGGCTCACTCGTGAAACGGCATGTGGTAATCGGTGGCGCGGTGGTGTGTTTGATGCTCATGGTCACGGTGACGGGGTTGGCTGAAACGCCCGTGCGGGACCACGACATCGTGCTCGAAGACTATTACACGGTCGGGACGCTGACCTCGTGTGCCGTTTCGCCCGATGCGCGGTACGTGGCGTACACCGACTATCGGTGGGACCCGCCGGCTGAGAAGCGCAACAGCGACCTGTGGGTGGTCGAGGTCGCTACTAAGGAGGTCAGGCGACTCACCTTCAACAAGGCGAACGAAGGCTCGGTCAACTGGAGCCCGGACGGCCGCTACATCTACTTCACGAGCAACCAGAAACGCGAGGCGGAGAAGCTGCCGCCGTACAACGGCAAGAAGCAGGTGTGGCGCATGTTCCCCGACGGCAGCGGGTTGCAGGCTGTCACGCGCGAGGAAGACGGCATCGGGCAGTTTCACCTCTCGGCCGACGGGAAGTCGCTCTACTACCTCATCTCGGAAGAGGTTTACGAGGAAGAGTGGAAGGACCTGAAGAAGAAGTTCAAGGACTACGAGTTCGGCCATGGCGTCGATGAGTTCTCGCAGATATGGAGGCTCGATCTGGTCCATTGGCGCAAGGAGAAGCTCGTCGACGAGCAGCGCGTCATTAAGTCGTTTGATGTGTCGAGCGATGAGTCGCGCATTTCGATGGTGACGACGCCTGATGGAACGTTGCTGAAGAACGAGGGGTGGTCGCGCGTCGATATGTGGGACGCGGGCACGAAGAGCGTGTCGATCGTCACCAAGGACGGGTGGCGCAAGGGGCATCCGTCGCCGTATGGCTGGGTGGAAGGCGCGAGTTTCGCGGTCGACGGGAAGGCGATTTCGTTTACCGTTTCGTTCGACGGTTTCCCGACGATGCTCTATGCGGGCGACCTGACCGGCGGCGAGTTCGTGATGCACGAGGCGACGCGTCCCGCGGGTGTCGAGGTGACGGGCGGTACGATCAAATGGCGCGGCGACAAACGCGAAGTGTGCTTCATCGGCGAGGACCACGCTCGGGCGCGGGTCTACTGCATTGCCGACCCGACGAGCGGCGGTACGGCGATGACGGCTGGTGATGTGGTCGTTACGTCGTACAGTTTCTCGGAGTCGGGTGACAAGGTGGCGGCTGTCCTGAGTACGACGGAGCATCCTCGCGACATCTTCCTGTATGGGCGATCGGGCACGGGTGAGCGGCTGACGCATAGCAATCCGCAGGTCGATACTTGGAAGCTTCCGCAGATTTCGATCGTGAAGTGGATCGGTGCCGACGGTGATGAGGTCGAGGGCATCCTCGAGCTTCCGCCGGACTACGAGCCGGGTACGCCGCTGCCGATGGTAGTGGAGCTTCACGGCGGTCCGACGGCTGCGACGATGCTGCGGTTACGGTTTTGGATTTATGGCCGGACGCTTTTGGCGGCGAAGGGGTATGCGCTGTTTAGCCCGAACTATCGCGGGTCGACCGGGTACGGCGATGAGTTCATGACGGACTTGATCGGTCGCGAGAACGATGTCGAGGTGAAGGACATTCTGGCCGGCGTCGATGCGATGGTCGAGCGGGGCATTGCCGATCCGGAGCGGATGGGCGTGATGGGCTGGAGCAACGGCGGGTATCTGACCAACTGCCTGATCGCGGCGACGGACCGGTTCGCGGCTGCCAGCAGTGGGGCGGGCGTGCTGGATATGGTGATTCAGTGGGGGACTGAGGATACGCCGGGCCATGTGGTCAACTACACACGCGGTTTGCCGTGGAATGAGCACGAGGAGTATCGCAAGGCGTCGCCGCTGTATGACCTCGATAAGGTGACCACGCCGACGATCATTCACGTCGGCGGCGGTGACGCGCGGGTGCCGGCCGCTCATTCCAGGGCGCTGTATCGCGGGCTGCGGCACTATCTGAACGTGCCGACGGAGTTAGTCGTCTATCCCGGCGAGGGGCACGGGTTGACGACGTACAAGAACCGCGGCGCGAAGATCGAATGGGACATCGCCTGGTTCGAGAAGTACCTCACGAAGATGACCGAGGTACCAAAGGAAGAGCCGAAGCCGGACGACGCGACGTAATGAAGCCCACCGACTGCGCTCGGTGGGTTTCCTCGCTGGCGCGGGTGCCCCGTCCTTCGGGTACTCCCGAAGGGTGGGGGGCGGATATTCGTGCGTATGTCGTTTCCATGCGGTCATACGTAGGGTCCGCTGTGCGGACCGAACGACTTCAGCAAGAGAGGCGGGCACATTGCCCGCCCTAATGTCATGAAGAGGCTGTCCTCCGGTGCGCCGTGTCGTACCTTACGGCCTTGTTTCAGGCCAATGTCTGACGGCGTTGTTTCACGCCAACGGTTTCAGGAGGACAGCCATGATTAGCGTAGGCATGGA
>JAJDDX010000324.1 GCA_029260055.1 Phycisphaerae bacterium
TGCAGAAGGTCGCGAGTTCGAGTCTCGCTGGCTCCAGTTTCTTTTTTCTCAGTTTGACGGGCTGGGGTGCGCCCCTGTTTGGCCGGGCCGGCGGTACGCCAGCGGGGCAGACGCTCTACGGCCCGTTCGGGTCGCCCGAATCCTCGAGCCCCTGTTGACCGTTCCCCCGAAATTCGCCCCGCGGCCTTGGCGGGAATTCCGGCGTGGGTGATGGGGGAACCGCCACGAGCGCGGCAGCGCTACTCATCGTATGTGTCGAACGCATACACGATGTCGTAGGCGCCCAAGGCGCACAGCCAATCGGCAATCGCCTTGGCACCCTCAGCGGTAACGTTCAGGTAGCCACCTCTCAGCGACACGGTCTTTGGACCCCGAACGATCCAACCGTTTCCACCGTATCGTTCATAGTCCGTGTTCAGTTCGTAATGATCATAATCACAGTCGCCGTCATCACCGCCTGTCGCTTCGTCATCGGCTTCGTCATGATCTCCTTCGATCCTCCTGTGGCGCGGCGAGCCGCCATCTTCCTCCGCAGCGTCCTCCTCGTCCTCGTCGATTCGGTCTTCTTCACCCAGCGTCTCGTATTCATCCGCGTAGTCGACGAACGTGCCGCCCATCCGTTCGATCAGTTGACGCAGCTCCTCCTTGTCACACTCGCCCATCTGCGCTTTCAGATAGAGGTCGATTGTGATGGTATCGATGTCCGGCTTAGACGCCTTCAGATCGGCCACCACATCGCGCGTGATCTCGTCGCTGAACCTCTCCACTTCGTCGACGTCACCGATGCGCGCCGCGGCGGACGCGCGCTCGTCGTCCACGACCGCCTCTAGAACGACCTCCGCAACCTCCGTGCAGATCGCCCGAGCCCTGTATTGCTCGGACTCGGCGGGATCGTACACAAGCGCACCAGGTTGCCACGGCGGGTCCAACGCGTATTGGTACGGGTTTTCAAAATACGCACGAAACTCCTTGTCCACACGGGCGGCGAGCGCCTCGTCCCGAAACGTCGCATCCAGCGAGAAGAACACCTCCACGTCGGGCGACTGAACGAGCAGCTCCCGCGCTTCCGGTTCCCACGTGCCAATCCAAGATTGCAGGGTCTGCGGCGTAGCAGTGTGATCCAACGCGACAGTGACCGATTGTCCGAACCACTGGAGATGGTCTTTTGACGACACCTCCGGTCTTGCCGCAAGGTATGCCGCTTGCGCCTCGGCTGAAGTGGCGAATGTGGCGATGACCGTCTTGGTGCTGGAAGTGGGTACGTATTGATCGCCGCGTATCTCGGACGCATCACAGTCGTATTCGTAAAGCAGCGGCGGTGCCAGGCCCATCAGCCACTGCTCCCTGAGGTCTTCGTTCACGGCAGCGCCCAGACCCACGCCGGCCAGTAAAGCTACGACCAGACCCGTACCGTGAGCGAACAGAAAGCCGATCGAGGCAAGTACACCGGGCGGGCGCGTGTTGATCTGCTCGACTACCTGCAGCGTAAACTGCGCCAGCGTCCTGGTGGTCATCTTGGCCTTGATTCTCGCGCGCAGTGCTTCGACGATGCGTAGTGCCGTCGCCGGTGCGATTCGATCATCCTCGGTGACCAGTTCGAGATCCCCTTCGGATCTCAGCTGTTGGGCAATCTGTCCGTGACGTATGGTGACTCGGATCGTCAGGAGTAGAAGCGCCGCAAGTCCGATCAAGAACAGCGAATGCCCAAACATCGCGGAAAGGGCGAGGAGAACAACGATGGTGACGACGCGAAGCGCCACGTCGAGATAGTAGTGCCTGCAGAACAGCACCGCGTGCAGGACATGGCCTCCGTCAAACGGCAGAAGCGGGACGAGATTAAGTCCGTTGAGGAACAAGGCGACGATGCACCCGTACACAAGCCAATCCAATTCGAGCACGAGCGCCGCAATCCCGACAACGGTGGCCAGGAAGATGCTGGGTACCGGGCCCATCAGCGCGACCATGGCCTTCTTCCACGCAGGCACGTTGAACTGTTGGCCCGTCACGGCTGCTCCGAGGAGGGGAATGAAGAACATGTTGACGTTGCGGTACTTGAAGCTCTTCATCGTGACGAAGTGGCCAAGCTCGTGAATGAGCAGGACGGGGACGAGTGTCAAGGTCAGCTCCCAGGACCACCATGCCGTCCCGGCGGCCACAAACAGGACACCGGAGATCAGCACGGTGAGGATCAGCGCGCCCACTCCCCTGGACTTGCTCTGAGCTTTCTCTATTTCACTCAGGAATTGTTCGTCTTCGGCGGAGCGAGCGGCCGGCGCGGCAACGGATGCGGGCGTCGCGATGTCTCCCGCGAATCCCTCCGCCCGCACGGGGACGTATCCATCGAGTGGTGATGGCGGATCGGTCGGGCCATCCTCTATGTGTTCCATACCTTCGACGGATCCCTCGTCACCGATACCGTTTCCGGGGCCCTCGTTGTCGAGCGACTCGTCAAAGTAGTCATCCTCATGATTGGCCATCAACGGCTCCTTACCGATCTTCCTACGAGCTTACGATTGACCGGTCCCATCCAGGGTACCGAAACCGAAGGAGAACGTCTCCCACTCGGCACGACAAGCCGGCCGCCTGCCGGCGAGACGCTGCCTTTCGATCACGGCCTTGGATTTCGATGAAGGCGATAGCACGGTACGCGGTCGGACCGGAACGTCAGCGGCCGCCTGTTTTTGGAAACCGTAGTCTGCCGTTGTTCGGGGGCTTTGCGGGCGGAAATTCCTGCTCGCGGGCAGGTACGCTACATCGAGCGTTCAGCGAGGGTTGTGTGAACTGGGCCCAGTAGGACTTGAACCTGCGACCTCGTCGTTATCAGAATGACCCAGTGCCTCGCCAAGAAACCTGAAAAACACTGTATTTATAGTAGTTTACACGCCTTCACCGAAAATGCAAGCCTTCGCATTGCACCCCGTTCTCGGGCAAATAAACGCGGTACCAACTCGCACAAACGGTAAAGTTCGGACGTTCTCCGCGTGCCATCTTTGCGCGTGACTCGCCTCAACGAGCCTCGCTCGACGTCGAATCGCCCCTGAGTCTGAGACTACGGGCACGCCTGCCCTGGACAATCGCAGGGCACGGCGAACGGGTAACTGCCGCCCTGGAACCCAGCCACGGCCGCGTTGATGTCGGCGAAGTTGATGTCGCTGAAGTCCGGGATCTCCGGCGCGGCCGATCCGCCTTGCAGGTCAAGCCATACCTTTGGCTCGCTTTGAACGCTCTGGAACCCACGAACGACTGCCGAGATGTCCTTGAAGTTCCGCGTGGCGTCCGGAGGCAAGCCGGCAGAACCGCCTACGACATCGCCGAAGTTGCCCACCGTCGGAAGTACGAGCGGTGACGAGTAGTTGGCGTCATCGGCGATGTCCGCACCTTCGGTGATCGCCTCGATCAGATAAGTCTGACCAGGCGAGACCTCGCAGTCGCCGACGTGCAGCGTCGAAACCGCCCACGGTTGCCCAAGATCATCCACGCTCCAATCCCGGTAGTGTCGGAGGCTCTCATCAACGAGACGCGCAAGGAGCTGCGGGCCGGGCTCAGGCCCCGCGATCGTGACCAGGCTCGGCTCGCCGATCCATCCGAGCACGTGTGTTTGCCCACCACCGAGATCAAGGCTGACACGTCGCGCCGTGGTGAGACCGTCGTTCGACGGATTCGGCTCAACCGAGACGTACCGGTTCTTGGGAACGTAGCAGGTCCCGTCGACGCAGGCTTCTTCGTTCACGCAATCACCGTCGTCCACGCAGACACTTGTACCCTCGGGCGCGGGCGTTTCCACCGACGGCTCAGAGGCCGTAGTCCAACTGAGGTTGTCATGGCCGAACGACTCACCCCATTCTGTATCTGTGGCGAAGAACGTCACTTGCGAAACGGGTCCTGTCGCGACAAAGCCCATGAACCCGTCCCCATCCCCGCTCGTAAGCAGATCTTCGAACAGGTAGTCGGTACCATTCACTCTCAGCACCAAGCCGATGTTTTCGGTCGTGGAGACGAAATCGCCCCCGTACGCGGTCACTGATTCGGGCGGATGAATGTGAATCACCTCTGCACACGACGGGTATATGCTGGAGCAAAGGCGAGCGAAGTTGGTTCCGTCGACATTCAGAGAACTCGTGCCCGGCCAGATGGAGTTGCCTCCCTCCGGCGGGGGGTGGTGGTCAACCAACTCGATGTCGACTAAGCCCACGGGGTTGTGGCCCTCCACCAGGTAGTAAGGTGTCGGCTCGAAGTCGTTGAAGTCTTCATGGGCGAGGTTGCCGCCCGCCGCGGCCTCCCACGCCCCGCGGTCGGTGTAGAACGTCAGTTCCACGTCCAGCCAACAGACGAACCCGTCACCGATGTATCCCGGATTGCATTCGCACGTGAAGGTCCCCGGATGATTCGTGCATGTAGCATTGACATCACAGGGGTCGCCCAAGCACTCGTCGATGTCGGTGCAGACGCTCGGCTCACCTATGCATTCATAGCCGTCTTCGACATGGCAGGCCGACGAACATCCATCGCCACCATCCGAGCCCCCATCGTCGCAGGTTTCTTGCCCCTCGATGACACCGTCGCCGCAGACTGAGCCCGGCGAAGACAAGTCCGCCACCTCGGATGCATCCAGAGCGTGGTTGTAGAATCTCAGATCGTCGACACGGCCGTCCAGCCCACCTTCTCCTATGGCGCCGATCCTGAGATCCTGGTCGGGGACGATCGCGCTCGTCAACACGGAGATGTCAATCGCGGGATCGGGGACGCCATCGACCCAGATCGTGGCCAAGTTGGCGTTGCGATCGACGGTCAGCGCGTAGTGGTGGAAGGCCGTGGTGTCCGTGTGGGTGTTCTGGGACCTGACGTCGATCATCGCCCCCGTGTCGTCGTCAAGACGCCAGATGATCTTGTTCGAGTTGGCCTGGTTACCGAAATAGCAGTGATAACCTACTCCCCCGCCCGCGAGTGCATCGAACACGCCGTCAAAGTCAGCGATGCCGGAGTCGTTCTGGTCGCGCTTGACCCAGAACGCCATACTGAAGTCGCCCGTGCCGGGGGAGAACGCATCGCCCTGGGGCACGTCGATCCGCTCACTGGCAGGGCCGGCGGCAAGGCCGAAGACCGCCGCCTGACCAATCGCGCCGGGAGCGAACGACACGTTGGCGCCCACGTCCCCGTTGGCATCCCCACCGGCGCTGTCGTTGCCGTCGTTCTCTAACTCGTAGTGGTCGACCAGATCCGACACTTCACAGGTGAACCCATCACCCACGTATCCCTCGTCGCATTCGCACGTAAAGCTACCCACGAGGTTCGTACATGTGGCATTCGGATCGCACGGAAAAGCCAAGCACTCGTCGATGTCCGTGCAGGCGCTCGGCTCACCGGTGCATTCGTATCCGCTTTCGACCAGGCAGAATGACGAGCAGCCATCACCACCGTTCGGATTGCCGTCGTCGCACGTCTCCGGATCCTCAATTACGCCGTCGCCACAGCCTAGATTCCCGGTGACCAGAGCCACCACTTCCGCCTCTTCGAGCTTGTAGTTATAGAACCGCAGATCGTCGAGCTTGCCGTCAAGTCCCTTGGCCCCGGCGTTGTTGAAACCGCCGATTTGAAGCTTTTGACTCGGCGAAAGGGCGCCCCTTAGGATGGTGATGTTCACCGGTGAGTCGGGAATGCCGTCGACGTAGATTACTGCCAGCCTGTTAGTGCGATCGACGGTCAGCGCGAGGTGGTGCCACTCCGTGGTGTCCGTCAGCGGGTTCTGGGAGACGATGTCTTTGTAATCGCCCGTCACGTCATCGAGACGGATCTTGAGATGGTCTAGCTGATCGCCACCCGAGAAGAAGCACTGGTAACCGCTCCCATTCCCGGTGATGTCCAGGGCGTCGAATACGCCGTCCCCGCTCGTCGTGTCCACCTGGTCGCGCTTGACCCAGAAGGCCATGGTGAAGTCACGCTCGCCGGGATCGAAGGCATCGACCTGCGGCACCTCGATCCGGTTGTCGACTCCCGCAGAGCTCACGCCGAAGACTGCCGCCTGTCCGAACCGGCCCGGCGCAAACGTGACGTTCGCTCCGACGGAGCCATTGGCATCGCCGCCGGCGCTGTCGGATCCGTTGTTCTCGAGTTCATAGTGGTCAATCACAGCCGGAATCAGCGGAGCAAACACGAACCCCGGTGAACCGACGTTGACCGCGCTGTTGTTCCCGGCCGGGTTGCTCTCGTATGCTCCATCGACGCCGCTTACGCTGAGAGCCCACGACTCGCCCCGCGTATTGTCCGTTTCATAATCGACCATGTACGCCGAGGCCTGATCGTCATCCTCAGGCCAGGGCGTAACGCCGGCGTACGTGATGTCCTGTACGGCTTTGGTGAAGTCGCCGCCGTCGTACGTGGCCAGACTGCTCCAAAGGCCGATATGGTCGCCGGCGTTATCCAGCTCCGGAAAATCGGTCACCGCGACCCAGTTGATGTCCGTGCCCCATGCGGCTTCCATGCCTGTGATGGAGTTGTCGGCGGCGTTAAACAGGATGCCCGACTCGCCCGGCGGGATTACACCGGCCGCGATGTTCGACGCGGCCAGCGGACTGAGATTATCGTCGTCAAAACACCAGCCGGCCAGGTCGATCGGCTCGTCGCCCCAATTGTACAGCTCGACGTACTCCCAGGTGCCGTCCGGGGCACTGGCAGGGTTGTACATGACCTCGGTGATGAGCAGCGGCTTGGCGTAGCTCACCGCACAACGGAACCCGACTTCGTAGTTGCCAGCATCGGGATAGAACGCAGTCTTGTTCGCGGAGCGGGAGTTGAGCGGCGAGTGAAACCAGCCGCCGCCGCAGACCACATGCCTCCCGCCAATGTCATAGCCCTGCGGATCCCGGTACGGGGAATAGCTGTAGTACTGCTCAGCGTATCGGTCCCAGGCCCACTCATACACGTTCCCGGACATGTCATAACAGCCGTAGTAACACTGGGCGTTCTGTGTCTGATAGCTGGTCTGGGTACCCGGCCAGTTGAAGTCCTCCTCGAGGTGCAGATCGCCGTTGTAGAAGCCGACCGGTGTCGTCTCCTCCACCATATTGGCTATGTCCCACTGATCGTCCCACGGGTCTTCGATCTCCGCGTTACCGAAGGTATTCGCCCTCTGTTCGTCGAGACAGGAGAAGCCACAGCCGTCGGTGTGTTCGCCGAAACGGAAGTGGTACTCCAGTGCCGGGTCCCAGCCGGCCGCCTTCTCCCACTCCGCGTTCGTCGGCAGCCGGTACCCGTCAGCGGTGAAGTCACACGTCCATGTCTCGAGGTCATAGCACGGGGTCAGGCCGGCCTGCTCGCTGCGCCAGTTGCTGTACGCCAGGGCGCCGTACCAGGTCACCACGATCACCGGATGGTCCTGCTTGCCGGTCCTCACCGAGAACGTCCCGCCGCCGAATGTAATACCGCTTTGCTCGGCCGGATACGTTGCGCAGTACGGCTCGGTGTCACCGGCTTTGTAAACATAGCCGGCACTGACATCGATCAGCCCCTGCGCGTACGCCGAATTCAAGAACTCGACATACTTCGAATTCGTCGTTTCGTATACATCGATGTAGAACGAGCTGACGTAGACGTTGTGCGCCGGCCACTCGTCGACGTCCCCCCCACCGAAGGTGTCGCCCATTCGGTATTGGCCGGCCCCGACGAACACCATGTCTGTCAGATCCGCCCGCACCGGCCCGCTCAGCACGATCGCCGCGACGGCCGCCATGATTCCAATGTCGTACTTTCTACCGTAGTTCATGTTCCCTATCCTCTGTCATGCATGGACGCCGCGCCGTAAGCGCAGGCTGTTTCACCCGAAACTCCAGGCCCCCGTCGACTCCCTCCGTCGAGACTCTGACACGATCGATGTCGTGCTTCTCGGCGCGCGGAGATCGCGCCTTCTCTGCGATGTTCGCTTTTCTCCCTTGTCCCCAACGACGCAACCGGAACGGGGGTACGCCGGCTTACCAGAGCTTCTCCGGCCTCCCTACGTCAACGAACCCAAGCCCTGCGACCGCTCGCGGATGCTACACCGCGCGTGAACGTCGGCCGAAGCTCAACGCCTTGGCACCGACGAGCAGCAGCAACGCTAGGACAACCAAACCCCACGTCGAGACGGTCGGGACCGGCTGACGGCTCGTACACGCGGAGGTGCATGCATCCGTCTCGTCGTCGTTCCCGTCGTCGCACTCTTCCCCTTCCTCCTGGACGCCGTTGCCACAGATCGGAATGCAATCCGAGTCGTCATTCGCATTGCAGCCGTCGGCACAGCAGCCATCGTGATCGATACAGTCATCGATGGTGGTGTCGGCCGGGCAGGCGTCGCCGAGGCCGTCACACGCTTCGAGCGGGTCACACGTACCCGTGGACGCACGGCAGACATCGATCGACTTGTCGTCGACCGGGCAATCGTACGTGCTTCCGTCACAGAGCTCCTCGATGTCGCACTCGCCTGCTTCCGCACGGCACACGTGCGTGTCTGGCTTCACGTGATCGACGCAGCCTCCTGCTCCATCGCAGCTGTCAGGCGCGTTGCAGTCCGTGTCGTCCGGGTCACCGCAGGCGGTGAACTCGGGTTCAAATCCATCAACCGGGCAAGCGTGCGTGGCACCGTCACAGTACTCCTCAACGTCGCATTCACCACCGGCGGTGCGGCACTCGTACGTGTCGGGTTTCGCTCGATCGACGCAGCTTCCAGCGGCATCGCAGCTATCCGGCGCGTTGCAGTCCGTGTCGTCCGGGTCACCGCAGGCCGTCAGCTCGGGCTCGAACTCATCGATCGGGCAGTCGTCGCCCACACCATCGCAGGCCTCGAGCGGGTCGCACACTCCGGTGGACGCACGACAGACATCCGTCGACTTGGCGTCGGTCGGGCAGTCGGGGTCCGCACCGTCGCAGGACTCGGCGATGTCGCACTCACCTGCAGCGGCACGGCACTCGGTAGTCAACAACACGTCAGCCGGGCAGTCCGGGTTCACGCCGTCGCAGGATTCGGCGACGTCGCAATCACCAGCGGCAGCACGGCACTCGGTGGTCAGCAACACGTCGGCCGGGCAGTCGGGGTCCGCACCGTCGCACGACTCGGCGATGTCGCACACACCGGCAGCCGCACGGCACTCGGTGGTCAGCAGCAGGTCGGCCGGGCAGTCGGGGTTCGCACCGTCGCAGGACTCGGCGATGTCGCACGCTCCTGCTGCGGCACGGCACTCGGTGGTCAGCAGCACGTCAGCCGGGCAGTCCGGGCTCGCACCATCGCAGGACTCGGCAACGTCGCACGCACCGGCGGCAGCACGGCACTCGGTGGTCAATAGCACGTCGGCCGGGCAGTCTGGATTCGCACCGTCGCAGGACTCGGCGATGTCACAATCGCCGGCGGCGGCACGGCACTCGGTGGTTAGGAGCACGTCGGCCGGGCAATCGGGATTGACACCGTCGCAGGACTCGGCAACGTCGCAGTCGCCGGCGGCAGCACGGCACACATGAGCGTCGGGCTTTATGCGATCGACACAGCTTCCCGCGGCGTCGCAGGTGTCTGCTGCGTTGCAGCCCGTGGCGTCTGCGTCACCGCAGGCTGTAAACTCCGCCTCGAACATGCAATCGGCGGAGCAGCAGTTGCCGTCGGCGGTGGTATTGCCGTCGTCGCACTCCTCCGTCCCTTCGACAACCCCGTTGCCGCAGACTGCGGGTGCTTCGCACGGAGGATCGATCGTGGTGCAATCTGTCCCGGCGCCGCCGTAGCGGAATCCCACCGCGTTGCAGTCGGCTTCGAGTTCGAGAGTGCAATCGCCGGTACTGTCGTCGCAGCAGGCGCCGGGCATCAGGCCCTGCAATTCCGCCGCCGTCAGCTTGTAGTTGTAGAACCTCAGATCATCGAGCTTTCCGTCCAGTCCGCCTTCCCCGATGGCACCGATCCTGAGATCCTGATTGGGGACAATCGCGCTCGTCAATACGGAGATGTCGACCGTTGCATCGAGCACGCCGTCAGCCCAGATCTGGGCAGTATCGGCCGTCCTATCCACAGTCAGCGCGTAGTGATGGAACGAAATTGTGTCGGCGAAGGCCGTTGCGGACACGACGTTGAGCCAAGCACCGGTGTCGTCGTCGAGACGCATGAAGAGCTTGTCGAGGTTGCCACCGCCGGCGTTGGCGTCGTTGCTGAAGTAGATCTGGTACCCCGTCCCTCCGCCGTTCAGCGCATCCAGGACGCCATCGAAGTTGCCGGTGTCGTTCTGATCGCGTTTGACCCAGAATGCCACGGAGAAATCGCCAGTGCCCGGGTTGAACCCATTGGCCTGAGGCACGTCGATCCGCTGACTTGCCGGGCTGGCGGCAACGCCGAAGACCGCTCCCTGACCGAGCACACCTGGCGCGAACGAGACGTTGGCACCTGCCGCTCCGTTCGCATCACCGCCCGCGCTGTCGACGCCGCCACCCTCAAACTCGTAGTGATCGATCAGATCCATCAGCACGCAGGCAAACCCATCACCCACGTACCCCGCGTTGCATTCGCACGTGAAGCTGCCCGGGAGATTCGTACATGCGGCATTAGGATCGCACGGGGCGCTCAGACACTCATCGATGTCCGTGCAGACGCTCGGTTCACCGGCGCAATCGTAGCCGGCCTCAACGTTGCAGCTCGAGGAGCAACCGTCACCATCAGCCGCGTTTCCGTCATCGCATGCTTCGGCACCTTCAATGAGGCCGTTTCCGCACACCGCCGTCACCGGAGAATAGAGGTTCTGCACCTCTGCCGCCGTCAGCCTGTGATCGTAGAACCGCAGGTCGTCGAGGCGGCCGTCCAGCCCCCATCTCGAGCTACCGCCGTTGACACCGCCGATCCTGAGATCATGCGATGGCGCAATGGAGCCTATCAGCACGGAGACGTCGATCGCGGGATCGGCAACGCCGTCGAAGTACCACCTGCCAAGCCCGGCCGTGCGGTCGACGGTGAACGCGATGTGATGGAACCCGGTTGTGTCCGTGATCGTGCTTGTGGAGACGACGTCGAGCCACGCTCCCGTGTCGTCGTCAAGGCGTATGACAAGTTGACCGGAGTTATTGAAGTAGGCCTGGTAACCTACCGTGCCACTTTGGAGCGAATCGAACACGCCGTCGAAGTTGCCGGTGTCCGCTTGGGTGCGCTTGACCCAGAAGGCGATGGTGAAGTCGCCCGTGCCGGGGGCGAACGCATTGGCCTGGGGCACGTTGATCCTGTAGTTGGGGTTCGAGACATAGAATAGAGTCCCGAAGACCGCCGCCTGGCCGATCTCCCCGGAGCCGAACGAGACGTTGGAGCCCACAGTGCCGTTGGCGTTGCCGCCGGCGCTGTCAACACCGTTATTCTCGAATTCGTAGTGATCGACCAGAACCGCCCGGGCCGAACCGCTCAAAACGATCGCCGCGATAGCCGTGGCGATCCCGATGACGTGTGTCCTGCTCCTACTCATTGCCCGCTCCTCTCTCCTCAAACGAGTCCTCCCGCGCCGCACTGCCCTCACATATGCGACCGGCCAAACGGACTCCGATTCCTCGTTGCACTGCGCGTGCGCCGACACAGGTTGTCTCCCGGTCGGTGCTAGCTACCTTCCTCGACCGCCTCGGTCAGAATCCGGGCTTGGTCGATATACTGCTTGGTCCGAAACCGGATCTGGATCTTCATGCGATCTCTGCCGATCGCGAACATCTCGTCGTCGAGCCCGCGAAGTCCTCGATCCGCGCTCGGCGGGAAGCCTTCCAGCCCGAACACGGGGTCGCTCGCGTATAGCCCCTCGTCTGAGAAGATCACACCGATAATCGGAGTCGGGAACTCCAGCACGAGCGCGGCCTGCCGCTCTTTCTGGTTCTTCCTGATGTCCGGGTCAAAGTGCAGGAAATAGCTGTTGACGACCCGACCGGCTGGAACGGATTTGCCACGTACGCGAGTCTTGCCGGTGGCCACCGGGCCGTAGCTCCCCGGCCTGGTGACTACATCTCGCAACGGTTCTTCGAGCGTAACGTTCAGTCGTTCCGGAAACAGCCACACGCGCTCCTCGTCAACGCACTTGCCTGGAGCAACCGTCGGAACGCCTTGAGGTTCGTAGCGCACGTCTCCGAAGACTGTCGGGCGGTGGACGAACTCATCCCAGGAGCGCGCAAACCTCGTCCGATCGGCCGATTCGATCGGCCGCACGTGCTCTGGTAGGGATTGGCCCGCAGGGATCGTTCCGGCGTTCCCGGCCTCCACGCGTACGCTATGAGGATTTAGCTTCTCGGACGCCCCGGGCACCCGCAGTTCAATCTCACCGGCGAATACGGCAAACTCCACCTGGCCGCCGGCGCCGACTTCCACGCCGAACTCCGTTCCGAGGTCCACGATCGACCCGGCCGGTGTCACGACCGTAAAGCCCCGCGCGGAAGGTCTCACTCTTGCCGACAGCTTTCCGGAAGCGAGGGTCAGTTCATTGTCGTTGGTCAGCTCAATCGCGGTCGGCGCTTCGAGTATGACGGTAGCGCCGCGCCCCAACGTGACCTCGGCGGAGCCGCCGACCAGCGACATCTTGCCGGCCTGCAACCTCTCGCCGGTAGCGGTCGCATGCCCTTCCGTCTCCCATCGTGCGGCATGCTGGCGGGTAAGCGTCGCGATACCCGCGCCCGATCCAATCCAGAAATACCGAACGCCCAGAATCGCCACCAGAACACACGCCGCGAGGGCGGCGTATCGCACTTGCCGGCTGAAAAGCCACCACACGGGGATGCGCGGCTTCCACGCAGTTTGTTTTGGAGCCTCGCGGGCCGGCTCTGCGCCGGCATCGTGGTCGGCCGCCGACTCCGTGAACAGAAGCTCGGCCACCTTGGCTTCATCGAAATCCCCCGATCCACCGAGCAGCGACTGCATGTCGCGCGCTCGCAGCGCGTCGTAGAGATGCGAATGGGCAGTTGACGCGCGCACGAAACGCCGGGCGTTGTTCGGGTGCGCGCTAATCCACGCTTCCAGCGCCTCCACTTCATCCGCGGAGAGCTGGCCGTCGAGAAAGTCGTAGATGAGTTCGACGGTGATCTTCACGACGAGGGCTCTCCTGCAAGCCGCTGCTCGATACACCGTTCCAGGGCGGCTCGAACACGATGCAGCATCACGCGCACGGCGTTCGCAGATAGGGTCAGGTGCTCGGCAATCTCTCGGGGTTTCAAGTCGCGTGCGTAGCGGAACTCCAGCAGGTGTCGGGCCCGCTCAGTCAGTCGCTCGCGGCAGTGCTCCAACGCCTCGCGCCGTTCCAGGTCGAGCGGAGCCTCTGCTTCATGCGCCGCGACAATTTTGTCCAGCGTGTCGCTGCCGAACAGCGGGAGCTCCCGGCCCTTCCGGCGCCGGTACTCCAGCACCTTGAACCGGGCGATCCCGAGCGCCCATGATGGAAAAGGCCGCTCCGGCTCGTAGTCGCCGAATCGCGTCGCGACAGTCTGGGCGGTCTGCTGCAGCACATCGGCGGAATCGTGGAAGTCGTGTACCACGGAACGAATGAACGCCGCGACGATAGGGTGGGCCTGCGTCCAGAGCTCGGCCATGCGAGCCATATCGTCGGGTTGCTGCTCCTGAGCGCTTGACACCAGACTGCTCCGCTACGGCTGATCGAAAAAGAAAACGCTAGTTACGCACGGCTCCGGCTATGCGGGCTTGGCCGGCCCAATCGTCACACCTTCGCCCTCCGTATAGTAATTGACGGTCGGCGGGAGAACATTACATGATCAAGCTGCGTTTTTTGCTCGAGACGCCGATTGCTGAGCCCCAGGTGCATTTCGAGTCGAAACACGGGACCCGAGCCTACCCACAGGTCCTCGCGCAGCAGGCGGTTAAATAGCAGCGGCCTCGAGGTATTCCGGGATGTCGCTTCCGTCTGCTTCGAGCTGCCGCCGCCAGAACGCAGCCTCGTTCCGTCGGCGGTTGCGAGGTACTTGGTCACCGCGTTCCGGTCTGGGGGGGTAACTACGTGGACAACGACGACGACACGGTGTGCGATCCGCTGGACAACTGTCCCCTGTACAATCCGGATCAGGCAGACTGCGACGGCAACGAAGTTGGCGACGTGTGCGACATCGCGGACAACGGAAGGCCGATGGCGGAGAATCGATTCGACAATGACGGGACAATCCGCCCGTGCATGACGGACGATGATTGCCTTGCCGGCTTGAATCCCGAGTCGCAGGCATACTGCGTGCATCCACCGAGTGCCCCGGGTGGCGAGGGCACGTGCTACGTCCAGAAGAACCGCTACATCTCGATCGATCCGACTCCGGTGACCGCCTGCACCCCAACAGCTCGGCGGGAGACACTCGACATGAACGGAAACGGCATATGCGAACCCGGGATCGACATCGTGATCGGCTGGGTTGGCGAACCGACCGAACCGACGATCACCGGCCCACTAGACGTGCCTGAACCATCGCCTCAACTCCTCGCTCGGATCGTGGCCGACGCGGCTGCCCATTACCGCGATTGGGCCCGCCAGCACAACGGCGAACCGTGGGTTGACCCGAGCGTCCAAGTTGGCGACTGCGAGGTTTCGCCCGGCCACACATACTTCGTGCAGGCGATCGCGAAGGGTGCCGACATCGCTGACGAGGCCAGCTACTCCGTGGCGGTTGTTCTGAGGACGACAACGCTGTTCGGTGACGTGACGGGCGGGACGATCGGTACGCCGCCGGACAACATCTGCAGTTTTAGGGACATCACTGCCGTCGTGCAGGCGTTCCAAGGGAATCAGCGGATACCAAAGGCCTGGTGCGATCCGCTGGGTGGAACGCAAACGCCTGAGATCCCGGACTTCTCCGACACTAGTTTCGGCGACATCGGCCGGGCTGTGGACTGCTTCCAGGGTCAGCCCTATCCGTTCTGCCCGCCGTTGGATTGCACCGACACGGGTTGTCCGGAATAGGCTGATTTGCGATTGTCCAGGGCAATGTTGCCCGCAACAGATGGTCCCCGGGCCGGCGGTAGGCTCAGCGTACGTTCTACACTGCGGGGACAGCGACTCTATACCCAGCTCCAATTCAGGATCTGCCGTCGCAGCTTCTCCGCCCAGCTTCCGGATCCAACGTGGCCTGCGTGAACCCCGCCCGCCGTTTTGCTATGCTGCTCTCATCGGTCGGTGGCGAGGTGAAGGGGATGGCATACGGCGGACAGGATGGCTGAGGCATCACAAGATCAAAACGCAGACGACAGCGCGCTCGATGAGCGTTTGGGCGGGATTCTGAACGCACTCGAGGAGCGAATTGCAGGCGGAGAGAACGTCAGCGAGGCTGCAGTGCGCGCCGAGTATCCGGAGTATGCGGATCAGCTACTCCCGGCGCTTGCGAGGCTACGCGAGATCGGCCGCCTGGAGGGAATCCGCCCTTCGACTGACAGCGTCGCGAACCTGGTGGAACGCGGCCTTCTGACGCCGTCCTCAGATCCAGCGTACGCGGCCGAGTTGGGGCCCTACAGGGTTCGCCGCCTGATCGGAAGCGGCGGGATGGGGATCGTCCTCGAAGCCCACGAGGACGCCCTCGATCGCACGGTGGCGCTCAAGATCATCCGCCCTGAACTTGTTCGCGACGGGGCCGCGTTCGTGCGGTTTGAGCGCGAGGCCAAGGCTACCGCCGCGCTCCAGAACCCCAATGTGGTCACCGTCCACGCGGTCGGCGAGCATGGTGGCACGCACTTCCTGTCCATGGAGTACATTCGCGGTAGCTCGCTGAGCGGCTTGATTAGGCAGCACGGACCGCTGCCGATGGCAACGATCCGTCATATCTTCCGCAGGATACTTTTCGGTCTTGTGGCTGTGCACGAGGCGAACCTGGTCCACCGCGACATCAAGTCCTCCAACGTGTTGATCGGTGATTACAACCTGGTGGAATACGAACGCCAGCATGCCGCGTGCAAGCCGGCGCATGACGCAGAAGCCGACCCATTGCCTAGCCCGGGCTCCGGTGACGCCGGGCCCGACTTCGCCGTGAAGATTGCGGACTTCGGGCTGGCGCGGCTCGATTCCGCGCAGGCGACCCTCACCGGCAAGGGGTGCGTTCCCGGTACGCCGGAGTACATGAGTCCCGAGCAGACCCGCACTGGCGACAAGATTGGTCATCGCACAGATCTCTACTCGGCCGGAGTCGTGCTCTACGAGATGCTCGCGGGGCGCACACCGTTCAAGGCCGAATCGCCCTCGACTGTGGGATACCGGATCGTGCATGAGGATCCTGCCGATCCGCGGGCGCTGAATGCCGCGGCTGCGCCCGATCTTTCCAGCCTCGCCCTGCGGCTGCTGGCCAAGCGTCCGGAGGATCGGTTCGAGACGGCCGCCGAGGCGATCTCGGCACTCGACCGCGGAACACGTGTCCATCTACCTCGCACGCGGCGCCGGATGCTGCGCTGGTGTGCGGGTCTGGTGATCGTGATGGCGACCGCAGGCGGCTGGGCGATGCTCGGAGGCGAGACCTCGCCGACTGTCTCAGATGTGACGCCGCCGATCATCACGGGTGTCACGGTGCGCGAGGACATTGATGGCAACCGCACGCGTACATTGCTGGTTGATTACGCGGACGGACGATCTCGTGTGCCGTTTGTCACGCTTCCCGGCGTCGTTGGCCGGATCAATGCCGCTGCCGTAGTAGACCAGGATGGACACCCTGACAACGGCGACGAGTTGGTCGTGGCGGCACTCAACAATCCTCGGAATCGCAACGCATTCGTATGGTACGACGCTGCTGGCACACACGTATGGCAACAGGACATGACGCCACGCGATCACGTGAAGCTAGCGACATGGCCGGATGTCGATAATGCGGAGGCGACCCTTCCCTGGTCGGGACGCTGGTTGGCGACCGGCAATCTCGATGGCGTGCCGGGAGACGAGGTCGTCCTCGGCGCGAACCACCAAGGGACTCCGGCGCGCGTCACGGTTTGCGCTCCGCGAGGAGACGATCTCATCGCAACCTTCTGGCACCACGGTCACCTTTCCCACGCGACGATCGTTGAGGACTTCCTGGGGCCTGGCCGGCCTGCGATTGTAGCGTGGGGCCAGAACAATGAACTCGATCGGCCAATGGCTCCGCCGACAGATCCGCGCGGGGCAGCGTGGCCCTTAGGCACGCCCCTGACCGTATACGATCTGGTGCTGATCCTCATGGTGCTGGACCCGGCGCAAATGAACGGTATCGGGCCGCCACGAATGGCGGAACTCGCACACCTGGACGGCGACCCTCCGTACGCCTATGCGTTCCTGAACCATGCGTACCAACTTCGCGAATCGGAGGACGGCACCGGTCTGGGGTGGGCCGAAGTGGAGGAGGTTTCCGCGCACGATGGCAGCGGTGAGACGTGGCTCCGGCTTGTATTCAATGTGACGGGCAAAGTCGGCACGGACGAGAAGCCGATTGGCGGCCGTGGCTTTGAGTTCTTCGTCGATAAGGATCTGAAGATCCGCGGGAAGGTCAGCGTGTACAACGAGCGTGTCTTCAAGACCCGCTGGCGTGAGGCATGGACGCCGATCATCCAGGAGGGACAATGGCTCAGGCCGGGCGAGCATGGCGGCTGACGCCACATCCCAGCCCTCGTGCCGGGCGCGGCCCGTCAGCGTGCGGTTGCGGGCTCTCAACCGGTCGCCACGCGCTGTTCGTGTCAATCTGGTGCCTCGACGCGCACGCCCTCCAGTGAAGCGTCGATATGTGCCCCAACGCCATTCGGTCACGGCCCGAAGACGAGGTCTGTCGGCCACTGCAGTCCGCTTCCGATAAAGGAGCCAATGCTCGCGCCCGTCTCACCGTCGAATTCATGGACCTCACCACTGGAACTGTAATCGACTACCAACAGATTGCCATTCGGCCCGAAACCGAGACCATAAGGGTACATCCCGCCAGCACCGCTGGTAAACACGCGCAGGAAGGCGCCGGTTACGCCGTCGAACACTACGACTTGCCTGGATCCGTGGAGGCTACTTACGTAGGTATTGCCGTCACGGCCGAACACCACTCTGACCGGCTTGTCGACGTGCGAATCGGCGGCGATGAAAGTGGTCGCATCGCCGTTGTCAAAGTCGTACCTTGTCACGGTCTTGGACCCGTAGTTCACGATGTAGAGATCGCCGTCAGGTCCGACCGTGACGCCGTGCGGTTGAGATAGCACTCCAGAGCCGATTGCCTCTCCGATGAACACGCCAGTTATGCCATCGTACTCAAGCAAACACTGTTGACCCTGACCCTCCACGACGAATAAGTTCATTTCCGGGCCCGCAAATGCCATGCCACGTGGGTGAGAGGGGCGTCCCGCGTTGGTTGTAATGAAGTCCCCGATCAGTTCTCCCGTGTGTACGTCGAATTCTCCAACGCGGTTGAACCTTGGATAGGAAACAAACAGATTACCATTCGGGCCGAAGGTCGCGCTTTCGGGATGATCTGCGGCGCCGTGCGTGAACACTGCAAGTAACTCGCCTGTGGTGCTGTCGTACTGCTTCACGTTGTTGCCCTCGTGGTTCACCACGAAGAGATCGCCCAACTGGACGGACGGTCTGTTGGGTCCGGCCATGTCGGGCTCGAGTTCCGCCCAGTCATCCAGGTCCACGTCCCCATCGCCGTCGGCGTCAAACGTGTCCTGGCAGGCGGGAGATGGACCCGAGCCGTAGCACCGCTGGAACTCGTGGAAGTCTCGGAGATCGATGTCCCCGTCCCGGTCCCAATCGCCTGGAATGAACGGCGGACAACCGAACTCATCAACTTCCGTATCGGGTATCGTGTCCGGGCAATCGTCGCAGCTATCGATGACGCCGTCCCCGTCACCATCCGATTCGCATTCGTCGGGGATGCCGTTCGCATCGCAATCCTGACTCAGCCCGCAGTCAGGGAGGTCGCATGGGCCGCCGCTAGATCCACACTCAATGTCGCACGCATCCCGAATGCCGTTACCGTTGCAGTCGTCATCTGCGTTGTCATCCATGTAGATGAACGTCCCACCAGAGGACTCGGCCAGGTCTTCCAGAAAGACGTAATCGGAGACGGCGGGCAGGTTACGGCTCCCACCGCCTTCGCGATCCTTGCCGCCACGCTGTCCGAAGGATTCCCAGAAGCGCGCCTGCGCAGTGACCCCGTTGTCGTGCAGCCTGTCGTACACTCTCTGCTGCCACGAATCGAGGTCGTAGTTGCCGGACGGCGGTGGGCCGCTGTCACTCCAGAAGCCGTCGCATTCGCCATCACTTGCGTTTTCGCCACCGTCCGTGCTGATCGCAAGCACCCGATCGCCGAGGGTCTCAACCGGATAAGATGCGACCAGATCATCGATCGCCTCGCAGATGCTCTCGGCGAGCGGCGTTTGTCCATCGCACCCGTCCGGTGCCAGGCCGTCGATGGCGGCAAGAGCCTCCGCTTCGCCAACAAACCCGGTGAGCGGCGTTGGCTCAGTGTTGGCGAAGGTCCAGACAGCTGCGGCACCCAACGGGTTGTCCGCGAAGAACGTAGAGACATCATCAGCGGCGTAGATCAACGCATCCTCGCAGCGGGTGTGGCCGTTGATGCGAGGCGTTATCATCGACCCGGTGCGGTCGATCAATACGAGCATGTGATCCGATTCGCATTCGTCAGGGATACCGTTGGTGTTGACGTCTATTGAGGGCAGCTCGTTCAGTTCACCGTCGAAGCTCAACCCTGCGCCAATGTTGAAGCTCCCGTTCGGTGACCAGACGTTGACGGTGACGGCGCCACCGGGGGTATACGGCTCGATGGTCCCACCGGTCCAGTTGAGCTGGCCATGGCCGTGGAACCCGATGTTGATCGTGTCAGCGATCAAGGTGCCCCCGGCCAGGTTGTACGTGCCGTCTGCGCCGCAGTTGACGCCGATGTAGAGTGTTTCTTGAACAGTGTCGGTTCCACCGATCTGCGTGATCTGGCCGGTGCCGTCAAGGCCAATGGTCAGGACGCTGCTGCTGACGTTCCCGTGCGTAATGTCCAAAGTGGAGACCACGCCGTCATATGCGCCCTGCCCGACGGTGAGGTGCTCAACCGCGATGTCGCCTGCGATGTCGACCGCACCCGCCGGAGCATCAATGATGAAGTAATCCGTGCCGAGCAATTGGCCATGAACGCCACCATCCACGGAGAGCGTGCCTCCAGTGAGCCGATACGATCCCACTGCCCCAGCGGTCACACCGATGTGCAGATCACCGGTAACGTGCATTGTGCCGCCGGCTTGATTCACGGCCCCCACGCCGTACTCGCCGACGCGCAGCTCACCGGCATCGAGCGTCGCACCGGCTCCAAGATCAAGCGTGCCGTCGGTCGAGAATGCTGCCCGGTTGGTGATTGCGTGGCTAGAGGAGCCGGCGAGTGTCACGTTGCTTTCGCTCTCGACGCGCAACTCGCCAGTGTCGATCGTCGCGCCATCTCGGAGATGAAGCGTGCCACCAGTGGAAATGGCTGTCAGATCTGTGACGGTGCAGGCGGAGATCCCGTCGAGCGTGACGACGCTGCCGCCCTCGACGCGCAGCTCACCGACATCGAGCGTTGCACCGGCTGCAAGATGAAGCGCGCTGCCGGCTGAGAGGGCTGCCAGATCGCTCACCGTATAGGTGAAGATCCCGTCGAGCATGACGTCGCTCCCGCCCTCGATCCGAAAATGCTTCGTAGTTGCGATGCCTGGCATCGTTACGATGTGCACCCCGGCCATGTCGAAAATGGCGGCTTGATATGCGCGTGGTACGCCTTGGCTCCAGTTTTCGGGTATGCTGAAGTCGCCGCCACCAGCGGTTACCCAGCGCTTTTCCTCGGCGATGACGTCGTTGATCCACGGGATATGTACGCTCACGCGCGTCGCGCGACCTATTTCATCGTAATAGCTACCGGGATTGCCGCAACAAATGCCGGAGTTAACACCGGCGAGCACGAGATTACCCGACTCCGGGGGGTGCTCGATAAACCAGCCGCCACCGCTATCTCGTTTCGCCATGTGGAATTCCGTTGGTAGAGGAATTGGGGAGCCATCAGTGAGCGTATTGATTCCATCGTTCTCGAAGCTGTCAAAGTCGGCCAGGATTAGGTTATCCGACCAATCGAAGGTGCCCCCGTAGGCGTCTATGTCGTTATGACCGCCAGCGGCTCCCCACATCTGGGGCTGCAAATACCAGTGTTGAGACGATCCGCCCTTCCCGTTCCCCCAGAACCCGAAGCCGACGATTAGCGCCGGCTTGCCCACTTCGTCGATGTCGATGTTCAGTGTGGCATGCTCAACGGTGCTGACCGGAAGGGCTAACCGGATAAGGGCCAGATCATAGCCGTCATCCGGCTCCATGGGGGAAAGGTCACCGGGCGGCACCAGCCACTTCTGGTGCACAATGATGAACGAAACATCGTACCTGTCTGGGTTTGGCACATTGGGATCATCGAAATCGAAGAACGTGCCAGCGGATGAAAGATCGATGTCATGAGCTGCGAATTCCGCGGCGTGGACAACGTGCGCCGCTGTCAGGATCCAGACGGGCGTGATTAACGTGCCGGAGCCTCGCGAAACGCTTCCGAGATGTGGGATGTCAAGCTCCAACCGCCCCACACTTGGGCAACTCTCGGCTAGGCTTTGGTATGGTGGATAATCTGGCGCCATGTCGTACTGATACGGATCTGACTCGCTCGGATCGTGTTGGATGACACCCGCTTGCGCAACCAAGCTCGCCCCCAACAAGATCATCCCGAGAAGACTCCGCCGGGCCAAGAATCGCGTCTGCCCTACCTTCTGCATCACTCTATCCCTCCTGCGATCGTCGCAGTATACGAACGGCTGCGGAGCGGCATTATCGCGCCGGACACTGGTTCACTGATCTGGCAAGCGATCGGGGCAGGTGAATCGAGCGCGGAAAAAGCGAGAAGTTCGGCGAAACGCGTGTGGAGCCGCATTGAGGCGGCTCATGGTGGGTCCACGGCTTCTCCGTACGTCCGTTTGGCGGTGGCGGAGGGGCCGTTGCAGAGCGCCTTCTGGGCGATGGATCACTCTGGGGAATCCGTGGTTCCTGGCCAGCGCTGCCCGTGCGCGGGCCTACCACGGTCCGGTGCGTACGCCATGACTCGCGTGGTCGAGCTTCGCCGTCCTAAGGCGCGGCAGGAGCTGCCGATCGTACGAAACGAGCCGCTTGTCCTCTCGCTGATGCCAGAGCCGCCCGCAGCGACAGCACTCCAAGACGACAAGCGGCGGCATGCCTGCGACCATGTGTGCGAAGAACAGACCTCGACAACACGTGCTGATCCGATCGGAGTCTGGGTGGGTCATGTTGCCTGCTCCCGTCAAACGTCCGCATCGCGTTGTGGGTCGGTCGGGTCGAGGCGCGACTTGGCCGCCGCACCCGTTCCAGCAAGCGGCCGGCACGGGCGGATTCAGCGCGGGAATTGGAGACCTTGACGGAACGTGCGGGACTGCGTTGGCGGTACTTAGGCTCGGTCGGCCTACCGCTGCAGCATGTATCGCGAGATTGACCCCATATGCTCGCCGAGCTTCTGGACTCCGCGCCAACAGAGGCCGTTGACCGCCGGCTCCGATTTATCCATGCATGCCGCGACTTCAGCCACCGTCTTTCCTTCGAGGTAGCGCAGTCGGATTGCGTTGCGTTGGTCGTCCGACAGCCTCGCAAGGCTCGTGATCAGCGCCGCGTTGGCATCCCCCTTGGCAAGCTTGGCGCTCGGAGAGTCGCCGCCGTCGCTGAGAATTGCGGAAAGCCCTGCGTACGACCCTTGGCCGTCGAGTCGCGGCCGCCCGACCCGGCTCTCACCGGCCGGCAGCCGCTTTACGGTTCTTCGCCGGTCCGCGAGCCTTCTCAGAGTGATGGTCTTGAGCCATTGGTAGAACGGCGCGGGGCCGGCGAATTCGCACGACGCGATCGATCTGCTGGCAGCCACGTAGGCATCCTGGAGCACGTCCTCCGGAGTGAAGTGCCGGCAGACGGCTGCGTCCATCTTCTTGTCGAGGAGCGCACGTAGCGGTCTGTGGTACTCGATGAACAACCCCTGAAGGGCGTTCGCATCGCCCCTGACGGCCATTTCGATCTGCGCTGTTCGTTCCCGTTCTTCCATGGCGAGGAGTATACATCGGGACTTCGGACGTAAGCCAGCACGTCTGCGCCAAGAGTGCCTGGGCGAAGACTGGTTTCTGTCGCTCACCGACGCGCGAGCCAATCCAGAAACCCGGCGTTGTCAGTACCACGACAAGCGCCTCCACGGCTCGCTGGGCAACTTGGTCCCCAGCGAATTCGTCCGATTAGGCCAGGCGACCATGACCGAGGACCAGCCAAGATTTCTCGCAATGAATGGCACTGAAAAGGTGTAAGATCCACAGGCCGGAACTCCAAGCCAACTCCTGGATCAGTCCGAGGGGGAGAGGCCGGCGTCTGCGCGGTTGTTTGTGGCTGACCGGCAGGAGAATCGTCCAGTGTACCGACGTGCACGCCTCACAACCTTGGGTCGACCGGCTCGCTTTCCATAGCGAGCACGCCGAAGGCACATTCGTGAACGCGGCGGAGCGGTTCGCGCTGCACGAAGCGTTCGAGGCTTTCCACTCCCAGGGCGAACTCGCGCAGCGCGAGCGACCGCTTCGTGCTCAACGAGCGGTTACGCAGTCTTTCGAGGTGTTCGTCAGCGGTATACTCCGCCCCATAGATGATCCGCAGGTACTCGCGGCCGCGGCACTTCAACGCCGGTTGCACGCGACCGTTCTTGCCTCTTCGGATGAAAGCCAGCGGTTTGACGACCATGCCCTCGCCGCCGCGTTCGGTCAGCTCCGACCACCAACGACATCCTTCGTCTTCACTTTGCGGGTCAGCGAGGTCGACGAGTCTGTTCGGCGTTGCCAGCAGCAGTTCTCGTTCGGCGTCGCAGAGCCGGGCGAGCGTCTCCATGTGCCAGGTGTGATCCTTGTCGGTATGAACCGCGCCCTCGCTGGCGAGGATGTGAAACGGTGCGAGCTTCAAGTCGGATACCGATGCGACCGGCCAACAGTACTGGCGGTAGGCGTCCACGAACTTCGTCGCGCACTCGCCCTTCGAGCGGTATCGTTCGAGTAATCCGTCCAGGTCGCAGCCGCGCGTCGCCGTCAGAGCCAGAGCGTCCACCACATCAGGAATGGCAGCTCGCGCGGCGGCACCGACAGCGGCGTACTGGCTGCGAAGCAGTTCCTGGGCCTTAGCCGACCACGGCATCAACTCGCAATCCAGGCAAAGCCAATCCGTGTCGAGTTCCTGCCACAGCCCGGCCCGCTCGATAGCCGTGTTGATCCGGAGCAAGAACTCCGCCTCGGCCGCTTCGTCGTTGAAGAACCGCCGTCCGGTCCGCGTATAGCAGGTGCCGATGCCCTCGTCAGCCACCCCGAAGCGCGCCCGTGCCGCGTCCTCGTCGCGGCAGACGATCACGACCGCGCGCGACCCCATGTGCTTCTGCTCGCAGATTACCTTGTCGATGCGCTGACGCCGGAAATAGGCAAACGCCTCGGCTGGATGCTCCAGCAAGCCCGGTTCCTTGGATGTCTCGCTCGGCGACATCGTTGGCGGCAGGTAGATCAGCCATTTCGGGTTGACGGCGAACCGGCTCATCACCTCCAGCGCGGCGATACTGTTTTCCTCGCGAATCGTGACGCTGCTGCGCAGGCGGGTCGTGATGATCCGCTTGCCCGTCACGTCGCCGATGTCGAGCAGGTCGTCGTGTTCCTGCTGCGCCGTCAGTGCTGCGTCGGTCGCATCACCGACGGGGAACGGCTTGGGCGATTCGACGTAGACTTTAGCCGCCGGCACCGAGACCAGCTCACGCTCGGGGTATCTAAGCGCCGTGAGCTTGCCGCCAAAGACGCAGCCGGTGTCTATGTTGATGGTGCGGTTGAGCCATTCCGGCTCCGGCACAGGTGTGTGGCCATAGACGACCGAGGCGCGTCCGCGATACTCCGACGCCCAATTGTATCGGATCGGCAGGCCGAATTCGTCGGTTTCGCCCGTCGTCTCGCCGTAGAGTGCGAACTCACGCACCTTTCCCGATCCACGCCCCTGCATCTCCTCCTTCATCCCCGCGTGTGCGACCACGATCTTGCCGTCGTCCAGCACGCAGTGGCTCACGAGCGAGTAGATGAACTCGGCGAGTTGGTCGCGGAATGCCGCGGCGATGTCCTCCGGCAGGGCGTCGAGTTCTTCGACCGTTTGGGCCAGGCCGTGCTTGATCTGCACGTCCCTACCGCGCAGTAGACGATGGAGCTTCATGTCATGGTTGCCGGGTACGCAAAGGGCGTGGCCGGCCTTGACCATGTTGTGGACGAGTCGGTAGCAGTCGAGGACGCGCGGACCGCGATCTGCGAGATCGCCGAGGAAGACTGCTCTTCGTCCTTCGGGGTGGGCATAGACGGGGCCGCTGTCGAGAGTCTGTCCCTCGCGCCGCTGGGTGACTTCGTAGCCGAGTTCGCCGAGCAGCGTTTCCAGTTCGTCGCAACAGCCGTGCAGGTCGCCGATGATGTCGAACGGGCCGCGTTCGTGTTTGAGGTTGCTGTAGAGTGGCGTGCGCTCGATTGCGGTGATGGCGTCGACCTCTTCGACGCTGCTTAGCTTGTGGATCTGGCGGAAGCCCTCGCGCTTCAGGCCTCGGAGGCCGCGTCGCATCTGGCTGACTTGTTGAGCGACGACACGAGCTCCGAAGTTCCGATCCGCCCGCTCACGGTTGCGCTCGACGCAGACGTCCTTGGGAATGTCCAGCACGATGGCGACGGGCAGGCAGTGGAAGTCCCGCGCCAAGTTGACCAGCGGCTTACGATCCTCAGGCCGAATGTTGGTCGCGTCCACGACGGTGAGCCTGCCGGCAGCGAGGCGCTTGCGGGCGATGAAGTGCAGCACTTCGAAGGCATCGACGGTGGCGGCCTGGTTGTTTTCGTCGTCGGAGACGAGGCCGCGGCAGTGGTCGCTCGACAGCACCTCGGTTGGTTTGAAGAGCTTGCGCGCGAACGACGACTTGCCGGACCCGGATGGTCCGATGAGGATGACGAGCGAGACTTCAGGAAGGCTGAGATTCACGGATTGTCTGCTCCCCGATCGATCTCGCTGACTATCGCCTGAGTAGATCTTGAGCGCATAAGTAGATTCTGTAGAAGGGCCGTCGCTCGATCTGCTAGGCGGTCGAAGCCGATGATCTCTACTGAACCGCGTCTTGAGTCGTTTTCTGCATGGAGTCGCGCCCGTTGTTTCGCGTTGAGGCTTGACTCCATTCCGACTACGGCGATCGCATGTGGCGACTGAAGATCGGGAAACTGCTGCACGGCGTAGAGCCGGTTATCGACTAGCCACTGGCGGTATTCGAGAGCCTGCCGCACCGCTTCGGTCGCCGCGGCGGATAAGTTCCCTGATTTCGTCATCAGTAAATCGCCGGGTGATTCTATCTCCACGACGCGGTATGAGTTATCAACCTGCTGCACGACGAAATCCGCGACGAGTTCTTCACCAAGACGCGGCTTTGACCAAGTCCGAAGCTGCAAGGGATTCAGCAAGTGGGGCTCGGAAGCCAGGAACTGGTGCACTTCCTCCTCGATGGGCTCTCTAGCAAGCAGCGCGCGGTAGTCCTGGATGCCCGCATCGTTGATGCGGAACCAACCTGTTAGCATAGCCTCGAAGAGCTCTGCGCTTGGACTCCGGCCTTCAGGTTTCTCCAGGTTGTCGGGAATCGCCAAGGCGTTAAGTGCAGAGACAAGATCCCACGACAGCTCCGACTCGGCGTCCACGCCCGCTGCAAGTCGCGTCAATTGTCCGCGAGCAAGTTCGCGAGTGTTGTGGGCACTGCTCAGTTCTTCCTCCAAGTCAGGTGCCTTGTGACACCAGATGCCCGCCAAAGTTCCCTCCGTTCCGGCCGCGAAGTGCGCAAGTGTCTGAATCGCTACAGACCGCGAACTGTGTCTTTCCGTCCTAAGTCCGCAATCGGCTAGGGCCGCAAATCCGTCTGATCCGAAGACGCCACACGCAAGTGCGGATGTGTATTTCTGATGCCACTTGAACGTCCATCCGCCATAATCGTGATCGACCATCTCGGCCAGTAGCGCAAGAGCCTCGCCTGTGCCGACCTTCAGGCAAGCTCGAATACCCTCATTCGTCTGCTCAGGCGAACAGCCATCCGAGAGGACCTTCTGCCGCAGCTCGTTCAGATCCGTAGCGTCGCTCATGTGGTGAACACTCCCATCTGCGTCGGCGAGCCGACCTCCTCATCCTCTGGGCCTACCGGAGCGAAACGCACTGAGTACCCGAACCGCTCAGCCACGCCGCCGGCCCATGCCTGGAACTCCGCACGGGCCCACTCGAAGCGGTGATCCTTGTGCCGTAGCTTTCCGGCTGGGAGGGTATCGAAGCGCACGTTGTATTCCACGTTCGGCGTGGTCACGATCACGGTCCTCGGCCTGGCGCACTCGAAGACTACTCGCTCGAAGGCCGCAAGGCGTGGTGCGTCGAGGTGTTCGATCACCTCGACGACGGTGGCTGCATCGAAGCCGGCCAATCGCTCGTCGCGATACATCAGCGAGCCGTGGATCAGCTCGATCCGCTCTCGCTGTTTGGGTGGCATGCGATCGAAGTTGAGGCGGCGTTGCGCGATCTCCAACGCGCGATACGACACGTCCATCCCGACGATCCGCTCGAACGACCTGTCCGCGAGCAGGAGTTTGAGCAGCCTGCCTGCGCCGCAACCCAGATCGACCACGCTCTTCGCACCGGCTTCCTTCAAAGCCACAACCACCGCCTCCAGTCGCTGATCGTTCAGTCGCAGCGTCGCTTCGACGGCCTCCTCTTCGGCAGCGTGAGCTTCTTCAACCTCGTCGGCGTCGGGACTTTCCTCCTCGATGAGTCGGTCGAGTGCGGCCCTCATCAGCCCGGTTCGATGTTTGAGGTAACGGCGGGCGATCAGTTCCTTCTCGGGATGCGACTCCAGCCACCCCTCACCCTTGGCCAGGAGTTTGTCGACCTCGTCGTTGCCGACCCAATAGTGCTTGTCGTCGTCGAGCACAGGAACCAGCGCGTAGAGGTGCGAGAGCAAGTCCTGCAGTCGGCATTCAGCCGTTAGCTCGACCGTGTAGTACGGGGCTTCCCCCCATTCGGGGAACTTCTCATCGAGCGGATGGCATGTGGCCGTGACACGGTATCCAAGCGGCTCGAAGAAACGGTGCAATAGAACCTCGCCACCGCGACACGGCACGACGCTAATCTTGGCCGTAAGCGGGATCGGCTGTTCGACCAGATCCGCCCTCTGCTCACAGCGTCCGCCCAATGCAGAGCCGAACACGCGCGAGATAGCCACGCTCATCAGCGACGAGGCGACGTAGGGCCGATCGTTGACGTATTGCCGGAGCTGGAAGCCCTCGCCGGCGGGTCCGCGGCGGTTGCGGACCAGTCCGATCGGATCGACATCGAGCAACAGGGCAGCCGTGCAGCGGTCCTCGCCGGACTCCGGGTAGAAGACGTGGGCTTTGCCGAACGGCAAATCGAAGCTCTGGCACCGATCCGGGTGTTTGTGCAGCAGATAGCCCAGGTCGCCTGCGGGAGCATGGGTAGTGGAGATCGTCAGTAGCATAGCTCATCACCGGGTACCACGCCGTTCGGCCCGGGCTGTCCGGAACAGGGTGCTCATTGTCTCAGGTCAATGCGGGGCCGGCGCATTCGGGATCAAGACACCGGACCGCACGACGAGACCTTCATGTCGCCGCCCGAAGGTTGCCGAATGCTCCACCACGCGCACGGTCCCACTCGTACTAGCACTCTCGCCGTGCCCCGCTCAGTAATCAGTCGTGTCCCATGCTGGATCACGCCCATCGTGGCCGACTTGATCCGAACGTCCGGCATCCCTTCCGCCAGCTTCCGTCGAATGTCGGCGACCCCCGGTCGCAAACACATGCGAGAAGTCGCATTATGCCCTGAAGTGGGCGTTCGGGGCAACCGGATTCACGCTGAGATGGTGCAATCTGTCGCTCCAAGCTCGCCGGGAGACTCCGCTGCACTGGGTGGTCCTGCGCCAGACCCTCCACGAGCCCGGTCTCCCCTGTAGGAATTCCAAACGTACGCCCTTACCCCCGGATGCTGGATGGGGTCGTCCATGGCTTCAGCGGCTCGGCAGCTTTCTGGGGTCACGCGATCCATCGCGCGTTGCACGTAACCCGCGAGGCGCTCGGGCGGCAAGTTCGCCAGTTCTTCGAGAACATCCGAGCGCTGCTGGTCGACGTGCCGTGCGTGCTCCCGAGTTTTTCGGTGGAAGGCCTCGCTCTCACGGGCACGATGGCGCTGCCGTTCCTGGGAGCGATCGTGCTCGCCCGACTCGTGGGACGCCGAATAGCCGTTCCGCAACGCCGATGTGATCCATCCGAGCCGATTCGTGATGACCCCCCTCGCAGTCTGTCGATCGCATTCCCGGATCACCTCCTCGACGCGCTCGATTGTCGCTCCGGTCTCAGCCGCGAGCCTCTGAGCGGAAGCCTCATCGAAGCCGGCTTGCTCCAAGCGCAGGACGACAGCACTCTGTTTGTCTACTTCTCTACTTGTATCTAAAGAGTGCCCCGATTCTGACTCAACGCTTGCAGCATTGGAAGCACAACCTTGATCCAATTCAGAACAAGGTTGTTCGGATTCGACATAAGGTTGTGCTGATTCGGCATAGGGGTTTTCCTGGACCATGCGGTACTTGTTGACTTGCCGGCCCTCGCGTCGACCCGGGGCACGCCCGGAATACCTCACGATGAGCCCCTGTTTCTCAAGCTCTGCGACGGCCCCAAAAACTGTCTGATCTCCCACGCCCGCGGAAGCCGCTATTCGCTTGGCGGTCACTTCGCACTCGAACGTCGTGAAATCGGCAAACTGCCACTACGCAAGGTAGACCTTCGTCGCGCTCCCAGACAGACTTGCCAGGAAACCGCCCACGATTACCCAATGAGGTACGCGAGCGAAGTGGTCACCCGCGTCCGCGGCACGAGCCCGCTGCTCGGCGGTCGGGACGTGTTGGCGCGCGCCCGCGCCCTTGTTAGACTTGGCCATTGAGCTTATCCGCTCTATACAGCGACCGGCCGCTTGGTGGGCACCGGTCGCTGTGTGCATTTAGAATCCAAGGTCCCTCAGCTCTCGCTCAGCATCCTCCGCTGCACGCTCTGGTGTTGGCTGCGACCCCGCGGGCGGCGCGTGCGGATGCGTAAGCTGGTCGCAGAACCGCTGAAGCGACTCGACGCTGGTGCAGAGGGTCCCGCCTACGCGGATGACTTCGAGCTTGACGCCTCGACATCCGCGCTGAGCCCACCGGAACAGGGTGGACACATGGGGACGCTTACCGGATCGCCGCCGCGGCAGGTGGGCCGTAGCGTTGTTGAGCGATATGACTTCTTCATTCGTTAGATCGATCATGCGGCACCTCGCTAGTGTTTGCTTCCACCAGCTAAATCATGTCGCATGAACCCGGAGCTAACCGGCAAATAGCCGGCAAATGCGGCGCTCGCCCTTCAGCGCCATTCGGCGGCGGTTCAGGCTCTCTGTCGGTCACGTAGGAATAGCTGACCAGCCGGCGTGATTCCGTATCCCTTCCGGGGACCGTCCGGCCGGCTAACGAGTCCATGGTTCTCAAGGCGCCTCAACCTCGGGCGGATCGTGCGCTCGCACAGAGGAGCGCCGCCACCAACTGGCACAACAGAGATACCGGAGGCAAGCGTAAGCTTGCGATCCTCTAATAGAGCGCGGAGGATCCCAAGGTCATCAGGGCTTGGCGCGAAGCCTCCGCAAGGGCCACTCGCGGGCTCGCCAGAACCGAGGCAGTAGAAAGTCGCTGATTCGAGGTGATCCCCCTCGCGCCACTCGATTCGCCGAAGCCTCAACTCGTCTCTGCGCAGCAGCGACCCCAACCGATCTTCGAGGCGGCGGTCAGAAACCTCGACCGGCGCGAAGGCGTCTCGGATCGCTTGGTGCACGTTCTCCGGCGATAGGGCGTACGGCGGTGGCTCCTCGCCAGCATGGAACCACAGCAGGGTTTCCGTGTCGATAGGCACTGAACCGCAGGGGATGCGATCGGGAGTTTCCGCCGAAACGTGCCTCTTTGCCACGTCTTCAAGTTCCTCATCCGTCGGTTCGAAGTCCAGCCTACCCTCGGAACGGAACGCACGGCACACCCCAAGGACATGCCGCCGCGCGGCATCCACGTCCGGCCAATCGAGTCTGAGGTGTTCATTCGGGAGCAGCTCGTGTACGCACGATGGAGAGGTCACAGGAAACCACCCCTTCTCTTCTACCTCGGCCCGAATCTGCGAATGGCACGCCTTGAGTTCGTGCTCAGTACGTGGCACGAACCGGAGTATTGCGGCCAAGCGAACCGGGTCTCGGTCGCACGCCAACCGCTGTCGCAACGGGCGCGGCAAGGCGCCCAGCGCAATCGTAAGGCGCGCGCGGGCCATGGACCAGTGATACGCGATCTCGGACCAGACCGGACTATACAATCCGTCCGTCTTAACCGAAGCCTCTAGCTCGGCGATCCATGCTGCCGGCGGGGTACTCGCGTCCGACCGTCGCGCCTCGGCAAGGAGCGAAGGCAGGGCCGACGGATCGATAAACCGGAGGACAGCACGAACATGCAGCCAGAGACGACACAGTTCCACCCGCGTGGCCGATGCCAGCCAAGCAGGGTCAGTAACGGCTCGGAAGACGTAGACCAGCGCGGCAAGGTCACGTAGAGCGCGCATGAGCCGCCATCGGTTCGTACGTAGATCAGTCGCAACATCCACGGTTTCTCTCCCGGCAAGGCGTACCTGAGGCGTCTGGTGGTTGGGTTGCGGCGAGCACGTGAAAGAGCGTCGTCTGGCGATTAGGCTAGCACAGAATGATGTGCGAGCATAGGCAACGGTATGCAAATGTTCGCGCACGCACGGCCGACACCGCGGGTTCTCGTGTCCGCGCCTGGGCGTCGCGCCGTAGCCCTGACAACTCACAGGCTCGCTCCGTTAGCGGGGCGATCCGAACGTCACAGGCAAGACGGCGGGGGTGTGCAGCGAATCCGTGATTGCGTTCCGACTACGTCGGCTTGCCGAGTGCCACGAAATTGTCGCTTGGCATGTGAGAGAAACGTACGACGCAGGAGACCGTCGCCACCTACGAATGCCAAACGGGGGCGCGGCGGCCGCGTGCTTCACGTTCGACGATGTAGCTTCGCGGAAACGGGCCCTCCATCCTGCCGCTCTTTTTGCGCGGGAACTCTGTCTAGATTCGCAGCCCCTCGATCTCGACGCGGTCCTCGTCTATTTCGATGCGGCGCTCCGAGAGTCGCAAGCGTTCCTGCTCGAGTTCCTCACGCTGCGGGTCCGCCATCTGTGCTGGCTTGCCAGCGAGCCGGTCGAGGAGCTCGCGCGTGGCGGCGATGTCGCCCTCCTTGGCACGCTGGACCAGTGCCGCGACAATCGCTCGCAGGTCCTCTTCACTGACGGCCTCAAGGATGATCGAGCGGATCTGTGCCACTCTCCGAGCGTGGGGGTTACCGGGACCACCGGCGTTGCCTTTGGCGAACCGCCCGTTGGCACCTCGCGCACCGTTTGCACCGTTTGTTGACGGTCTGCCGGCCATCTGGTTGCTCCTTTGCTGCGCTCCTTCGCGACTCACCCGCCGACGCGGCTGTCGGCACGGAGGCTTCGGCGCGGGCGTGCCTTGCCGCGCCCTTCACGTCCGATCCACGACACCGCGCTATCCGATCTTTGCGGCGATCTGCGCCGCGGTTGAGCGATCCGTCTCCGCATAGATTTCCGTCATCATGGGCGATCGATGGCCCAGTAGAATCCGCGCGGCCTCGATGCCGTGGTCCTTCCGTACGCGGGTTGCGAAGTTGTGACGCAACTGATGCGGATGCCACCGCGGCACGTTGGCTTTGTCGCACGCCCTTCGTATCGCACGGCGATAGCTGTCGCGATCGTAGAACTCCCGCGGTGGCCGCTTGGGGCTGCGCTTCGGGGTCCGCTTCGCCTGACTCGGGGTCATCGGTGACTTGCGGTTCTGACGGCGCTCCTCATTCCGTGCGGCCTCGGCGTCGCGAGGGTCGAACAGGTACGCCTCGACCTCCGCCTTGAGGAACGGCCTGATCACGTCCTGAGCCTTCGGACCCAACTCGACGATGCGTACGTGATCGTAGTGCTCGGTCTTGTGGCTGGATGGACGGTAGATCCAGACGTCTTCGGTCATATCGATCTCGCAGCCGCGCATGATCGTCACCTCGCCCGACCGCATCCCGGTGAGTCGCTGCAGCTCGATCATGGCCCAGATCTGTGGAGCCACGTGCTCCTTGACCGCATCCACGTGTTCGTCCGGCCCCGGCCTAACGCGCGATCCCTCGGACGCCTCGGTACGCCCGCGCCTCAAGCCGGTCACGGCCTGAAGCGCCTGGTATCTGCTTGGATGAACAAGTTCGTTCTCGACACCCCACCGGAACATCCGCTTGACCCGCCCCGCCTGGTCGTTCGTGTACTTGCGGCCGTGCCCGGCCCTGACCATCTCGTCACGAACGACCTTCAGCGCGAGTGGCCCGAAATCATTTGCGGGAGTTCGGCCGTACAGCCTCGCCACGGGCCGCATCGTGCAGCGGATCTTGTTGACCTCATCCGTAAGCTTGCCGTTCTTTCGGTGGTAACTCTCGGCATGCCGGTAGTAGGCAACCACCAGCTCAGCGACGGAGATCCCGTCTTCGGACTGGGCGCGAACTGGGATCGCCCGGCCGTTGGCCAGCCACTCGCCAATCAGGCGATCGTACTCGTTGCGGCTTTCGTCGGTGCCGTGCTTCCCGAGGTAGAAGTCCCGTGCGCCGAGCGTAACGATGGCTTGTCCGGACTCTCGATGCAGGCGATACCGGGGTACGTGATTCTTGGACCAGGGCATGAGCGGCCTCCTGATTTGAGAAACGGTAGACTACCGTTTCTCAAGTGCTTTCAGGCCGCGCTGCCCGACACGGGCAGGTACGCTAAATCGAGCGTTCAGCGAGGGTTGTGTGAACTGGGCCCAGTAGGACTTGAACCTACGACCTCGTCGTTATCAGCGACGCGCTCTGCCAACTGAGCTATGAGCCCCGAGACCATGCCGATGGGTGCCGAAGCTGCCGCGCGGTTTCTTGGCCGATACCGCGTCCGCTGGCCCCCAAAGGCAGGCGACAATGTAGCCCGGCGGGCCCGAATGTCAACACGGCGCGCCGGGCTGACCGACGCGCCGTGCTGCGTGGCTCGGCGTGTAAATCGGGGCTCACTCCGCCTCAGCGGGCACGGTTTCGTAGGTCACTCCCGCGACAACAACCACCACTCGCTCGCCAAGGGCGAAGCACTTGGCAAGCTCCGGGTGCGTGCGGAGCAGCTTGAAGTAGGCGTCCGAGAACACCTCGACCTTCTGCGTCGCAGCGTCCTTGGCGTGGGCTTCGTCAACCCAGCGATCGTCGATGAAGTAGAACGTGCGCGTGGCGACGCGCTGGACGAGCTTTTGCTTCTTCGCCCGGCCCTCGCCGTCGGCCCGTCCTCCGATTGCGTCGAGGGCTTCTTCGCTGTCGGCGACTTGGAGTTGCCGGGCGGCCTTCGATTCACGGACGGCACCGCCGTTGGCTCCGACGGCGTGCGTCCTTCCGCGTCTCGCCCCACCCCGCGCCATGGCGCCGGGCGCGGCTGCCTCGGTGGCGACGCGCACGTCGTCGAATAACCGTGCCCCTCCTCGGCCACCGGCCCTCATCGCCACGCTGCCCGGCTCGGTCACGAGGTAGGCTGTGTAGGGCGTGACGATGCCGTACTTGGTCGCGAGTTGGACGACGGTGTCCTTGAGCTCCTGGTTCTCGCCGTGCAGGCGCATCTCATCGAGCAGAAAGCCGACTTTTCGCACGGCCCACAGGCGGGGCAGGAAAGCGTGATCGGTGGCGATGGATGGGAAGTTTGCCTCGTAGACGAACCGCTCGGCGCGGCCCCGCCGCTTCCCGTTCAGTTCGACGGCCTTGTGCCCTTCGCCCTTGTAGCGGCCCATCACGACTAGTTCCGTGCCCGAGAAGAGGTCGGCAAGCTTCCCGGGGAACATGTCGTAGACATCGAGGCCGCGAAACGCCAGGGTCAGGTCCGCGAGCACCGGGTCGGACACCTTCCGGTAGAAGCTCGACAGCTTGAGTTCGAGGTCTTCGCCCGGCTCGACGTAGTCGCGCGATCCGCGGTTCTGCTCAGCCAGCAGATCGAGGAGCTTCGTGTTGACGTCGTAACCGACGCCGAAGACGAACAGGCGCGACTTGGCGCCGTTTTTGGCGAGCACGTTCGAGAGGATCGTCTGGGTTGCCGTCTCGCCGACGGTGGGAATGCCGTCGGTCAGGAATACGGTCAGGAAGGGTCTGCCCTCGTCGGCACTGGGGGTTGCGTCAAACGCGGTGACCAGGGCATCGTTGATGTTCGTCCCGCCTTGGGCCTTGAGCTTGTCGACAAACGCGCGGGCCGCCTCGATGTTCTCCTTCGTGGCGAGCACCAGGCCGTCTTTGAAACGCAGGGCCTCGTGTGAGAACGGGATGATGTTGAACCGATCCCGCTCGTTGAGGTTGGAGAGGCAGAAGTTCATGGCGGCCTTGGCCTGGTCCATCTTCAGGCCGGCCATGCTGCCTGAGGTATCCAACACGAACGAGATATCCTTGGGCAGCACGTCTTTATCTGTCGTCAGGGCCGGGGGCGAGATGCGTGCCAGGAAGAACCCGTCGCTGCCCGACTCGCGGAACGTCAGCACGGTGAGGCCGAACTCCTTGTCGCTCAGCGCGTAGAAGAGCTCGAAGTCCTTGTCCGGCAGCACGTTTGACTGTTCGAGGCTCGCGCTGGCCTTGTGCTCGGACGAGCGATTGACGGCAACGCTGTGGCTCGAACTGAACACGCTCTTGATCGGCACGCTGCCGGCTATGTTGACGACGATGCTGAGGCTGCCGATCGGCGAGCCGCTGTGTCGCTTCATGGCGAGCGGATACTCATATCGCACGAGGCCGTCATCCGCCTTCAGCATCTGCGTGTACGAGAGCCGGACCCTGGCCTCGCCCTTCGGTTCGATCGGGAAGATGCGCGCACGGAACATGCGCGTGCCGAGGTACTCCAGCAGCGCGGGATCGCGCATTCTCGCGACGATCGACTCGTAGGTGCGGCGTGCCTCTTCGACGCTGAGCAGCTTGCCCTCGACCTCCTGGCCGTTGATGAACATCGTGAAGCGGCTCAGCGCCACGTCGTCCGCGAGCGGGAAGATGTACGTACCCTCGACCGTGTGCGGGTAGGGATTGACGAAGACCTGATCGATGTTCGTGACGGCTGCACCGTCGACGATGGAGACGTCGATCGCGTGCTTCTTGACCGTCAGCGGTGTATCGCGTTGCGGCGGCCTCGGACGCGGCGGCATTGGTCGAGGGTGCGGCCGTGGTCGCGGGTGTGGTCGCGGAATCCTGGGTTCGGGGATGATCGTTTGGGCGGACGCGAGCGGGGCAGCGGCTGCGAGGGCCAAGATGAGGATGGCATGTGTTCGGATTGGAAAGCGTATCATTCTCGGAACCTCCCGACGTAAGAGTCATGATTCCCCGCGGCACGAGGAGCGTCGTGGTATGACGCTGCTGTCGCTCGTGCTCACGTCAAACTCTTAGACTCGGGTCCGAACGGGAAGTTTCATGGATTTGGGGTGGGATGGTGGAAAAAAGGCTATCGGTCGGCTCGACCGAGCCTCGTGTACGGGCGGCGTTGGGCGGTAAGGCGTCGAGCGTGCTCAGCTCATCGAGTTGTCAAAGCCGGCCGAGACGCGCTGGTGCCCGCCGCGCAGGTAGCCCACACAGCTATGGATGAAGGCATCGCGTGGAATCGGCTTTGGCAGTACGTCGTCGAAACCGAGTTTCATGGCTTCGGGGCGGAACTCGTCGGCGTCGCAGGCGCTCATGGCGACGATGGGAACCGTGATGCCTTTTGCTCGCAGCGCGGTCGTGGCGTCTCGGCCGTCCATCTCGGGCATCTCGATGTCCATGAGGATCAGATCGAAGTGTCGGTCCTTGACCGCCTCCAGGGCTTCCAATCCGTTGCCGGCGACGACGACTTCGGCTCCTGCGAGTTGCAGGATGCGCGACTGGAGCTTCTGCGTCGGGATGGTGTCTTCGCACATGAGGATCACGGCGCCCGACAGCGGATGGGCGTCATCGGCGGACGGCTCGGTCTTGTGCTCAGTCATGACAGGCTCCGATTCGACACGTGTAACATCGAGTGATTCGACGAACGCCCGGACGGCGTCCGGCAGGCTCTCGTCCTGACGGAAGGCATGATCCGGGCGAAGCACTTCGACATCGCGCCCGGGATCGCCGTCGGCGCAGATCAGGCCGATGGGGATGGTGCAGTGTAGCGGCGAGCACTTCATGGCGGCGACGAGCGATTTGCCGGGTATGCCGGGCAGGTCGGCGGACGCCACGACGGCGGACGGGCGATCGTGCAGGATTTCGTCGAGGGCCGCCGGTACCTGGCTGGCGGTGCGCACCGAGGCGCCGGCCGCTCGGCAGACGCCGGCGAGCATGTCGCGTTGATGCCTGCAGGGCTCGACGATGAGTACCGTCGATTCGAAGTTGGTAGCTCGCCCGTTTCGGTTTCGTTCGCCGTCAATTAACACTGCCGTATCTCCTGGTATGCCGTCTCGGGGGAGGCAATCCGCCACGGCGTGCAAGAACCCCAGGCGACCCGCGCCCCGACCACATCACTATCGGATCGGCGAACCGCGCAACGGACCTGAGAACGGCGAAGCGTCCGTCTCGTGCGGCCGAGAAGGTCCGATAGAAAGGCCGAGGGTGGGTGTTGTGGCGTGGGCGAGCCGCAGGCGTCTACGGCGTCACGCAGACGTAGCCGGCACAGCGGTCGATGAGGACCTGGCGATCGAGGGGTTTTGGAAGCACGTCGTCGAAGCCGAGTTCCATCGCCTCGGGGCGGAATTCCTCTGGGTCCTTTGCGGTGAGTGCCACGATCGGCGTCCGCACGCCCTTGGCCCGGAGCGCCAAAGTCGCCTCACGTCCGTCCATCTCGGGCATCTCGATGTCCATGAGGATCAAGTCCGGGTTGCACTTGCCCGCGAGGTCGACGGCCTGTTTGCCGTCGGTTGCGGCCACGACGACGGCGCCGGCGGTGTGAAGGATGCGACCGATCAGCGCCTGGATCGACATGCTGTCTTCGCACAGCAGGATGTTCACGTTCGCCAGCGGCGGCTGATCCGCCTCGGTGGTTGCACCATCCTCCGTCTTGGCTCCGATCCCGAGGGACTCGAGGAAGCGTTCGACCGACGTACTCAGCGCGCTGTCTTTGGTGATGATCGCGTCGGGCTGATAGACGCCGAGGTGTCGATGCGATGAATCCGTGCTGGTGATCAGCCCGATGGGTATCGCGCGATGATGCGGCGACGACTTGAGCGCGGCGATGAGGGCTCCTCCGGTCAGGCCGGGCAGTTCGAGCGCGGTCAAGACGGCCGTCGGCGGCGCCGCGCCTACGCGAGTCACGGCCTCGCCGACATTCTCGACAGCCTCGACGCGGGCGCCGCGGTCTTCGCAGACCTTGGCGGCGATGTTCGCGACGACGCGCGATGTCTCGACGATCAGGACCGTTGGTCCTTCGTGTTGATCGCTTGTCATCCGTCCTTGTCCCGTAAGGATCCGTGGAGGCTGCACGCCCTGCTAGAACTCATGTAGTTCGATCGGTGAAAACCCGCATCGGCGTGAGGACGCCCGGGCGTCGGCGTGGATGGTGAAATCCCGCAGATCGCGACTATCGGACGCACCGGACGGTCGTTGCAGGTGGGGATATCCACGCTAGCCCGCGAAGCGTTGTGGCGGGCAGTCGGCGCGGCTACGATCGGTTTCGTTACAGATGCCGCCCGACGCGACCTGTCGGCCGGTTCAGATCAACCGCGGAGCCGCGCTTGCGGCACGATCGGAGCATGATGTGGAGAAGTTGCTATTCATCGCAGCCGGCGGCGGCGTCGGCTCCGTGATGCGTTATCTCGTGGCTGGGTTCGGACAGCGTTTGATCGTCGGGCCGTTTCCACTGGGCACGTTGATCGTCAATGTCATTGGCTGCTTCGCACTCGGCTTGCTGGGTGCTGCCTTCGCCGGTCCGGTGCTGATCCGCGAGGAGTACAAGCTGGCCATTCTCGTGGGATTGCTCGGCGGCTTCACGACGTTTTCGACATATGGCTGGGAGACGCTTTCGCTTGTCAACGATGGGCAAACGGCGCGGGCGCTGGCGAATATTGTGTTGAGCAACGTGCTCGGGCTGGCGGCTGCGCTGGCGGGTTATCGAATCGCACAGCAGTGGTTAGGAGTTTGATGCCATGCGTTTACCACAACGAGGCTGCCTGCTGCGGATCTTCATCGGCGAGAACGACAAGTGGGACGGCAAGCTGCTGTACGAAGCGATCGTGCTCAAGGCGCGTGAGCTTCACTTGGCCGGGGCGACGGTGCTGCGCGGCCCGATGGGTTTCGGTGCGCACAGCCGGCTTCATACCGCCAAGGTGCTGCGATTGTCTGAGGATTTGCCGATCGTGATCGAGATCGTGGACGCACGAGAGAAGATCGACGAGTTGCTGCCGCATGTCGACGAGATGGTGCAAGAGGGGCTCGTGACGTTGGAGCAGGTCGAGGTGATCAAGTATCGGGCGAACGAGCCGGAGGAAGCCTCATAGCATTCGTGGTCCGCACAGCGGACCCTACGTGACTGAGGATTTGCCGATCGTGATCGAGATCGTGGACGCACGGGAGAAGATCGACGAGTTGCTTCCGCATGTCGACGAGATGGTGCAGGAGGGGCTCGTGACGCTGGAGAAGGTCGAGGTGATCAAGTATCGGGCGAACGAGCCGGAGTAGGGATCATAGCATTCGTGGCGGGTAGAACCCGCTCTACGCGCTGCTCTTGATGGATCGCGACGAGGGGCGGCCCTCAACTCATCCAGCCGAGCACCAGTCCGAGGGACACGATGGTGACTACGCCCAGCGATACGGTAACCGGACCGTTCGCGCCGCGGCCGTTCGCCATGCGTGCCTCACGCATTCCCAACATGAATCCCGCGACGATGAGCGCGATGCCGACGGCGGCGACGGCCCACATGGGCAGAAATGCGGCGGGCGCGGCTGCCGTTTTGCCGCTGATGGCGGCGGCTGTGGCGGCACCGGAAGGATCAGCCAATGCTCCAGGCAGATAGCCGCCCCAGGAGTTGACCTTCGCCAGCCCCTTGGCCATGTGGCCCGCGGCGATGATGACGACAACGGGAAGCGCCAGGCGACGCCACGCTGCGGCGATAGACGAGGCACCGCCCAGGACCCGCACGATCAGGCCCAGCAGCGTCCACACCACAAGCGGGACAACGAACAACATCCACACGCCTTTCGCCCAGCCCGCGCCGATGCCAACCTGTGCGGCGATCCAGTTCGGGACGAACTTGAACGTCTTCGCCGCAGCCGGCCACTCGCTGCACAGCTCATACGTCACGAAACCGCAGACGAGCATCACGAAAAGCGTGATCGGCCAACTTGCCAGGGGCTCGCGCGCGTCGCGGGCGGAAAACGGCGGACGGAGCACGAGTTGCATGTTGTCCGGCTCGCATGCCTTGATGCACTGGCCGCAGACCAGGCAATCACGGTTGGTGTCCAGCTTGGGTGGGTTGAGCAAACTCGGGCAGCTACGCCCATCAAGCTTCGTACGGTTGCAGCTCTGAAGGCAACTGCGCTCATCACAGGCAGCGCATTTCTCCTCACCGCCGGCACGCACGGCGAGCATCCCGCCACGGCCATAGGTGCCGAGCAACAGGCCGACCGGGCAGAAGCCGCGGCAGAAGGCGCGATGCCGGATCAACACGCCGGTCACAAGCGTCATCGCCAGCAGGCCGATGAGGAAGATCGCGGTGTAGTGCGGCACGCGGTGCAGATGTGCGCCGGCGACGAGCAATTGGATCAACGCATAGAGCGCCAAGATCACCCACCCCGCCGCCATCCATCGCGGAAGGTTGGCCTGTGGTAGAGCGAGCCGGCGGCTGAGGCGCTCGGCGAGGTTGCTGACCAACTCGAGCGGACAGACCATGCACCACGCTCGGCCGAAGAGGACGGCGAACCAGACCATCGTCGGCCACCAGAGGCCCCAGATGAGCAGCGTCACGAGGTGCGTCTTTGCGAAGAGCTTGTCCGGCGCTGACTCCGGGGCTCGTACGTTCCAGCCGAGCCATGCCAGGCCGACGAAAGCGATCAGTAGGCCGACTTGGAAGACGTAGGGGAAGCCCGGCCAGAGCACGAGGGTCCGGATCGGGGCCAGCCGTAGCAGGTTGTAGCCCGCGCTGGGGACTTGCTCGCCTGTCGACGTCGTTTCCGCAGTCGATAGCGACCCAATCTGGCAATGCTCACGCTCGGCCATGCCTGATGAACTCCGCAAGCGACAGGATCATGAAAAGCACTCCGCCCTGCTAATCAGCGTGGGGCCCAGCGGTCTGGCTCGCACCGCGGACACATCCGTGCGGCGATGAACCCGGAACCGAAGAAGGCGGGGATGCTGATCGCGTGAACGTCCGGCAACGTCGTCGTTCCGTGGTCGACGACCGTGCGGAGGCGCCGCGACGGCCGATTCACACCGGGCGATCCTCCGGCATCTGACAAAGGGTTCCACCGCCGGACATTGTGCGGCCTGCGCACGAACCTGTCCAGCGTGCGCGGCCGGTGCGTTATGCGTGCGGATCGCGAGCGCAGGGTGGAGGGGAGATCGGCGCAGGCGTGGTGCTACTGGCGTTGCTCGATAGACGCGTCGACGAGTGCCGTGATGCAGGCGACGTAGGCGGGGGCGGGCGGCTCGCCGATGTAGACCTGCGTGAACTTCTCCAGCAACTTGTCTCGGCTGCCGTCGGTTGCGCACATGGCTTCGAACAGGTTGTCGATCGAGGTTTCGGTGAGGCCGGCTGCGCGGCATTGTGCGTGGGCTCGATCGAACGTCCTGCCGGCGTGCAGCTCGCCACTTACGATCCAGATCGCGCCGGCGGTCACCAGAACGACGACAGCCGGCATGAGCCACAAACGTCTGCCTTGCGCGGCGCCCATGATTATCTCCTGCTTGAGTGCGAACGTGCTCATCCGGCCGGGCCCGCGCGGCGGACCTTGCGGGTCTCGGCTAGATGACGTGATCTTAGACGCGGGCCTACGTGTGAAGTTCCGTCGATTCTGAGTTCGCACAAGCTGCGGCGGTCAGGTTGTCTGCCGTGCGCTCTGATGGGTGGCATGGGCAAGCGATAGCTTGCCCGTGGCGCAGCCGGAGACGGACGCGGGCAAGTCCCGGTGAGCCGGGAACCATACCGCCAGTTCGGCACTGGTGGACAAGCCACCAGTGGCACCCCGCGTGGCACGTTGCGCCTCATTCAGCCCCGAAGGGGCGAAATAGGCCAAGCCCAGGGCAACGCCCTGGGGAAAGAACGCAAGACGGAGCCTCCGAGCCCTGAAAGGGCGCCATAAGGTACAGTGCTATTGCGCCCTTTCAGGGCTCAGCTCGCGATGCTTCGTGACGTACCCAGGGCGTTGCCCTGGGCTTGTGCTATCAGGCCCTGTCTCGGACCTTGGAGGTGAGGCCATCAGCGACTACGTCGCACTTCCGCTCCCCGTCGGGATGGTCTTGGGGGTCATGCTCAAGCGATGGCTTGTCCGTGGCGCAGCCGGAGACGGACGCGGGCCAATTCCGGC
>JAJDDX010000325.1 GCA_029260055.1 Phycisphaerae bacterium
CGGGTACTCCCGAAGGGTGGGGGAAGGAACAAGCACGGTCTACCCCGGTGCCCTACAACCGCCCCAGCTTGTTCATGACCATCAGCTTCGTCTCGGTCATGTCCTCCATCGCCCAGCGGATGCCCTCGCGACCGAGCCCGGAAGCCTTGACGCCGCCGTAGGGCATGCTGTCGACCCGGAAGCTCGGGATGTCGTTGATCACCACACCGCCCGCATCGATCTCGTTGAACGCATAGAACGCGTGATCGATGTTCGGTGTGAACACGCCGGCCTGGAGGCCGTATACGCTGTCGTTGACGACCTTGACCGCGGCTTTGAAGTCGGCGAACGGTTCCACCGTCGCCACAGGCCCGAACGCTTCGACGCGGCTTATCTTCATGTGCGGTTCGACCTTCTCCAGCAACGTCGCATCGTAGAACACGCCCTCCCTCTGACCGCCGCAAATGACCTTCGCCCCGCCGTCGACCGCTTCGTTGACCCATGACTCAACGCGCTTCGCGTCACCCTCCGAGATCATCGGGCCGAGGAATGTCTCTTCTTCGAGTGGATCGCCCGACACGAGCTTCTCAGCACGCTCAATAAGCAACTGCTTCAGATGCTCGTACACCGCGTGATGAGCGATGACGCGCTGCACGCTGATGCAGCTCTGCCCGGACTGATAGAACGCGCCGATGATGATGCGGTCGGCCGCGAACTCCAGATCCGCGCCTTCGTCCACGACGCAGGCTGCGTTGCCGCCGAGTTCGAGCACGACCTTCTTTCGGCCGGCTCGGGCCTTCAAATCCCACCCGACATCCGGCGAGCCGGTGAAGCTGAGCAGCTTGAGACGCTCGTCGGTCGTAAAGAGCCCGGCGCCGTCACGCGTACAGGGTAGGATGCTGAACGCGCCTATTGGCAAGTCCGTTTCCGCCAGAATCTCTCCGAGCAGGATCGCTCCGATCGGCGTGCGGCTGGCCGGCTTGAGCACAAAGGGACACCCGACCGCGATGGCCGGCGCCGCCTTGTGCGCCACGAGGTTCAGCGGAAAGTTGAACGGCGAGATGAAGCTGCACGGCCCGACCGGGAACCGTCGCCACATCGACTCGTATCCCTCCGCCCGCGCGCTGATGTCGAGCGGAAGATACTCGCCGGTCATGCGCACCGACTCCTCAGCCGCCACGCGAAAGGTGTCCACGAGCCTCGTCACCTCGCCGCGCGCGTCGCGGATCGGCTTGCCCGCTTCGATACACAACACCTTGGACAGCTCTTCGTGCCGCTCTTCCACGCGCCGCACCACATGCATGAGCACGGCCTGGCGAGCGTAGGCCGGCATCTTGCGCGTCTGCTCGAAAGCCGTGACCGCGGCGGCGATCCCGGCGTCGATCGCCTTATCATCCGCCATCGCCACGCGGCAGGCTCGCTCACTCGTGTACTTGTTGGTGACCACCAGATCGCTGTTGGCCTGCACCGGCTTGTTCGCCAGATAGTACGGATACGCTTCCCGTAACATGGCTGATCTCCTGCTGCTCCGACACCTACTCGATCGTGTACAAGAACCATCGCCGCTTGGGATTACCCGACTTTGGCGTCTGCCGTACGAAATAGACCGTCCAGACGGAATCGTCGCTCATGCGGAGCTTGTAGTAATGGCGGCGCAGGTAGACATCGCCGCCCGCCCGAGCCCCCTCGCGTGACGAGTGCTTCCACACGCTGATCACCTCGGCAACCGACAGCTCCCGCTCCTTCCAGGTGAAGCCGGAAGGCAGGCCCGGTTCGCCGCGCCCCATGGCCGCGGTGTCCGACGTGCCGGCGGTCGGCGTGATGGGCTCGCTGATCAGCTCAGCCATACCACCGCCTCCGCAGTGCCTCGCCCATCATCGCGTGTCTCGCTTGCGCGGCTTCCTTGCCGCCGGTCGAGCCGGGATCGCCACGCGCTGCCGTTTTTCGAGAATCACGAGCGTCTCGACCTGATCCGTTTGCGGGAACATGTCGAACAGCTCCACCTGGCGGACGCGATAGTCCTTCTCCATGAAGACCGCCAGGTCGCGGATCAAGGTCGGTGGCGAACACGACAGGTAGGCCAACCGCACCGAGCCCATGCGCCGCAACATGCTCAGCACCTTCGGATCGAGCCCCTTGCGCGGCGGGTTCACGGCCACGACCAGACGCCCGGTGTTCACGCCCATTCGGCGGAGTTCGTTGACCAACTCCGGCAGGCGATCCTCGACGAGCCCGGTGCGGAACTCGACGTTGCTTACCGCGTTGTCGTTGGCTGCGTCGCGGGCGAAATCAACCGCCTCGGCCACCTCCTCGATCCCCACGACTCGGTGAACACTCCCCGCAGCCGCCAGACCGATCGCCCCGACCCCCGAGTAAAGGTCCAGGAACGTCACGCGGTGATCGAGCAGCAAACCACGCACCAAGGCACTGTAAGCCAGTTCCGCCACACCCGTGTTGACCTGGAAGAAGCTCGTGAGCCCGAGCCGAAGCCTCACGCCGCACACGGCTTCGTGAAGATAGGCTCGACCGCTGATCAGCCGGCTGGCGTCGCCGAAGATGACGTTACCTTGGGCCGGGTTCACGTTTTGAAGGACCCCAACCACGCCGCTGCAACGACTCGTCACGAAGCTCGCCAGTTTGTCGCCACCGGGGAAGTCACTCGCAAGGGTCACGAACCCGACGAGCAGTTCGCCCGTCGCAGCGCCCTGCCGCACCGTCACGAATCGCAGGTCGCCCGCGCACGTCGTCTCGTCGTAGAGACTGATGCTGCACGTATCGATGCCCTCGCGCACAGCCTCAACGACTTCATTCACACCGGCCATCTGGACGGGGCAACCCGGAATATCCACTACATCATGCGAGCCCGCGCGATAAAGCCCGAGCTTGATGTGACCTGCGCCGACCACGAGATCGTCCTCGGCGTCGGTGATCGCATCGCCCCCCACCCGGCGCGGCACGAGCTTCACGCGGTTGCGATAGCCGGCCGCGTCCGGGCTCGGCGTGATCCTCGTGATGAACCTCGAATCAAACTCCGGCAGGGCTGCATCGGCAAACAACTGACGGACGCGCTGGAGCTTCTCGGCAAGCTGCTCGTCGTAAGGCCGGCCGATCGCGCTGCAGCCGCTGCAGGCCGGGAATTGGGAACATGCCGTCTCTTGCGTCATCACGCGCATGATAACAAGAAACGTAGGGTGCGTCCCGGACGCACCAATCCGCGATCGGCATTCATCTGGTGCGGCCGGGCCGCACCCTACTCTGGCATTAAGCGGCCCGAGACGGTGGCTACGCCCCGGTGCGGATCTTCGACTTGGTGGGCGCCGCAGCCTCGGGCGACTCCCCACCCGGCTCCGCCAGATGAAGCGTCTTCCTCCTCCTGATCCCGAACTCGAACGGCTTGAGTGCCAGCAGGAAGGGACGACGCTGAGACACGCTGATGAGCAGAGAGATCGCAATGAAGTTCGTGAGCAAGCTGCTCCCGCCGTACGACACGAACGGCAGCGTCATCCCCGTGATCGGCATCATTCCGATGCTCATCCCCACGTTCACGAGCACCTGCGTCACGATGAGCGCCGTCACACCCACGGCAATCAGCCGCGCTACCGGTTCGGACGTCATGGTCGCGATCAACACCCCCGACATCGTGATGACCGCGTAGCACGATAGCACCACCAGGCACCCGATCAGCCCCCACTGATGTCCCACCAGCGCGAAGATGAAATCGTTGTGACGGTCGGGAAGTAGCGCGCTCGTCACGTACATCCCATCACCCCATCCGTACCCGATCATGCCGCCGCTGCCGATCGCGTTCTTCGAGTGGACGAGTTGATAACCACTGCCCGCCGCCCACTCGATCGCCTGCCGCTTGTTCGCCAGGTAAGCGTAACGCTCGGGCTCCGCGACGATCGCCTTGCGAAGCGAGTCGGATTGCAGCAGCACAGCCGACACCCGCTGCCGCTGGTACGGCTTGATCTGTTTCCACGCCAGCGGCGCAACCGCCAGGCCGACAAGACAGATGATCAGCAAATGCTTGATCCTGGCGCCGGCCATGAACAACATGGTGAACAGCACGGCCACCAGCAGCACAACCGTCCCGAGGTCCGGCTCCTTGAGGATCAGCACCAAAGGCACCGTCGAAATCGCCAGCGGCACCATCAGCCCGCCGAACTTGCGGTAGTTGCTGCGGTTGCGCAAATACCACGCCAAGGCGAGGACGAACGCGACCTTCATGAGTTCCGACGGCTGAAGGGGGAAACCCGGAAGGTGAATCCAGCGCCAGGCTCCGTTGCGCGGCGCCGTGAGGCCGCCGAAGGTCGAGCCCGTCATTTTCGCGATCAGAAGCGGTACCAGGAGCACCAGCGCCGCGAAGAAGATGAGGTAGGCGTGCTGGGCGATTCTGTAGTACCCGATGCGCAGGATGCAAAGCCCGACAAAGAGGCTGACCGCCACACGCACGAGTTGCTTAGCCGCGTTGCGCGGGCCGTCATCGAACGACGCATAGTGCGTGTTCGTGACGTAGATTGACGCTACGCCGATCACGGCCAGCATCATGACCGCAGCCAGGATCACCCAGCCGGCCTGTGTAAGCTCGACCGTGTGGCGTTTCATGACCCCGGCCCCTGCGTACGCCTGTAATCCGGATCGAGCTCGGGACCGAGCGCATCCAGTAGTTCGGCGGCGACGGCCTTGGCGAGGGGCCCCGACGTCCGCCCGCCGCTGCCGCCGTATTCCACCAGAATGGCAAAAGCGATCCGCGATCCCGCCGACCAATCGGGTCGGCGGTCGGAGTCTATCGGTTGTAGGAACCCACCGAACCATGCATGCGAGTAGTTGCCGCCGTCCGGCGACGGCACCGGCGGCCAGTGAGTCGCGACCCGAATATCGCCAGGGTCGAACGTAGCTTTCGGGTGCGCCGCGACGAACCTGTCTTTGGCGTCCTTCCAGGAGCCGCCCGGCACCTGCTCGATGGATTCCTCACCGGCCTCGTCGACGTAGATCACTTCGTAAGATGTAGGACGACGACCGGCTGTCGCACTTCCCGTCTTGCCACAGATGACATAGCGATCGTGCTGGAAATGCGCGGTCTTGTGCGCCGTGCCGTCGGAATCGTTGACCACACCGTACATCCCGCGCCGAATGGCGAGCCAGTGCTGCGGATCAGCGGGCAACCGCCACACCGGCCCCGGCTCGGCATCTCGAAGCAGCCTGAGCGACCGCCACGTGCCGTCCGCGTACGTGGCCATCAGGTTCGCCACCTGCACGGGCGTCATCAAGATTTCGCCCTGGCCCATGGCAAACAGCCGCCCCGTCCCGGGTGTCGCGGACGTGCCCTTGTGGTACATGAGCCAACCGGGCGTGGGGTTGACCCCCGGAAACTCTTCCGGGAGCCCGAGCCCCGTCGTTTGCCCGATGTGGACCATATCGAAGGCGCTGCAAAGTCGATCGACGCCGAGCTTCTCGCCGAGTCGATACATGAATACGTTACAGCTTCCTTTCAGCGCCTCGACGACGTTGATCGTCCCGTGCGCCTTTCGCGTGTTCGTGCCGTACACGCGCCAGCACCGCCAGCGATCCCGCACACCGTCAAACAGATAGCCCGTGCAGGTCTCGCGCGTCTCCAGCGTGATCTGTCCGTTCATCAGGCCCGCCAGGCACACCAACGGCTTGATGGTCGAACCCGGCGCATATCCGTTGGACACCGTGCGAAAACGAAGCGGCATACGCTCTGTGTCGTCGCGAAGACTGGGATAGAGCTCTGAAAAAAGACCCGGGTCATAGGACGGATACGAGATGAGCGAGAGCACCTCCCGTGTGTCCACGTCAACCACTACGATCGACCCACCGGACGATTCGGGCACGCTGCGCACCGTGTCACCGAGAAGACGAAACAGACGCCGCTGCAACTCGCCGTGGATGGTGAGCCGCACGTCCTGACCGTTCTCCGGATCGACGAGGTCCTCCTCGATCACCCGCTGCTGCCGATCCAGCGTGACTTGCCCCCGCCGCCCCCGAAGCCACGACTCGGCCGCAAACTCCACCCCCGTGATGCCGTGTGTCTCGTTGCCCTTGTATTTCGCGAAGGGGTCATCGGCATTCGGATCGCCCGCTATCGTCTCGGCATCCACGCGGCCGACGCGCCCCAGCACGTGGGCAAACGCCTCGGCATCGTACGTAAACGCCCGCACGGATGACGGTTCGATGTGGACCCACGGGTACCTCGCCAATCGTTCGCGTCCGGCGATCTGCTCCCCGCCGGTCAAGCCGGAGACGACGGCATGCGGGACGCGCTCCTCGGCGACCGGGCTTTCGAACCCCCGGCGCTTCCATACCACACGGCGCACGCGCCCGATGCGCTCGCAAATACCACGCGCCCGCTCGTGGAGGTCCTCGACGGTCACGCTGAAGCCGTCGTCCGGCACCGATGCCACGTCCACCCACATCCGCCCGAGATCGTCACGAAACGCCTCAACAAGTTGCTCGTCAGAGACTTCGGTTGTCAAGGACCCGGGCGGATCCCACCGGCCGGAGCGATACCATCGCCGCAACTGCCGCGACATGCCGGCAACGTCCTCGTCGGACTGCGCCTTCAGCACCTCGTAGTCGATCGTGATGTCCCAACATGCCTCGTCGGACACGAGCGGTTCGCCCGTTCGATCGAGTATGCTCCCGCGAATAAAGGGCAAAGCCTGCGGGCGGAGCACCAGCGTCCGCTCCGCACGTGCGCGGTAGTAGCCGGCGTGAACGACCTGCATTTCAAACAGACGCCCGACGATGACCAGCGTGGCAAGCCCGGCCGCAAACAGCAGGAATTTGAGACGCCCTTCAAACACCGGCCCTGATCTCTCCCTGCAACCCCACGTGGGAGTACTTCGGTCGCGGCAAGCCGAGCCACCGCGCCGCCGACAGCAAGAACTTGTGAATAAACGGCGTCCACAGCGCCGTGTACACCGAACTCAACACGACATGACGAAACACATCCGCGATCAGTGCGCCGCTCGATCCGTAGATCGCGTAGCGATAGATCAGCCATCCGCACTGGAGCCCCAGGCAGGTGACCAACGTGACGACAAACTGAGTGGTCCCGCGAAAACAGAACAAGTATCCCCGGACCATCGAGACCCCGATCGCCACCAACGTGTAACTGAGCGCCAGGAACCCCAACCGCTCGATCGTCATCAAATCCGCGGCGAAACCGAGCACCCATGCGCCCATCGCCGCGTCAGAAGGCCGGGCGAACATCGAGAAGAAGACCACCACGACAAGAAGCCAGTCCGGGCGCACCCCGAACACCTCGACCGCCGGGGCCACCGCGGATTGGCAGGTCAACGCCACCCCCATCGTGACTAGAAAAGTAAGCCAGCGCATCTGCCCCTACCTTCTCCTCTTCTTCGTTGTCGCGCGGAACGGAAGCGCGGTGTCGCGATTCGCCGCGAGGATCTCCAGTATCGCTCGTGCGGCTGCAACCTGTAGCCGCGGGTCATCCGTGTCGTCGAGCATGTCATCAAGCGCCCCAAGCGTATCTTCTCGGCCGATCGCACCGAGCGCAGCCGCCGCCAGCACCCTGGCTCGCAACACCTGATTCATCTTCGGGTCATTCGGATCGTTCACCGTCGCCCGACTAGTGCGCAATGCCCGCAGGGCGAGCTGGCAGCCGTTGTCGCTACCGTGCATGCCGAGGCCCTTGGCGGCCGCCAGCTTCGTCTCCAGGTGGGCGGCTGTGTCGAGCTTGTAGAGGAACGTGTCGCGATAGACCGGGTCGTCCGTCGCGGCCAGCGCGTTAACCGCGAACACCTCCTCCGCACCGATTCCCGTATTGGTCATGAACGCGAGCTCTTGCTTCGCCTCCGCATTGCCGAGGCGTGCCATGCCTTCCAGGGCGAGTTGCCGCACGCCGAGATCGGAATCCCGCATCGCGCGAGCGAGCATCTTTATGGCGCCCGCTTCGTCGAGCAACCCGAACAACATCGCTGCGTTCCGACGGACGCACACGTCCTCATGAGACAGCAGATAGTTGGGCATCTTCCCGGTTTGCGAACTGTCGCCGAGACGGTGCATCGCGAAAAGAGAAGCTACCCGAACGCTGGCATCCTCATCCGATACGAGACCTCGAACCGCCTCTTCGGCGGATGCGTCGCGGAGTCTGCCGACCGCCGTGGCGCCGGCGAACCGCACCGCGGCCGACTCATCGAGAAGCGCCACGCGAATCCACGGGCCTGCCTCATCCAGACCGCTGACCTCGAATGCCTCTACCGCGCCCACACGAACCGCCGGGTTGTGCTCATAGGAGATCGCGGCCTTCAGGCAATCGAGCGCCTTTTGCTTGAGCTGGGCACGATTGAGCCTGCCGCCCCCGACGCGCGGACCGGCACAACCGCCGACCAGGATCGAGGCAACAGCGAGGATCGGTAAACGTCGTAGTCCGCAACGCCACATGCTCAGGGCTCCATTCCCGTATGATCCTCGCGCGTCCGCACACGCACGATCCAGTAGTCCGTAAACAGCACGAGCCACATGGCGGCGCACGCCCACGCGAACCAGTCGCCAAGACGTGAATACAAGGTATATCGGGCGTCCACCTTCACGTTGGCTACCGAGTAGCCGCAACTTCCCGGCCAGTCGTTCGAATCGTCCCGAGTCACCGCGCCGTAGATTCGTCCGCTCGGCTCAATGAACGCACTGATCCCCGTGTTCACCGACCGCGCGATCCCGACGCGGTTCTCCACCGCGCGGAATACGCAAATCGCAAGATGCTGAGGCTGCTGCACGCCCCGCCCGAACCAGCCGTCATTGCTGATATTCAACAGGAATTCAGCTCGTTTGTCTCGCGAACCGCCACACACGAACTCCCGAGCCACGTACGGCATGACATCCTCGTAACAAATCGGGATGCCGAACTGGTAACTGCGGACGGGTTGAGACCGCGGTTCGAGCGAAAACGTCCGAAACTCGTTGCCGCGGAACAGAGAGTATTCGTCCTGCCCTTCCAGCCCGGTGAACGGCATGAGCGAGTTCAACCACAGGTAGACCGAGTGGAAGCGCGTGAAGCGGAACGGTACGGTCTCGCCGAAGTAGACCAGGTGGATCTTGTCGTATCGACCGGGTTCGCCTCCTTTGGGCGCGAATACGGTAGCCGAGTTGTACCGCTTCTCCTTCGCCGTCAGGCTCAATGGGTAGCGTTCCAGCGTCGCGCTACCGGTCACGACGTACGCGCCATACGTTCGAGCGAACATATCGAGCGCGGAGAAGGCCTCGGTCGAACTCTCGTAGAAACTACGGGCCTCCTCGTTCAAGTACATCACCCACGGCGACTCCGGCAACAGGTAAAGGTCAGGCTCTTGCATCGCCGCGGCCTTCATCATCGCGAGATAGGCCGCCATCTTCTCTCGATCAGTGAACGCGTCGTGCCCTTCGGCTCGTGAGCGGTCGACGAGGCTCAGAAAGTCACCCTGAATCAGCGCGACGCGCGGCCCGTCGGTCGCGGTGCCTCGTCCCAATTGAAGCCACCCGTACGCCAGCGAAACAGCCAATAGGGCGGCGGCAATCGCCACGCTCCGGCGCCCCGAGCGCACCGCCCCGGCGAGTCCACCGGGCGCGTCGATGTACATCCGGGCGATGATCAGATCCGCCAGGGCTCCGTTGATCGCAGCCACCACGAAACTCACGCCGTACGCCCCGACCAGATCGCTGATCTGGATCAAAGGCAGCACCGCGTGCTGGCTGTGGGACAGGAAGAACCAGGGAAACCCCGAAAACGCCACGCCTCGCACGATCTCGCTGCCGACCCACACAAACGGAAACGCAATGGCCAGGCGCCACCGACGCCGCCGAATCACGTGACGCACGGGACACGCCACCAAAGGGAAGAATCCCGCCAAGTAGACCGACAAAGCCACGTAGCCCGGCCCCGTGGCCGCACTGAGCCACCGCATATTGACGAGACAGAAAGCCAACCCGAACACGAAGCTGTGGAAGTAGACACGCGGAGCGTGAGTCGCGACCCCGATCATGATGAGCCACGGCACGAGGCAGAAATAGGCCACCGGCCACACGCTGAGCGGAGCGAAGATCAGGCTCATGAGTACGAGGCTGGAGGCTGACAGGAGCAGCATCGTGCGGTGGCTGGTGATCGCGGAGTGCGCCGCGACCGGAGAGGCCGCCGCTCGAAGCGACTCGCCAGCGGCAGGATCCGGACTCGGGGGTTCGTGCGTCACAGGCCTACACCATCCTTGGCCGACCGGACCGAAACCCCCGCGATCATGCTCGGTCGAGGAGCATCATGGAGACCGTGTCCCCGGTCGTCGCATCGCCGCTACCGGGCTCCCGGGTAATCAGCGCGTTGGCCGTCACCACGCCAAAAGCATCGCCCGATCCATGCCAGGATAACGGCTCGACGGTCCAATCGCCATCGTCCGTCACGCCGGCCAGCCCCGGGCAGAAGCTTCGCCGTGCCTGGGTCCCCGGAAGCTACCCCGTCAGCGTCGCCCGGATCAACCGGGGCGCCACAGCCGGCCGCCCGGAAAGCCCTGCCAGCGCCGGACGCACCAGCAATTCGAAGCCCACGACCGCACTGATCGGGTTGCCCGGCAGGCCGAACACCAGCGTGCCCGACTCCGATGTCCCAAAGAGGGTCGGGCGCCCGGGCTTGATTGGTAGCTTGTGGAAGTGGGGCGTCACGCCACACGCTTGAAGCACCTCCGGCACGAAGTCGAATGCCCCCATCGACACGCCACCGGTCAGGCACAGCATGTCCGCCTCGAGCCCGGCTGTGATCCTCTCCCGAAGCACGGCCCGGTCATCGCGAGCGATACCGAGAGCCAGCGGCTCACCCTCAGCCGATCGAACCAGCGCCGCAAGCAGCGACTCGTTCGAATTACGGATCTGCGCACCCGTTGGTTGCTGGTTGACGTCGACCAACTCGTCACCCGTCGCGAGGATGGCGACGCGCGGCCGGCGGTAGACGGTCAGACACGTCGCACCGGCACCCGCCGCGGCGCCGATCTCCAGCGGCGTGATCTTCGTGCCCGGCTGCAACACCGTCTGGCCGGCTGACACATAGGTCGCGCGCGGCGTGATGAATTTCCCAGCCACGACGGATTCGCGGATCGAGACCCCGGCTCCATCCGCGCAGAGTTCGACGGACTCCACGCGAACGACGGCGTCCGCCCCCGACGGAATCGGCGCACCGGTGTTGATCTGCATGGCCTCACCGGGCCCGAGCGACTCCGCGGGCGTCGAGCCGGCTGGTATCTGCCCGACGACGCGGAGTTCAACCGGCACGCTCGCCACGTCGGCGGCGCGCACGGCATACCCATCCATCACCGATCGATCGAACGGCGGGTAATCGATATCGCACGTCACGGGCACCGCCACGGTGAGGCCGAGCGCCGTGCCCAGCGGCACATCAACCGTACCGAGGGGCTTGGCGTGCGAAAGGACTATGCGTTGTGCTTCCGTAAGCTCGATCATTCGTCTCTAACTCGATCGGGCGGCGCTATCCGCCGGTTTCGGCGCTCAGTCTTGGCTCGCGTCCCCGCGCAAGAAAGCAAGGCACGCGTCATGCACATCATCCGCATCCGGTTCGACCGTCAGGACGTGTCCGGATGCCGGCGCATCAACGACCTCGACTTCGGACGACCGAGCCAGCCCACTGCCGATCCGCGTCGCGATCCGTCGCACCTGCCGCTGCGGCAACAGCCTGTCGAGCCGGCCGGCGACGATCATCGTCGGCACCGAAATCTCCGGCAACACCTTCCACGCCGCTCGGCCGTTGCGCCTGACCGACTGCAATCCCTTCACTGGATAGGCCATGTGGCTGTAAAGCCCATGCCGCTGGTAATACGCCGCCCGGTGCGGCGGCTTCGGCCTGCTATCGCAGACAAGACCGTACATGCCGAGAAGGTACTTCGAGGGCCAAGGAAGGTCGAAGACCGGCGCCAACAGAACAAGCCCGGCAATCTTGCCATCTCGATCCTCCGCCGCCAAGCGGCAGGACAGCACGGCTCCCAACGACAGGCCGACCACGAACATCCGGTTGCACCGAGCATTGAGTTCAGCGTACCCGTCGCGGGCACTCTTCATCCAATCGACCTCGGTCGTGCGCCGTAGTTCGGCCATATCCGCGCCGTGGCCGGCCAACTGCACACAACGAATCGCCCACTCCGGTTCATGCGCGTGGAGGTACTCCGCAAACGGCCGCATCTCGGTCGGGGCGGCCGTGAACCCGTGTATGAGCAACGCACCCACCGGACGCACCCCGTCGCCGCCCATGTTCACGCGATACGGCGGCGCATTCACGTCGAAACGCGCCGCACGGTATTCCGGGATCGACGAGCCGGGACGCGGCTCCGGCATGATCAACCGCCTCCCCATGTCCGTGATCTCGTTGGCCGCCGGCGACAGACCCGCGTGCTCCAACGCCTCTTCAAACGAGGCATCAGGCCCAAACAAACGCCCGATCAACTTGCCCATGCGCTCGCAGTGCAAGGCGTTGTGTGCGGCCACCCCGCTACGGGCGATGAGTCGCTGCATGAGGGAACTGCCGGGTGACGACCGCCAGTGAATGACCCCGTTGTGTACAAGTTCGCGATCCACGCCGGCGTATTCTCGCCCGACCGACAGCGCACCGGCACCCCACAGTGACGACCATTTCGCCAGCGTCGTCTGAACGGGGTCCTCCGGCGAATAGAGGTTCCAGATCGCGCCGGTCACACGCGAGGCCGCACGCCCCCAATAGAGCCAGTGGCTCGTCGAATCGCCGCAACCCGGCACGTCAGGATCGCCCGATTCCTCCACCGGATCGCACGCACGCGCCGCCGGTGATCGCACGGACATCTGCGGCGTGCCGAGCAGGAACACACCGGCCACGGCGCCCGCTTCCATACGGTTGACCGCGTTCAGCGCGACGTTGCCGCCGTGGCTGTGACCGATCAGATAGAC
>JAJDDX010000326.1 GCA_029260055.1 Phycisphaerae bacterium
GTGAACCGAACGCGCAATGCCCTGCCTGGCCCGCAAACGATCTGGATCGGGATGCAACGGATGCATGACTTTGCCCTGTCCTGGCAACTCTTCGGCCCCGACGCCCGAGCCGGACCGAAACTTGTGTAGAACAACGAGGGCAACGCCCTGGGGACGTCGCGACAAGTCGCGCGTGGTGAGCCCTGACAGGGCGCAGTAGCACCGTACCTTATGACGCCCCTTCAGGGCTCGTTTGCACCGTCTGGCGTTCCTTTCCCCGGGCGGTGCCCTGGGCTGGGGCTATTCTGCCCCTTCGGGGCTGTTCAGACGCGACATGCCACGAGTCCATTCCGCGTTGACTGCAGCCTCGTCGGCTCTTGACGACAGCACGGCAGGCTTGTCTCGAATTCCCGGACAGGCTCGAACGAGTCTGCCCGTGCCACTCACTCCGGTGGAGGCTCGGGGCCTACGTGCCGCGCTAACGGACTTGTCAGAACGCGAGGTCCAACTCGACCCAATCACCGGCCAGCCAAACGGTCACGTGCTTCTCTTCGGTCTGCTGTTGCATCTCGAAGAGTTCCACGCCGGTAGGTATGTCGGAGACGCACTGCCCGGCTGACAGCAGCAGGGCGATACTCAGGCCGCCTTGTACGAGCTTATCCATCGCTTCAATCTCCCGTAAGTAGGAAGGCTATCGCACGCGATCATGCCCGAAACCGTGCCGCATGCAAGCGTTTTGTACAGGATATGACGCGGTGCCGGCGAGTGCGAATCTTGTCGCGGACCCGTGAATATCCTAGCATGGTTGGCGGGTTGCCAGTGCGTGTCGCGGGGCAGCCGGAGCGCCAGGATGGCCACCATGATAAGGAGACAGCTCGTGCGAATCCTCACCCTTGCTCTGCTACCATGGATGTGCGGGATGCCTCTGCTTCAGGCCGATCCACCGCAAGACGCGAAGAAGCCTGACGTTCCGACCGCCACTGCGCCGGACCCCGCAGCCGTCGCCAAGCAGGATGAGGCGGCGGCGAAGATCGACCGCATCCTGACCGATCTGCAGAAGCGTAGCGACGGCCTGACCGACATCCGCTGTCGCGTGAAGTTCGTAGAGAAGGACGAGATCAACATATCGGAACGCACGAAGATCGGCACGATCCTCTTCCTGATCACGGAGCCGAACCCGCACTTCCTGATCCACTTCGAGAAGACCGAAGTGGACGGCATCCGCGTCAAACAGGAATGGTACCTGTTCGACGGTCGCTGGCTCTATGAGGCCATCGAGCGTTTGCAGCAGGTCACGAAGCGCGAGATGGTGCCCGAGGGCGAGAAGCTGAACCTGTACGACCTCAAGGCACCCTTCCCGCTGCCGTTCGGTCAGCAGAAAGAAAAGATCCTCAAGAACTTCGATGTTGAACTCGTGGCACCGGCCAAAGGCGACCCGAAGGATACCGACCATCTGGTCTGCGTGCCGAAACCCGGCAGCGCGATGGAAAAGAAGTACGACAAGCTCGAGTTCTTCGTCCGACGCGATCTGCACTTGCCGAGTCGCGTCATCGTGACCAAGAACGAAGGTCTTGAAATCAACACGGCTGACTTCCCCGACCTGTCGGCCGGCTCGATCAACGCGGGCCTGACCAAGAAGAACTTCGCCCGCCCGGGCGGGTGGAAGGGCTTCAAGGAAGTCGTCGAAGAGAACTGATCCCCCTGGAAGCGACCCCAGCCAAACCCATGGTCGCGGGAGGTGTGAGTTGCGTAAGCCAGCAGTGCTCGTCACCGGTGCCAACGGCGAGGTCGGTTACGGCCTCATCGAGAACTTTAACAAGCAGAAGCTCGAGATGGATGTCATCGCGCTGGACATCCGCAAGCTCGAAAAGGGGCTGCGCGACAAGGTGTCAGCCGCGATCGTCGGCGACATCCTCGACGAGAACCTGCTGCAACGCCTCGTCAGCGAATACGAGATCCACGCGATCTATCACCTGGCGGCGCTGCTTAGTACACGGGCGGAGTTTACGCCGGATACAGCGCACCGCGTCAACGTCGACGGCACGCTCAACCTGCTCCGGCTCGCCCACGAGCAGGCGAGGTGGCACGGCAACCCGGTCAAGTTTCTCTTCCCCAGTTCGATCGCGGTCTATGGGTTGCCGAGCGTCGGCGCCAAGAAGGAGACGGGCCGCGTCCGTGAGAAACAGTGGAACTTCCCGACAACCATGTACGGCTGCAACAAGTCGTATTGCGAACACCTCGGGCGGTACTACGCGTTGCACTACCGCCAATTAGCCGCCGACGCGTCGCCCAGCGGCGTGGACTTCCGCGCCATCCGCTTCCCGGGTCTGATCAGTGCCATGACGCTGCCATCGGGCGGGACGAGCGACTACGCGGCGGAGATGATCCACGCCGCCGCCCAGGGCAACCCCTACGCGTGCTTCGTATCCGAGGAGGCCCGCATTCCGTTCATGGTGATGCCTGATGCGATCAAGTCGCTGGTCGACCTGGCGGCCGCCCCGGCGGACAAGCTGTCGCAGCGGGTCTACAACGTGTCGAGTTTCAGCCTCAGCGCAGCCGAGCTGCGCGATCGTGTAGTCAAAGCGTTTCCCGATGCGAAGGTCACGTTCGAGCCGGACTTGCCGCGTGCGCGCATCGTCGATACATGGCCCGCGGATGTGGATGACTCGCCCGCGCGGAGCGATTGGAGTTGGCAGCCCGACTTCGACGCCGACGCCGCGTTTGACAAATACCTCGTGCCGGCGATACGGAAGCGCTACGCCGACGGGTAGCGCCGAGCCGCGGGCTTCAGCCCGCGCGGACGTGACGGGTGCCCCATCCCTTTAGGGGTGGGGGACGGATGGCGCGAGGGGAACGAGACAGGCGGGCAGGATTGCCCGCCCTACGCGACTGGTCCCGGCGATCAGAAAGCGCTACGCCGACTTGTAGCGTCACCCCTTGTGGGTGACGAAGCCCCGTAGGGTGCGTCCCGGACGCACCATCTTGTTGGCGGGTCCCCCACCTCTCCAGAGGTGGGGCAAGGACGCCGTGAGGTGAACGAGATAGGCGGGCAATCCCTCTGCTGAGGACGCGCACATGCAAGCTGAACAGTCATTCCCTTGCCCTTGCTGTGGTTACCTGACCTTCTCAGAGGAGCCCGGTTCATACGCGATCTGCGACATCTGCGATTGGGAAGACGATCTGTCGCAACTGCGATTTGTGAAGATGACTGGGGCCAACCACGTTAATCTGATTGAGGCGCAGAAGAACTTCGCCGAGTTCGGCGTGTGCGAAAGACCGCACGCCGACCACGTTCGTCCGCCTGAGACGAACGATCGACGCGATGAAGGTTGGCGCCCATTGAACGTAGCTGATGACAATATCGAGGCGCCGATTCCAGGCGTTGATTACGGTGCCACCTATCCGGAGGACGCCACGGAACTGTACTATTGGCGCGAGAATTACTGGCGAAAGTAGTCCGTCAGGAAGTATCCATGAAGAGACTGTCTGCTGTCAACGGTGCTATCGCATAACGCGGCACTCCCGGTTGGCGTCAGCCCCCTTTCCGGAGGGGATTGAAGCCGAGGGGTCCGGGGGCGAGCAGCCCCCTGGCACGCATCTTCAATCG
>JAJDDX010000327.1 GCA_029260055.1 Phycisphaerae bacterium
CTCGTGGCAATGTTCTTGATGTGGGCGAGACAGGCGGATTGCTTCGCCTGACGCCGCGCGGACTCGAGCGACGGAAGCAAGATCGAAATCAACAACGCGATGATCGCAATCACCACCAGAAGTTCGATGAGCGTGAAGCCTGAATGCTTGGTCCTGTTTTGGCGTGGCTGCCCGCTTGATCCGGTCTTCATACTGCTATCTCCTTCATCAGTCTCGCCGAAGTCCCGCGTGTGGTTCGCAGGACTCCTGCGATCTCGACATTCGAAACGGCGACAGTAAAGCCCTGCTGGACATTTCGGCCGCACATGCACCGCACCGCGCAGCCCCATGCGGACCCAATCGCCCCGCACATACGGTGTCTCAAGCGACGCCTGTCCGTACTACATAGACACCGGTGATTCGGCGGCGGCGGATAAAAAAAACGGCGTGCGGAATGCTCCGCGACACGCCGGTATGCCGAGTTATGATTAAATATGGGTCCGCGTGTCCGGGACGTGGCGCGAAGCCGCGTCGAAATGCCGATCAGGCCATGAACTGTAACCTCACCGAAGAAGAGCTCTGGAGTGGCATCGACCGGAACGCACCGGACGTGCAGGAACACCTCAGGGAGTGCTCTAGTTGCCAGGACAAAGCGGCGGCCCTGAAGGCCGGTATCGCGGCCGTGGAGGCCGCCTCGACGCCCAGGAGCGAACCGCTGCCGAGCCACGTGGGCGCGTATCGAATACTTCGACGCCTCGGGCAGGGCGGGATGGGGATCGTCTACGAAGGCGAACAGCAATCGCCAAAGCGGTTTGTGGCGATCAAGGTCGTCAAGGGTGGGCGGTATGTCGACGAGTACCGCGTGCGCTTGTTCCAGCGGGAGGCGGCGACGCTCGCACGGCTCAAACACCCGGGCATCGCTGCGATCTACGAGGCCGGTCGGACCGATGACGGACAGCACTTCTTTGCGATGGAGCTCGTTCGTGGCATTCCGTTGAATGACTACGTGCGAGAAAACCGGATTTCCCGCCTGGAGCGGCTACAGCTCTTTCGCAAGGTCTGTGAAGCTATCAATTACGCGCACCTTCGCGGCGTCATCCACCGTGATCTGAAGCCGAGCAACATCCTCGCCGATCCTGACGGGAACCCGAAGATCCTGGACTTCGGGCTCGCGCGAATCACCGACCCCGATGTGACCGTAACAACGTCCGGGACTCAGATCGGTCAGATCATGGGGACTCTGCCCTATATGAGCCCGGAAGAGGCGCGTGGCGAGGTCGACGACATCGACATCCGAAGCGACGTCTACTCGTTGGGCGTCGTCTTCTTCGAATTGATGACCGACGAGCTGCCCTACATGGTCAGCCGCGCGGCCATGCACGAGGCCGTTCGTGTGATCTGCGAGGAGCCGGCGAAGCGTCCAAGCAGCGTCGAACGATCGCTTCGCGGTGATCTCGACACGATCGCGCTGAAGGCTCTCGAGAAAGACCGGGCCCGACGGTACCAGAGCGTCGCCGCGCTGGCGGATGACATACTGCGCTACCTGACGGATCAACCGATCCTCGCGCGTCCGGCGAGCCCCTTGTACCACTTCCGCAAACTGGTGGTCCGCCACCGGATACTCTTCACCTTCCTTCTGGGGATGATCGGTGTGGCTGCCGCGGCCGCCTTGATCGTATCGCAGAGTGCGAGCGAGCTGGAGAAGGCTCACGATCTGGCATTGCAGCTTTCGGATCAGCTTGGCGCTATCCAGCAACTCGGCATGGCACGCGACATTCGCGAGGTCAGGCCGGCCAAGGCCGAAGGGTACTACCGGGACGCGCGCGCCGCCTTCGAGCGGTTGAACTTCGGCGACAGATTGGTCGAGGTCAACATCGAGTTGGCGCAGCTTCTGGCGACACATGTGCGAGGCGGTGATCAGAGCCAGCGAGGACCGCGCCTTGTCGAGGCGGCGGAGCTGCTGAGCGAGGCGCTCGACGAGACGGCAGAGGCCATCGCGACGAGCGAGTTGAGAACTGAGACCTACGGCAAGGTATTCGAAGGGGCGTTCGACCTCACGGACGCGGCCATCGGGTTCGCCAACTCGTCGGGTTACGACAAGGCGGAGCAGGCCCTGATCGAGGCGGAATTCCTGCTGGTTGAGTTGCGGAAGTTTTCGGAAACGCGTGGTGATGATTTCCGGACCGAACTCGTTCGGACGCTCGGGTACGTTCGGAAGCTCTATCAGCCCGACATGCTTGACGTTCCGGGTGACATAGCTGAGATTGATGCCGCGCTGGCTGCGTTGAAAAGCGGGTAGGGCGGGGGGAGTTCATTCGATCGTGCCATCTGATCCGTCAACCGACCGTACACGCGAGATGACACCGTCCTTGGTTGTTCGGCTCCGGGATGGGGAACCGGACGCCGCCGCCCTGCTCGACGATCTGTACCGTGACGCCCTCTACCGTTTTTGCTGGGGTTACCTCGGCGGCAGTGAGGAGGCGGAGGACGCCGTCCAGGACATTTGTTTCAAGGTGCTCAGTGCGAAGGAGGTGCCGGAGCGTTTCCGCCCGTGGATTTATCGGGTGGCGCGGAATCACTGTCTCAACGTGCTTCGCGGACGCGGACGCCGCAAGGACGGACACCCACTCCCGTCGGCATCGCGTCTGCATGTCGCCCTGACGGGCCAACTGACCAAGCTCGCGAACGACGAATTGCGACTTCGTATGGCCGATATGGTCGACGCACTGTCTGATTCACACCGTGAAGTCCTGCGTTTGCGGTATGCCGAGGACCTGTCGCGCGCGGAGATCGCGGAGATCCTGGAGTTGCCGGAATCGGTCGTGAAGTCGCGCCTGTTCGAAGGACTCAAGAGGCTTCGCGAGCAGGCTGGTGAGCTTGAAGAGCGCTGACGCGCGCAGTGCGAATTGACCGATCTCACCGCAACGGAACTTCCCAGCGAAAAAAAACGAGAAATTTCTAGCACGAAATGATACCGGTGCGCGCGCGTGTGCGCGCATGACTTCGCGTGCGCACGTTCGGTATCGTGGATCGAACGTACCTCGAAAAAACCGGTTTCTTACGCGTTAATGCGGGGTTTTGCACGCGGCGCTCGCCACGTCGATCCGCAACGGCTTTCGTGGATGCGGCCACGAAGGGAAGGGGGACGAAGCGAACGACGCCCCATATTTCTACTACTCACACTGCCCATTTCTCAAGGCGCGCCCGATGCGTTCCGATGTAGGCGAGAGTTGGGACGTAGCGTACTTTAAGTTTTTTTTGGAGATAGTTAGAATGGCAACGAATATCACTGGACGTAGCGGTTCGCGGTTCGGCAGGACGACGACGACGCGCACCACGGGTACGTGGGGCAATCGGACGAAGAAGAACGTCGTGAACGTGCCGACCTCGCACAAGAACGTGAGCAAGAGCTTCCAGGGCAAGATCGACTCCTACAAGATGCTCTACAAGCAGACTTGCGGGACGGCCAAACACCATCGCCCGAGCCCGACCATCCTGAACACGTTCGCCAACTGGATCAACAAGGGCGCCGTCGTGCAGACCGTGACCTGTTCCCAGGTCGCTAAGTGGGCGAAGGCGGACAACAAGAACTTCAACACGCGCAACCCCACCGTCGCGTCGTGCAAGAACGTTCTGACCGCAAAGTTCGGGAAGAGCACGATCAAGTGCTGCGCCCGGACCAAGACCGGTGGCTTCATGATCGCGACCACGCCGACGTGGAAGGGCAAGCCCTTCTGCTTCCCGAAGTGCTAATCGCAGTCGAAGCCTGACGAAAAAGAACAACGGGGCGGTTCGCTTTCGGGCGCCGCCCCGTTTTCTTGCGCTCGATGGACACACGGGCTTCCCGCCGCGATACGCGCTATCCGCCACTCCACCGCCAACCCCACCCCTCCTGTTGGCACGCCGGGCGAACATCTGTTATGGTCGAGTCTGCGGATTTGGCTGGAGCGTGTTTCCGGACGTTACGAGTGAAGTTCATTATCGAATGCGATGGCGTGGTGTCGGACATCGCTCCGGCATGGTACGCAGCCCACGAGCAGGCGGCCGAGACGGTCGGCTGGTCGCGCCTCGACCAGGCGACGTTTTGGCGCCTGACGCGCACGAAGGGGCGCGAAGCTCCGATTCTGCCCGGCGCCAAGCCCATCAAGACGAAGGAGTACTATGCGACGTTCGATCGCCTGACCGAGACTGACGAGAACGTCGCCCTCGCTTCCGCTTTCGACGGCATGTCCGAGACATGGCGCAAACTCACTCGCCGCGGCGAGATCGTGTTCGTCACCCTCGGGTCCAACCACGCTGCGCGAAGCCGTACACTCGAGAGTTACAACCTCGAGCGAGACCTCGGCGAAGTGAACGCCCTGAGCCGCGATCCCCGGCGTCGTCCGGGGGAACTTGCGGCGCTTGCCGGCAGTGCGGCCGGGGCAGGACGTGTGCTCGTCGTTGGCGCGACCGACGCTCTGATACGTGCCGCGGGACAGGCCGATCTGGTCACTGCCGGGGTCGCCTCGGGTGCTTGCGGCATCCCCCGTTTGACCCAGGCGGGGGCCGATGTGGTCTACCGGGAGCTGGGCGAGTTGGCGGAGTCGCTTGTTTCGGGCGCTCAGGACCTTCAACGCGCGGGGCTCCTTCCCGCTCCACCCGGTCAATAGTTGACCGTCAGGCGCTGCCGGGCTAGCTGTACCCCCATGGGCGACTACACCCCCCACCAGAAGAAGATTATCGAACGGTATTACGAGCATCGCGACGGCATCATGCTGTCGAAGCTCGCGGATATCGTGTCCGATCTCTACCTCGCCGATACCGACGCGAAGTTGAACCGGCTGTGGGGCAGAGCTGAGAAGGCCATGCAGGCCTTGAAAGTCCCTGATTCGACTCGCGACCACATTTTGACGACCCGGAAGCCTGATTTGCTGGCGCGGCATCTTCGCGGGTGGCTCGATGAGGCAAACGGCTGAGCCTACGGCGGCATGCCCTTGGCGCGAAACGAGGCCTTTGCAGCCGGATTCAGTGTTTGGGCCCCCAGGCACGTGGCTCCGTAGCGATTACCCGGCGCCGGCCCGGTTCGGACTGGAGCGCCGTGCGAATAACTGGGGCGAACCACCGAATCCCACACTGGCAGCTCGCTTTCCGGCGGCGAAAGCCCCGGGTGCGAGCGTCCGGTCGCAAACGAGTTGGTGCGGGCAGATTGACGGCGTATGATCGTCGCAACGCATCCCGTTGGAGTTCGAGATGTTTGGCCAAATGTTATCGGTCCGACTTAAAGCCGCGGAGAAAGCGTTGCGGGACGGCCGAATCGACGAGGCCTTTCGCCTCGCCGCAAGCCCCGATCTGCGCAAGCATCGCCGCGGCGCCGCCGTCCTGACGGCGCTTTCGGAGCACTTCTTCGAGCGTGCTCGAGCGCACTTCCGGGAAGACCGCTGTGCGGAGGCCCTGCTGGACCTCGAACGGGCGGATGCCGGGGCGGTCAAAAAGGATGAAATCGCTGAGTTGCGCAAGCATGTCGAAGCCGTGGCGGCTGAACTGCAACGCAAAAGCCGGTCACAGCGCGAGCTGGTCGACGCCGCGAAGCAGCGCATCGAGCGTGGCTCCCTGGCCGCCGGTCGCCGCATGCTTGAGAGGGCGGGCGAGGCCAATCCTCAGGCCGCTCAGTTGCGGCAGGACGCTGACCAGCGGGCGGCTGAAGTGGCATCCCTCGTTTCGCAAACCAACAGCCTCATTGAGCAGGGGCAGCTGGCGGCCGCGGCGGATCGTTTGCGGCGTGCCAAGTCCGTAGAGGCCCACAGCGAGCGTGTGACGGCTACTGAGACGCTCCTGTGCAGCCGCGTGCTGGAGAACGCTCGGCAGGCCATCCGCGACGGCCGCGTGAGTCGCGCGGCCGATGAGTTGGCCTGTCTCGGTACGCTGGGTGATTCGCTCCCGGCGAAACGTGAGTTCGCGGACGTGGTAAGGATTGCCGGCGAGGCCGCGCAGGCCGTTCGCCTGAACAAGTTCGCCGACGCCCGACGCATGGCGATGAGTATCGCTCGTCTGATGCCGGACGTGCGCTGGATCAAAGATGTGGCTGACCAACTCGATCGGATGGACGAGCTTTGTACCACGCTCCATGCGGGCCCTCTCGGCGAGACGGCCGCAGCAGCGGGTGCGGCCCCAGCTCGCGGCGCCTCGCTGGATGAGACGGTGGCGCTACCTCTGCGAAGCGGGGCTGACGATGGCAGGCTGCCACAGCGTCTGCTGCTTCTGGTCGATGGTGGCGGAAGCTACCTCCTCCTGCGCAACCCCCAGGCATCCGTGGGACGTGCCGCGTGCGAGAGGCCGAGCGACATTCCGATCCTGAGTGATATCGCGGAACGGCATGCCAACATCAACCGAGTCGACGACGACTACTTCTTCTACAGCGTGAAGGATGCGGATGTCGGTGGTCGTAAGGTCAAACAACAGCTTCTCCGCGACTCAGATCGCGTGGTGCTCGGCCGCAAGGCGAAGTTCACCTTCCGTCTGCCGAGTAAACGAAGTGCGACGGCGGTCCTGGACCTCAGTGATACGACCAAGATGCCACAGGACGTTCGGCGTGTCGTGCTCTTCGATCGTCACGCGACGATAGGTTCGGGCCGCACTGCCCACATCACCTGTCGCCATGCGTCGCCGGCGTTGGTGTTGTTCGAACGGAAGGGCGGCCTCTGGATTCGTCAACAGAACGACGGGCATGTCGATGCGGCAGCCGTCGAGCTTGTGCTTGGAAAGCCGACTGAGATCGGTGGTGTCAGCCTGGTGCTCGAAGCGTGGAAGCCTCGGATGCCCGGGACGGCCACGGCGTGACGAGCGATTCGAAACACGGCGCCGGAATATAAGTGATAGATTCGCTTTACGGCGGAATACTCGGTCAGCGGAACTTCTTTTCGGCGTGGAACCCTAACTCGGTAGCGAACCATGGCATATCGGTTCAAACATGGCGATCGGCCCCTCGACGACTACACGATCCAACGCGCGGTCGGCACGGGGGGGTTCGGCGAAGTCTACTATGCGGTCAGCGATGGTGGACGCGAGGTGGCGCTGAAGTACCTCGCGCAGAACCCGCAGATCGAACTGCGAGGCGTCAGCCATTGCATCAACCTCAAGAGCCCGCACCTCGTCTCCATCTTCGACGTCAAGAAGAACGCGGATGGGGATTACTTCGTCATCATGGAGTACTGCTCGGGCCCGTCGCTACGTGACGTGCTGATCGCCGAGCCCAACGGGTTCGCTCCGGAAAAGGCTGCCTTCTTCACGCGGGAAATCGCCAAGGGCCTCAGCTACCTCCATGAGCGCGGGATCGTCCACCGCGACCTGAAACCGGGGAACATCTTCTACGACGACGGCTACGTGAAGATCGGCGACTATGGACTGAGCAAGTTCATCGCCGTCTCGCGCCACAGCGCGCAGACCGCCAGCGTCGGTACCGTTCATTACATGGCGCCGGAAATCGGGAGCGGCAACTACTCACGCGGCGTGGACATCTACGCCCTCGGCGTGATGTTGTACGAGATGCTACTCGGCAAGGTGCCTTTCGAGGGTTCGAGCATGGCGGAGGTGCTGATGAAACACCTCACGTCGCAACCGGAGCTCGAGGACCTACCGGCCCCGTTCGGGCAGGTGATCCGAAAGGCGCTCGAGAAGGACCCGAACGATCGCTACCAGACTGCCGACGAGATGGTCGACGATCTGCTGGCCGTCGAGACCGTCAAGGAGAGCCTCGCGGGTTTCAGCCCGCAAAGTCTTGACGGCGCGGTCCACGGCGGCGGCAGGGGGCACGTGGATTCACCCATGCCCTCGCCCAATCCGGCCCCGGGCTATGCGCGGGACTTCGCGCGACCCAGGCCGGATGCCCATGGCGCGACGCCGGGCATGGATGCGGGGGCACCGCTCCCGGCCGGCATGGCGGCGCGGATGGACCATATCTCGCGGAGAGTCGAACATCGCATGGCGCAATTGGCCGGGCGACCCGCCGGGCCGAAGCCGCGCCTGCGACCTGCGGCATTTCGCGCAGGAAACCTGCCGCCCGGCGGCGGCTCGCACGCGCGCGGCGACGTGGGTCGCTTTCGCCTGATGCTTCCCGCCCTCTTGTTGACCGCTGCACTGGCTACCGGTTTAGGCGTGGGATTCGCCCAGGGATTTGGTGACGATGCGGGCGGCTCAGCCGCCATGTTTACGCTGTTCGTGCCGCTCGGCGTGGCGCTCTCACGGATGGCTACGCGATGGTTCGGTGCTGACACGGGGCCGCGCTGGGCCGGTGCCGTCGTTCGGGTGTGCGCCTGCGCGCCGCTTATGTTCCTCGCAGCGACGCCTATTTTCGAGAACAACCAGACGGACAACGGTTTTGCCCTGGTCCTTGGCTTTCTGGTCGTGATCCTGTTCGGGGATTGGGACAAGGCGCGCGAAACGGGCGAACGCGGAGAACTCGGAATCGGACATGCCATATGGATGGGATGCGGTGCCGGTCTGATTGCCACCATACTTTCCGGAATCTTCGCCGAGGGCGACAAGACGGAGCATGTCATGGCGCTCGCCGCCGCGTCCGCCGCCGCGGCGGTCCTGGTGGTTCAGGCCAACGCGTGGTGGATCGGCGCCGGACGCGGAGCGCCGAGCGCGAAACCGGGTCCCGGTGGGGCGCCGGCAGACCCTCAGCTGCTCGCTGGCGCGGCGGAGGCGGTGCGAACCGCAGCGGAGGCCGAGCCCCCTTTTGCCCTTCCGATCGGGTATGAGACGCGAGCCCCGCAGTACGCGGCACACACATCCGCAACAGCCGCCGGAGTAGCCGGCGCTCGGCAACGCCTGTGGGCGACGCGTGCCTTCTGGAGCGTCGTGGCGTTCATTCTGATGGGCGGGATGCTGGTGACCTTTCTGCTTACGCTGATCGATTCGAATATCTCCTATGAAGACCGAACGGGAGCCATCATCGGGTGCATTGCCTGCGGGTCCTTCATGATCTTCGCTCTGCTCAAGACGACGATGTACAAACGTGACGGCTTCTGGCGTGAGACCGTTCGACCGTTCCTGATCTCGTCGGTCATGGTTGGCATCGGAGCGCCGATAGTCTACTTGGCTCGAGGGATTCAGTGCGGTAAGTACTATGACGGCCGGCACATGGTCCCAGGGAGGTTCATCAGTGACGGCTACGTCTGCCGCGATCTCTGTAGCGACGAAATGGTCGGTGTCATCACCGGCCTTGTGCTCTGCTCACTGCTGTTCATCATCCTGACGCTCTTTACCGGTTGGAAGCGTAAGCCGCGTCCCCAGTTTGTCATGAACGCGGGAGCCGATGGCGACGCCGGTCAGCCGGAGGGTGACGTATCCGCCACGGAGGAGGCGTAATTACTTGTACGCCGCCTGCTGCGACGGCCGCGACTCCCGAGCCTGC
>JAJDDX010000328.1 GCA_029260055.1 Phycisphaerae bacterium
AGCAGGTCGATCACGTCGTCTCGATCCTTCCCAAGCTGCTCGCCAAGCTGAAGGCGCTTGCGGGGTCCTGACGATCCTGTTACTGACGTGGCGTAATCTCGGTAGGCATCGGCTGTCTCTTGGAGGATCGGACAGGTGGCAGAAGCACAGATAGGCATCATCGGCGGGAGCGGATTGGGCGACGTGCTCATCAAGCAGGCCGGCGGCAATCCGGTGGCACTCGATACGCCGTTCGGCGCCCCGAGCAGCCCCCCCGTTCTGGCCAACTGGGAAGGGACCGATGTGGCGTTTATCGCGCGGCACGGGCCGGGCCACGTGCTCAATCCGTCGGCCGTACCCTACCGCGCCAACATCTGGGCGATGAAGCAACTCGGTGTCGAGGCCATCATCGCCAGCGGCGCCACCGGCAGCCTTCGCGAACAGATCGAACCGGGACAGTTGGTGCTTTGCGACCAAGTGATCGACAAGACCTTCCGGCGCGAGAGCACGTTCTTCGATTCCGGCGCGGTAGCGCACGTGGAATTCGCGGAGCCGTTCTGCCCGCATCTCCGCGAGGTGCTCACGCGAGCGGGTCAGGCCGGTGAGACGGTGGTTCATCCCAGCGGGACCTACGTCTGCATGGAGGGACCTCAGTTCTCCACCCGTGCCGAATCGAACATGCACCGCGCATGGGGCGGCGACCTCATCGGTATGACCTGTATGCCTGAGGCCAAACTGGCACGTGAGGCGGAGATGTGCTACGCGCTGGTGGCGCTACCGACCGACTACGACTGCTGGCGCCCCCACGACGCCGGCCGAAAGCAGGACGAGTTGTTGCGCGAGATCCTCGGCAACTTAAAGCACGGGACCGATAACGCGATCACGCTGATGCGTGCGGCGATCAGCCTTCTGAAGGGCGCCGCACCCACGTGCGCATGTCGCGATGCGCTCGCGCTTGCCCTGTGGACCGATAAAGGGCGGCTGGCACCCGCGGTGAAGGAGCGCCTGGGGCTGCTTATTGATCGGTATATGCCGGATTCTTCGGACAAAGGCTAACAACCGATAAATAATTCAATAGACAGCGTGCGCGCGGCCTGATGGGCCCTTGCGCCATCGGGCACTCGGAATGCCCAGGGCATGGGGCCTTGCGGGCGCCGGCGCTCGGGCCATGGTGTGACGAACGTGAGCAGTACCCTCAAATCAACTACGTCGCGCCGCGTCACAGCGGTCATGGCACTGTTCGCGCTTTGTGGCACGGGTGCTGATGCTGTTCATGCCGTCGACCCTGAGCCGGATGCGAGCGTGGCCCGCGGCGAGAATACCGCAGACGTACATCTGAACGATAGCCTGGAAGCAGCGGACGCCATAGCCACGGCGACCCAGCTCACCCGGCGACATCGTTGGGAACAAGCCGCCACACTGCTTCAGCGCACAGCCGACGCCCCGGGCGACAAACTGGTACGCGTCTCCGCCGGCTACTATGTCGGCGTCCGAGCGCACGTGGCGAACTTGATCGCCGACTGGCCTCCGGAAGGCATCGAAGCCTATCGCACACTCTTCGAGGCGGACATGCGTGACGCGCTGGATGATCTGAGCGGCGAGCGCGTTGCGAATAGGCTGCTCCCGCTACTCGACCGCTATTTCTGCACGGCTGCAGCGGGCGAACTCGTGGACATCATTGGCCAACTTGCCATCGAATCGGGAGACCTCGCCCTGGCGAAGCGCGTGTATCAACGCGCCTCGGATCGCCATCCGGACAGTCCCGCGCTCGGTCTGCGCTGGAACCGGATGTTAGCGGTAGCTTCACGTGTGGACGATCCGGCCGGTGCGCTTCCGGAGGGGGTCGATCCTGCGGCTCCGATACGGTGGATGGGCGAATCGCGGCCGCTCAAAGACGCCCTCGCTTCGATCGCACGCAACTTCGCCCGGGGCCCGGCCCGCGGCGCCGACTCACAACCGGATTGGCCGATCTTCGGCGGGTCGCCATCCCGAAACCGCGCGGCGAACTCACGCGTCGACGAACTCGGACTTCTTTGGCGATTCCATTTACACGACAACGTGGGGCGTTCACCCGACGGGCGGGAATTCGCGACCGACATGGACCATGGTAGCGAAACCGACGAGCTCTCTGTTCAACCCGTCGTGAGTGGCGGCCGGGTGGTCATCCAGCAGTTTCGCGACCTCGTCGCATTGCACCGCAACACGGGCACCGAACTGTGGCGCTTCCGAGCCGATGCCGGCGTGGCCGCGGAATTCGATGAGTTGGAGGACCGTCCGCCCGGATGGGATTCCCCCACGGTGCATAACGGACGGGTCTACGCGACGCTCCCGGGCGACGTGGTGCCCTACTACGGATTCGAATCCGCTCGCTCAGTGACCGAGCTTCTGTGCCTCGATCTCGACAGTGGGCGAGTCATCTGGCGTTCCAATCAGGATACGCACGGCGAATCCTTCACCGAGTTGCACTTCGACTCCAGCCCGATCGTCGCGAACGGTCGCGTCTACGTCGTGGGCCGACGACGGCGATCGTTCGGCTTCGAGGACTGCTATCTTCACTGCTTCGAAGCGAGTGATGGCACACCGGTCTTCAGAACACACTTGGGTAGCGCGTCCACCGGTACGTTCGGATCCCGGCAGGCGACGATGGGGATTCCAACGCTCGTCGGCGATACCGTGTACGTGGCCACGAACCTCGGCTCGGTGGCGGCAGTGTCGGCGAATACCGGCACGGTGCGATGGCTGCGGCTGTACAAACGCGATCTCGGCGCCGCTTCTCGAAGCACGGCCTGGCCGGCCGACGCCATCGACCCCTGGGAGTTCAACCCTGTTTTGGTCAGCGGCGACCGCCTCGTGTGCCTGCCAAACGACAGCTCGACCCTGCTCGTTCTCTCTCGCGCTGACGGTCGCCTCTTGCATGCCGCACCGCTGGCGGACCTGAGCGAGTTGCGGACTCTGTTCGGCATCCGCGACGGCGTGCTGTGCGGTAGCGGCAGCGAAGTGGTCTGCTACGACGTCGCGAGTGGAACCCTGCGCTGGACGTCGCCGTTTACGCGTGAGGAAGTCCCGATCGGGCGCGGGACATGGGTCGGTGATCGCCTGCTGGTGCCGACCGAGGCCGATCTACTGTCCATTGACGCGGCGAACGGTGCGCGGACGAGCCTGCCGTGGAACACCGACGCCGAGCCCGGGAACCTCGTCGCCCTTCCGGACAGGCTCATTGTCGCCGGCGGCTCGACGGTATCCGTCTACGTCCGCAAGTCCGAGATCTGGGCGGCCCTTCACGAGCGAATGGCTGCTTCACCCGACGATCCGGCACCAGCGCTTGACTTGGCGGAAGTAGCCTTCGGCAGTGGGGAAACCCAACAGGCCATCGAGGCGCTGGGGCAGGCGGTCGCGAGGGCCGGCAACTTCGCGGTCGCGCTCGAACCAGACCTCAAGCGAAGGCTGTTTGGCGACGCCGTGACTTTCGCGAAGAAGCTGGCGCTGCAATCCGCGCTCGAGCCGGACGCCCTCGATACGCTGTTCGGCTACGCCTCACAATGTCCACCCGACCGCGCCGATCACGTGGCCTATCGACTCGCGTTCGCATCGCTATTCGAGGACGCCGACACACCCGAGCGATCGCTACGTCTCTACCAGCAGATCCTCCGCGATCGATCATTGCGAGGGTTCGCACCCGCAACGAACTCGTCCGCCGGCGAACCGGCTGGGGCGCTCGCGCAGGAGAGGATCGCCAAGCTGATCGAGCGGCACGGACGGAAAATCTACGCGCCGTACGAAACGGAAGCCGCCCAGCTTCTTCAACGGGCCATCGATGTGACGGACACGGACATGCTTCGCCTCGTCGCCGAAGCCTTCCCGAACGCGAACGCCGCTCCGGTGGCCGTCATCGAACATGGAAGATTACTGAGTAAGGCTGGACAGCCGACTGCGGCTGCGAATCAGTTCGCCACGGCCTACCACCGCTACCCGCGACAGGTTGACCGGCCCACCCTGATGCGGCTCATTGCGGACGCCTACGAGCAGGCAAACAAGCCCGAGAGTGCTTACCTCTGGCTGACCAAAGCCGCGCGCGAGCACCCCAACGCCTTGATCGAAGTCCAAGGGAAGCGCGTGACCTTCGGCGAATACCGCGATCGACTCTCCTCCGCGCGTAAGCAGGTGGTGCCGTCGCGGCCGAGCATCCCGTTGCCGCTCGATCGCCACGAGACGCGCGAACTGTTGGACGGTGCCGCACTGATGACGCCCCGATTCGACGACGTGCCCGTCTGCGACTGGTCGCGGTATTTCCTTCTAACGCCCGCCGGCGTGAGTGCGGCTTCCGCCGCCGATCACGAGGCCCTTTGGGCGACTCCGGCTCCGGTGCCGCTCGGGTCCGAGTTGCTGATCGGGCTATCCGGCGTCGCCCTCTTCGCCAGCGCGGACGAGGTCCTCGGGCTCGATGCGTCCACCGGCCGGAGGATCTGGTCCGTCGGCACGCCGCGCGACCAGGCAGTCGAGGGTAACGACGACTGGGAAGACCGCCAAAGTCTGCGAACCCACGTGATGTGGGGACACCGCCTGATCAGTGCGTTTGACGACGGAACCGTCGTCTGCCTGGATGCCCTCACCGGGCGGACGCTCTGGTCTTTCGACGCGGGCCCGGCTCCCGCCGGCCCGATCGCCGCCACCGACAGCGGCATCGTCTATCACGACACCCAGGAAGGTCGCGCGGTCCTCTATTGTCTCGACCCCAACGACGGCAGCCTGATCAGCCGCATCGAGACACTCGAATCCGGAACGGTCGAGGAGGTATTCGTCACGCTCGACGGACGCGTGATTCTCGCCACATCGCACACGGTCTCCGCTTACGATATGGAAACCGGTCGGCGACGATGGCAAACGGACCTTCAATCGCGGGTGCAACGCGCGACGCTGCTGCTGGATGTGGACGCCCTGTATCTGTCGGATGACGGGCGGCGCATGACGAAGCTCAGCCTCGAGGACGGGCACGTACTCTGGGAATCCCAGCGATTGACGACGCGCGGGGAGACGGGTTTGGCGGCCCGGCTTCAGGACGGCACGATCATCGTCGGCTCATTGTCCTCGGTCACGGGCGTAGACGCTGTCACGGGAATGACACTGTGGGACGGGACGACGCCGGCCGGTCCGCACTTCGCCGCGATGCTCTTGACCGACCGCTACGTGTTGGCGGTCAACGTCCCCGATCCGATCCGGGAAGCCGCCAGCACCGCGTACTTCTACGATCACCGCAACGCGAGCGGCGTCATTCCGACGGACGGCGGCGCCCGCGAGTTGGGCCGTCTCGACAACGTGCGCGAGATCATCGCCGTTAACGGCTCAGTGTTGATTCAGGACGGCTCCACGCTGCACATCTGGACCCAACCGTAACCGCGCCACGTTCGCGCATACGGAAGCCAAGACAACTCTAAGGCCATGTGGGATCGGACGGCGGCGTCCGATCTTGCCCGTCATCCTCGTCGCCCACGTCCAACGGACCCTCGTCCTGCTCAGGAGGTTGCGGCGTTCCATCGTTCGGAGTATCCGATGGGGTATCGCCGCGTTTCAGCACGTCATCGATCACCAGCGGACGATCGGACGCGGGCTCAGAGGGCGCGAACGGCACGGGGGCAGCAAGGTCACCCGCGGGCGCCGGCGGCTCATCGTCGGGAGCGACGTCTCTGCCTTCCGCGGGCCACTCGGCCCCCACGGACCCCATCGAGGAAGTGGACGCCGGACTCAGGGGCACCGACGGCAACTCATCCGGTGTGTCCGGCGGTCTCGGCGCCGGCGGGGCCGAAGGGACCGTAGGCGCGGGCGGCAGCGTCACACGGGGACGCCTTTTCGCGCACCACCAGAGCCAGAGCACCAGCAGTACGAACGGAGCGGCCGACAGCGCCTTCCAACACTCTTCCACCAGGCCCCAGTGGCCGGGAAGCATTTCGATCTTGGTCCACAGCCACGGCACAAGGTGCGCCGGCGACACCGGCTCGCTCACCGTCGGGTCGTCCGCGAACGGATTCAGCCAGCGCGGGCTGCTGCCCAGCCACGCGATCAGCACCGTGACGCCGGCAAGCGTCACACCCATGAGTCCCTTGCCCGCGACAAGCCCGGCGGCCGTCAGCACCCCGGGATCATGCTCGCTCTTTTCCTTTCGCTTGCGGTCGATCGACCACCGGATGATGCCGCCGGCCATGATCGGCGTGGACAAACCGAGCGGCAGATACATGCCAACCGCAAACGGCAATGCGGTCACGCCGAGCAATTCGACGATCACGGCGGCCGCCCCACCGATGAGGACTAATTCCCACGGAACCGTACCACCGAGCACGCCCTCGACGAGGATCTTCATGATGTTGGCTTGCGGCGCGAGAAGCGGATGGGGGTGATCGGCGTCCTTCACGAAGCCGTAGCTCTCGTTCAGTAGGAGTAGCACGCCGGCAATGGCGACCACCGAAGTGAGCACGCCGAGCATCTCGCCGATCTGTTGCTTCCACGGCGTCGCTTTGACGAGGAACCCCGTCTTCAAGTCCTGCGAACAGTCGCCCGCGATGCTGATGGCGATGCAGACGATCGCACCGACGGAAAGACAGGTCACCCGCAGCGCGGTGTAGTCGACGCCAGCGGGGTCATCCGCTTGATCGACGAAGAAGAACTTGTAGACCAACGCCGTAGCCAGCAAAGTCGCGATCGTCATGCCGGAGACGGGGTTCGATGAACTTCCGACGAGCCCGACCAGTCGCGACGAGACCGTCACGAAGAAGAACGTACAAACCAATACCGCGATCACCGCGATCGGGCCGTGTTGATTGAGCCCCGCCTGCGGGTATTGCCACATCGCGTAACCGATGCCGGCAATCAGAAGAACGAGCAAGGGAAACGGGAAGTCGCGGTTCGTGCGATCGCGCCGTCCGTCGCCGCGGGTGAACATACCGCCGAGTACATGCCAGAATGACGACAGGATGGTCGGAAGGGTCTTGAACAGCGAGATCAGTCCGCCGATGGCCACGGCCCCGGCGCCGATGTAGCGGATATAGTTGTTATAGATCTGCTTCGGTGTCATCTGAGCGATCGTCTCTGCCGTGGACGGAAAGACGGGGGTCGCCACGTCCGCGCCGAAGAAGCCGATGGCGGGGATCAACACGAACCACGACAAGACCGCGCCGGCGAGCATATACGCTGCGACACGGATGCCGAGGATGTAGCCCACGCCAAGCAACGCCGGCGACGAATCCAATTGGAACTCCGTCCGGAGCTTGTGGATCGAGACCTTCGCGGTGTCCGTCCAACACCCGAGCTGCGTAACCAGGTAATAGACCGAGCCGATCACGGCGCCCCAGATGACCGACTTGGCACCCGAGCCGCCTCGCTCCCCCGACTCGAGCACCTCGGCACATGCCACGCCCTCGGGGTATGGCAGTTTGCCGTGCTCGCGCACGATCAGCACCTGACGCAGCGGCACCATGAAACAGACGCCCAGCATGCCGCCGATCGCACCCCAGATCACCATCGACAGGTAGGCCACCTCCTGGCCCATGATGAACAGCGCCGGAAGCGTGAAGATCATCCCGGCAGCGACGCTCTCGCCTGCCGATCCGATCGTCTGCACCATGTTACTCTCGAGCAGGGAGCCGCTCTTGAGCACCGAGCGCAGAATCAGTAGCGCCACGACGGCTGCGGGGATCGATGCACTGATCGTCATGCCGACTTGCAGACCGACGAACGCGTTCGCGGCCGCCAGGAGCGCACCGACGACAACACCGATCAGAATGGCTAGCCACGAGAATTCGCGCATGGGATGTCCGTCCAGAAAAGCCCTGAGACACCGAGTGAGATACGAGTTTGCGTCCGGCCACCGCCGTGGCGACACTATACGGCCGGCGCGAGCCGCTGAAAACCTGTGAGTTTATTCGCACGGGAGCGGCCGATATGGGCGACCTTGTGGGATCGATATGAACGAGCGAGACGTGACATCATCCTCTTCGATCCGCCGCGACAGCGAACCCTTCGAGATGGTTGACGGCGTGGCGTGCTTTCGCGGCCTGCCGGTCGAGCGACATCTTCTTACAATCGCGGGCCGAGACCTCGAAGTCATCGGCGTTACGGAACCGGCTGACCTGCTCGATCAACCCGATTTCGCCAGGCGCTTCATCGAGGAGGACCGTGCGCCCTACGGGCTGGAACTGTGGCCGGCGGCCTGCATGTTGGCTGAGCATCTTTCTAAGCGCGAGGAGAGCGGCGATAACGCGCTCGAACTAGGGTGCGGGCTGGGATTGGTGTCCATCAGCGCGGCGCTGGCTGGCTGGCGGATCATCGCCACCGACAACGAGCCGGCCTCCCTCCATTTCGCACGGTACAACGCCGACCTCAACGACGCACCGATAGCCGGATTGGAGATGTTGGACTGGCGAGAGCCCCCCCGAGACCGTCGGTTCGACAGGATCGTCGCGGCGGATGTCCTGTATCAACTCGTGGACCAAGAGCCGATTCTGACATGCCTCGATGCGATGCTGAGCGGCACCGGAATAGCCCTGGTGTCAGACCCCAACCGGAGCGTAGCCAACGGTTTCGAGTCGCTCGCGAGGGAACACGGCTTTTCAGTGGATGTGACTGCCGCTTCCGCGCTGAGCCACACGGGCAAGCAGGTCGCAGGACGGATCTTCCGGTTGCGGCGATAGGCGGAGGCCTGCGGCCGCCATCCGACCGGACACACGGGCGGGTTCCGGGCGTGCGGGCGAATCCGGCGTGCATCGCACGGGAATTCCATGTCACGGTGTCCACTTCATGCGGGTCTGCGCCTTTTCATGGTCTCTCGGGCGCTTATGATGTCGGCGGCGCCATGCGGCTGGCCCCTTGTGCTCTCCATGGCACACCGGCACCGCGAGCCGCACGACCGGATCCGAATCTGCATCGATCAAATAAAGGAGTGAACTGATGAGAGCATTCGTGGGCGGAATCGCATTGATGGCATTGCTGACACTGACGACAGGATGTGACGCCTTGATTGCCCTGCTTGCAGAGGCACCGACGACCGTGACCGTCGCCTTCGTCAACTCGTCGGCGGACTTCGGGGTCGAGGTCGACTACTACTACAGTGACGAGGACGATATCCCGAGGGATCTGCTTACGACCGATATCGGCGAACGGCGCAACTTCACGATCCCGGCAGGCGAGACGGTGTCGTTCCCACTTCTCTGCGAAGATGCTCAGGCGATGATCGTGGACGACTCGGACCTTCTCATCCTTGGCGGCGCCGGTCCGGAGGACGATACGGACGTGTTGTACGACGGCGCTGACTTCAGTTGCGGCGACACGATCACGTTCACGTTCTCGCACACCGATCTCCTGCTCGATTTCGAAGTGCGTGCGACGGCCGAGGCCGCATCGGCCGCGGCGGATGACGCCAACGGCGCCGCCGACGGCGAAACCACCGGCGGCTAGGCGCTGGAATTATCGAGCAGTCGGGACGGTTAGACACGTTGACCGCCGCGTCACCTTGGACGTGCGCGGCTCGGGTGGGCTCTGTGTGTACCATCCGTACCTGCGATCAACACAGGAAGGGTAGTTTTCGTGCAGCAGCTACAGAGCGGCCACCGCGCCGCACGCATTGGAATACTCCTCGTAGCGAACCTCGTGCTCGCATCGATGTCGCCGGTCGCGTCGGCGGAGCCGGCGGAGGAGTTCGGGAAACTCGAAACGCAACTCGAGATCGCTGTGCAGGCGTACGGTAAGGCCGTTGCCGAACTCGCCGAGAAGAACCCGAACTTCGATCCGAAGGACAAGTCGAAGCTCCCGCCGGACCCGCGGCCGGCCATCGTCGACAAGATGGAGGCGCTGGCGGCCACGCAACTCAAAGCGCCCGACGGCTTCGATATGCTGGCGGCGACCCTCTACTGGTCCATCGAGATCGAGGCGCCGCGCGCGCCGGCCCGCTTCGCCACCATGGTGGATCATTTCCCGGAACGTGAGCAGCTTCTAGACGTGCTGGGAAGCCTGGAATACGCCTACACGTACGCCGGCAAACCCGACGAGTGGACCGCGGCCGCCGATATGCTCGCGTCCAAGACCAAGGACAAACGCATCAGGACCGGTGCCCGCTTTCTGACCGCCCGGATCAAGATGAACGCGAACAAGCTCGACGAGGCGAAGGCCGTGTTCGGCGCCATCGTCAAAGACGATCCGAAGTCGGAGGCCGCCAAGCGCGCAACTCGCGCGGTCTTCGAGATCGAACACCTTCAGATCGGGATGGTCGCGCCGGATTTCGAGGCGACGACACTGGACGGTAAGAAGGTTACGATCAAGTCGCTGCGTGGCAAAGTCGTCTTGCTCGACTTCTGGGCGACTTGGTGCCCGGGCTGCGTCGCGGAAATCCCGAGCCTGAAGAAGGCGTCCGCCCGTTTCAAGGACGACTTCGTCATCCTGGGCATCTCAGCCGACGATGAACGCTCGGCGCTGATCGGCCTCGTCAAGGCGATGGAGATGCCGGGGGTCCAGACGTGGGATATGAAAGAGGGCGAGTATCCGGTACTCGACCTCTTCAACGTGCAAGGGCTGCCGACGTGGCTCGTCCTCGACAAGGACGGAATCATCCGCGCACGTGACCCATTCGGTAAGAAGCTCGTACCCGCTATCGAAGCGGCGATGAAGCCGTACAAGCCGGCTGAGCCGAAGAAGAACTGACCCAACGCGAAAGCGGCTTAGCCTAAGCACACCACGCCGCGGCTCGATCGCCTCCGATACTGGAAACGATCGAGCCGCGCTGTTTGTTGCCGTGGGCGAGCCGTACGTTCTACGGCCTGCCCGTCTGTGCCTGGGGTTCGATCGCGAAGATCTCGACGCGGCGGTTCTTGCCGCGATTGGTCTTCGAGTCGTTGCCCGCGATGGGCCGGTGCTCGCCGCAGCCGCACGCCACCAGTCGCGACGACGAGACCCCGCGGCTGTTCAGGTAACGAGCCACCGACAGCGCCCGCTCGGAACTGAGCTGCCAGTTGTCCTCCCACCCACTCTTCTTGATCGGGGTGTTGTCGGTGTGTCCGAAGACGAGGATGTCCTTGTCGCCGTATTCGCTCTGGACCGTGCTGACGATACGATCGAGCGCCCGTTTCGCCTGGTCACGAAGCACGACTTTGCCCGGCGAGAAGAGCACGCTGCCCTCGATCGCGATCATGGCTCCACCCGGCACAGCCGTCCAGCCGGGAGCGGCCTGCTCGGGCACCGGCATGTTCGCCAGTTGGTTGCGGAGGTCATCCGCTTCGCGCCTCGCCGCGGCCAGAGCCTGATCCCACTGATTGCGATCGCTGTTGGCCATACCGAGTTGTTGTCTCGCATGGCCCAACTCGTTTTGCGCCCGGTTCAGTTCCGATGTGAGGGTGGCGTTGGTGTCCTCGAGCATCGTGATACGGCTCTCAAGTTCCGTGTTTTGGCAACCGGCAACCACCGTGATCAGCAGCGCCGCAAGCCCCGTTTGTAGGCTCATCCGTGTGTACATCCCGCTTCTCCTTGTCGCGCGGCGGCTGACCGCCTGCTATTCCCCGTGCTGCTCTTCGCTCGCTATCGCCTCTTTGACTTTTCGATCGATGCGTCGTTCTCGTTCGTCGATCTCCGCTTCCCGCTCCGCGAGTCGGCCTTCGGCTCGCTTGGATGCCTCGGCCCGTTTGACCTCACGCATGTCGCGCCAGAGTCCCCACCCGAACGCGAAGACCCACCAGGACACGAGCGTCGCGACAGCCGTCCACAGAATGAGCCAGACGACGTTGACCTGTTCGTCCTTATCGCGAATCCAGAAGAACCAGAATGCCACTTTGTTGGCACGGTTCATGAAGAGGACGAGCACGATCGCCGCGCCGAGCAGGAATACGAGCGACACGCGAACATAGACCTTCAACCGCTTGAATGCAAGACTCATCGCAGCCTCCCGCCGTCCGAGTGCTGTGAGTTTTAGAGAAACAACACCCGGAAGGCGTCTACGGTTCGTGCCACGATCGGCAACGCGAGGATGCCGTCGTAGAAAATCACCACCGTCAGGAACGAAAAGGACAGCCAAGGACCCAGGGGAAGGGCTCGCGTCCGCTTGAACGGCAGGGTCAGCACCCAGCCGACAAGTGCCAACCCGCACGTAAGGAAGAACCCCAAGACGACGACCGGCCAGCCCGCGATGCACCCGGCGGCGGCCATCAGGTGGATGTCGCCGGCACCGAACGCCTCCTTGCCGAAGGCCAGCGTGAACACGATTCTGACGGCCCAGCCGATCGCACCGGCCACCACGTATCCCGTTGCGGCCGTAGCGAGCCCGAGCAGCGGCGACCATCCGTGCGACGGCGAGCAGAACGGCAGGTAAATCCGGCTGTGCATGGCTTCATGCGCCCGCCCGGGCGCCTCCGCCCAGGCCATCATGACCCACAGGCCGACAAACGCGAACAAGAGGGCGGGCAGCAGCAGCAACAGCTCTTCCAGCACCATCTTGCGGGCGCTATGTCGTTCCTCGTCGATCGCCTCGACGATCTGCGTATCCGAGGTTCGCGTCACCGTGCTCTCCGACACGATGAGTAAGAAGAGCATCGCTAGCGGCAGCAGGGCCCGCGGCGCGTGCTTCAGCGCGAAACGGTCAGTTTCGGTCAGAAACATGCCGGCAAGTAGTGCGACCAGAAGCAAGCCCATGACCCAACCGGCCACGCGGGACGGCGGCCGAAGCGGCGCGCGGGGCCGACGGGGCGGATCCTGCGGACCGACCATCGCCTCCGGCACGGGCTCCGCCTCGCCGAAGTCCTCGGGATCCATGTGTGGTTGGCAGACGACGACGATCCAGGTGATCGCCAGGCCCGCGACAGCGCAGAGCGACATCACGCCCATGGTGTCGTCCGGGCGAATCCACTCCGCCCCTGCCCGGGGCGCCCAGACGATGTGGAGCACGAAGCCAGCGGCGGTCGCCAGGTTCGTGAACCTCACGTCGACCCAATAGTGCTCCAGGTCGATGGCAGACATCGAGAGCATGCAGGCAAACAGAATCACATGCGCCAGTAGGATCGGCCAATCGTAGGCCAGCAGGTCGTTCAGTCCGACTTGGCTTTCGCTCAGGCCCGACCGCACCTGCCCGATGAACAGCGCGTCGAGCAGCATGAGCACCACGAGCGCCATCGCGATCTCTATCACGACGTAGCGGGTGGAGATCGGCGCGTGGCAGGAACGGCATCGCCCGCGCAGCATCATGAAGCTCAGCACGGGAAGGTTGTCGTACCAGCGGATTCGACTTCGGCAGTAGGGACAGGCCGAGAAGAGCGGGGAGCGCAGGGACTGATCGCGCGGCAGGCGGTATATCACCACGTTCAGGAAGCTGCCGGCGCAGAGCCCGACCGCGGTCCAGAAGAACAGCCACCACAATGTGACGACGCTCAGAAGCACATGGTCATCCTGACTCAGCGCAACGATCTACGGCATTCATCACGGCAGGGTACCTGACTGAGGCGCCGCGCCTAGAGCTTGCTGTGGGCGCCGTCGCACCACGGGGCCTCGCCACTCTGATGGCACTGGCAGAGGGCCTTCTTGCCCGCTTGTTCGATCTCGCAGAGGATCGGGCTGATGCCCGTGCCTTCGCGGCTGTGGGCTCCGTCGCAATATGGCAGGTTCACGGACAGCCCGCACTGGCAGTACGCTTTCTTGCCGGGCGTCTCGTCGACGACTATCGGTTTGTTTACGTGTTTCGGCTCGCCCATTCGGATTCGTCCTTGAAAAACTTCCCGTGGTTACATCGCCTCGAGCTTCTCGGTGAACTCGGTAATCACCCATTCCGGCGTCGACGCGCCCGCCGTCACGCCGGCGATCTTCTTGCCCTCCACCATTGACGGATCAAACTGGTCCCACGTCTCGAGGTGGTAGGTATCGCCGCCGGCCTCGATGCAGAGTCGGGCTACTTCCTTGGTGTTCGCCGAATGAAGCCCGCCCAAAACGAACATCACGTCAACTTCTTTGGCCAGCGCGATGGCTGCTTCCTGACGGCGCGTCACCTCCAGGCACAGCGTGTTGACGATTTTGACCTCGCGATAAGGCCTCTTGAGGATCTCCGCGATCATATTCGCTACGTGCTCGGGCGAGTGCGTGGTCTGGGCGACGATGCCCAATCGCTCTCGGTACGGCAGCGCCGTCGCCAGGTCGGTGCCGCGATCGATCACGGTTACCTTCGGCGCGTACCCTATCACGCCGCGCACCTCGGGATGATTCGGATCGCCGATCATCACCACGTGGTAGCCGCCCTCGTGGAGTTGCTTCACGACGTTTTGAGCGCGTTTCACCAAGACGCATGTCGCGTCGACGATGTTGAGCCCGCGCTTCTCGGCCTGCTCGAACGTCTCGGGACCGGCACCGTGGGACCGGATCAACACCGCTTTGGAGGGATCGACCGTCTCGAGATCGCCCGATTGATCGAGGCCAGCCTCTTCGAGCCTCTGAACGACCTGCTTGTTGTGGATCACCGGCCCGAACGCGACGACCTCACCCGCCCCATGCCGATTGACGGCATCCTCGGCGATTTCGATGGCGTCCTCGACACCGAAGCAGAACCCACGGTCTGTCGCCAGCTTTACTTGCATGAACCGCTACCGTCGCCCGCACCCAACTCCCGCTGAGCCGCCGCACCACGACGGCCCCTGCGGGATGATACACGCGCGGCCGGGATTCGACCATTCAAAACAGGGTCGACTCGTCGTCGGGCGCCGCTTCTTGGGATTCCGGGAAGGGAATGCGCAGATGTGCATAGGCGTCACGCGTCGCTTGCCGGCCTTGGCGGGTACGAATGACGAAGCCGATCTGAAGCAGATACGGCTCCACCAAGTCCTCCAGGGTGTCCCGCTCTTGGCCCATGGTAGCGGCGATCGCCTCGATGCCGGCCGGCCCGCCGCCGTAGACCTTGATGAGCGCATGGAGGAAGCTGCGGTCCAGTTCGTCCAGCCCGAGCCCATCGACCTGCTGAATCTCCAGCGCCTCCTCGACGATCTTGCCATTAAGCACGCCGTCACCGCGTACCTGGGCGTAGTCGCGGACCCGTTTCAACAGTCGATTCGCCACGCGCGGCGTGCCGCGGCTGCGGGTCGCGATCGTCTCGAAGCAACCGTCGTCAGCCTTCAATTCGAGCTTGCCGGCCGACCGTTCGAGGATCGTGCCCAAGTCGTCGGTCGAGTAGAAGTCGAGGTGATAGCGATGCCCGAAGCGGTCGCGCAGGGCTCCACTCAACAAGCCGGCCCGCGTCGTGGCACCGATCAGCGTGAACTGCCGCAGGGCGAAGTTCACGACCCGACCACCGAGGCCGCCCTCGATCGTGAAGTCGACCCGAAAGTCCTCCATAGCCGGGTAGAGGAACTCCTCGACGACCGTGGGCAACCGGTGGATTTCGTCGATAAAGAGCACCTCGCCGCGTTCGAGGTTCGTGAGCAGCGCCATCAGGTCCGCCTGTTTGGCGAGCGACGGCCCCGAGGTGATGCGTGGCGGTTTGTCCGACATTTCGTTCGCGATCACGCCGGCGAGCGTCGTCTTACCCAATCCCGGCGGACCGTCGAGCAACAGGTGCTCAAGCGGCTCGCCGCGTTTCTTGGCGGCCGCCATCGCGATCTCGAGCTTCTCCAGGACCGCCGCCTGTCCGATCATCTCGTCGAGACACTTCGGGCGCAGCGCCACATCCACCGGCGCGTCTCCGGCCCGATCTTCACCCGTGATGATCCGATCTCTCGCCATGCGTCCCTACTCGCTAGTGCTCCATCACCCTTCCATGCCCGCCTTGATCCGATAGGCCATGCGCACCCATTCGTCCGGCGAGGCCAGGTCGGGCTGGAGCTGCGCAGCACGTTCGAGCCATCGCTCGGCGTCGCCACGCGGATCGCCCCACGCCACAAGCACCTCCAGCGCGTCGCGCTGCGGCTGGGATAGCGCCACGGCGTCCACCGGCATGGTCGCCTCGCCCGGCATGGCAAGGTCTTTGAGTTTGCCCTTTAGAGAGGCGATCACCAGTTCAGCCGCGCGCGGCCCGATGCCCGGCAGCGTCGACAGCGCCTTGCCATCCGCGGATTCGATCCACGAAGCGATTCGCCGAACCGGCTCGGTCAGCGCTTTCAGCGCCTTGCGGGTCCCGATTCCCTTCACGCCAGTGAAACGCGCAAAGAACATCCTGTCTTCGGGGTGAAGGAACCCGACCATGCGCGGCACCAGCGGCCCGGAACTCATGCTCCCTTCGAGGAACTCCTGTGTGTGCAGCGTCACGACCTTCCCGCGATGAGCCGCAAGTTCCGGAATCGCGAACCTCGGTACGAGCACCTCCCGCGACACACCGTCCCGGTCAATGACAACCGACTCCTCGTCAACTTCGGTCAGCGTGCCGGTCAGACGCACGATCATACGGCCGCCTCCGTTGCACGCTCGCGCATGTCGGCCGCTCCGCACAGCGCGATCGCCAGGGCGTCGGCCACGTCAGCAGGCTCGGGAAGTGTCGCGAGGCCGAGTGTCGTTTGAACAGCCCGCTGCATCTGTGCCTTGGTCGCCCGGCCGTGCCCGGTCAGAAACCGCTTGATCCGGGTCGCAGCGTAGCTTCGAACCTCCGCCCCGGCTTCCGCGGCGGCCATCAGGATCACACCGCGGGCGTGCCCCATCAGGATCGAAGTCTTCGGATGCTTGTAGTGAGAATAGAGTTCTTCGACGGCTACGCACTCGGGGCGGTGTTCGTCGAAGATGGTTGCCAGGTCGGATCTGACGGCGACGAGCCGTCGCGCCAGCGGCTGATTCGCATCAAAGCGACACACCCCGGCGTCGATCACCGACGCCGAATCGCCGGCGCATCTCAGCACCGCGTACCCGGTCGTGCCGAGCCCCGGATCAATGCCGCAGATCACCGCCTCCATACGGCCGCCTCACTCCCTTGCTAAGAGGCCTCGTCAAACCGAGCGTCAGGGTCGACGGAACCGGGCGTGCTGTCAAGAAGAGAATCCTAACATTTACCTAATCCGACAGCCGGATCGGCTCGGCCCTTTCCTCCTCTTCCGGTGTCTTGCCGAAATCCGGGTGGTTCGGGTCCTCATGCGGTTTGGCGATACGCAACCAGTTTTCATCATCCCACAGGTGACCGCACCCGGCCGCGTGCTTGTGCCCGTAGATCGACACGATCTTATCGTGATGACGATAGTGGTTCTGGCAGTCCACCGTGCAGCGGTGCGAATCCTCGTGAAGCGGATTGCACGGCACGACGGCCAGCCAGTGCTCGCCGTCCCAGGCATGCCCACATCCCGGACGATGGGGGTGCTCCTCGAGCACCACGTTGCGCTCGCCGTTGAAGTAACAGTCCGTCGATTCGCGCGAGCATTCCGCCACGGGCTCGGCTGCGCTTGCCGCGTTTGTTTCAGGCGCCGGACCCTCATCAACCTGTCGCCGAGCCGATGCGTTCGGATCGGAACATCCTGTCGCCAACGCCACCGACGCGCACGCGAGCCACACCACACACTTCGACATACTTCAAAACCTCCACCGTACTCCTAGTGCCGCGCTCCATCACAGCCGATGGGCTTACCGGGGTGGCCCAAGTCCTTTGGACATGGGGGAGACGATGACAGGCGTTCCGGAGCCGCGCCATCTTTCGACGCCAACGGCTGGTGAGCATCGCCTCCCCCACCTCCAAAGGAGGTGGGCCACCCGCCCCGTGCCTAAGGACCCGCTCACGGGCAAGCTACCGCTTGCCCATGCCACCCATCAGTTGAGCCATGACAGTGCGACAACACGTGCCGCGCTACTTGCCGATCCCAGTTACAACCGTCTTGACCTCGGTGTAGTTCGAAAGCCCGTACTCGCCGAGCTCACGACCCAGGCCGCTCATTTTGAAACCGCCGAAAGGCGCTGTCGCGTCGAACACGTTGTAGCAGTTGATCCAGACCGTGCCGGCCTTGAGCTCCGCCGCCATGCGATTCGCCTTGTTGATGTCCCTCGTCCACACGCCCGCCGCCAGGCCGTACATGGTGTTGTTCGCCCGCTTCAGGCAGTCGTCCACGTCGGAGAACTTCATGACGCTGAGGACCGGGCCGAAGATCTCTTCCTTGGCGATGGTCATGTCGTCCTTGACGTTCTCGAACACGGTCGGCTCGACAAAGTAGCCCGCGCGGTCGACCTTCGATCCGCCGGTCGCACACGTTGCGCCTTCCTTTTTGCCCGTTTCGATGTAGCTCAGAATGCGGTCGTGCTGCTCTTTCGAGACCTGTGGGCCCTGCGTTGTACCCTTGTCGAACGGATCACCGATGCGCTGCTTCTTGGCGATCGCGGTTACCGTCTCCATGACCTGATCGTACACCGAGTCCTCGACCATCAGCCGCGAACCCGCACAGCAGCACTGCCCCATATTGAAGAACAACGCGTGGTAGGCGAACTTGGCGGCGGCGTCGAGGTCCGCGTCGGCGAAGACGATGTTCGGGCTCTTGCCGCCGAGTTCGAGTGTCACGCGCTTGAGGTTCGTCTCCGCCGAGGCCTTCATGATCTCCTTGCCGACCTCAGTGCTGCCGGTGAAGGCAACCTTATCGACATCCATGTGCCGTGTGATG
>JAJDDX010000329.1 GCA_029260055.1 Phycisphaerae bacterium
TCCGTCGTGCACTCGCTCGAATCATCACAACTGATCGTGGTGTTCACACAGCCCGTGGCCGGGTCGCACGAGTCGGTCGTGCATTCACTGGCGTCGTCGCAATCGACGGTCGTGAAGACGCAGCCCGTCGCCGGGTCGCAAGTGTCCGTCGTGCACTCGCTCGAATCGTCGCAACTGATCGTCGTGTTGACGCAGCCGGTGGCCGGATCACACGTATCGGTCGTACACTCGCTGGCGTCGTCGCAACTGATCGTCGTGTTCACGCAGCCCGTCGCCGGATCGCACGTATCCGTCGTGCACTCGCTCGAATCATCACAACTGATCGTGGTGTTCACACAGCCCGTGGCCGGGTCGCACGAGTCGGTCGTGCATTCACTGGCGTCGTCGCAATCGACGGTCGTAAACACGCAGCCGGTGGCCGGGTCACACGTGTCCGTCGTACACTCGCTGCTGTCGTCGCAGGTGATCGTCGTGAACACACAGCCGGTCGCCGGATCACACGTGTCCGTCGTGCATTCGCTGCTGTCGTCACACGTGATCGTCGTGTTGACGCAGCCGGTGGCTGGATCACACGTGTCCGTGGTGCACTCGCTGCTGTCGTCACAACTGATCGTGGTGTTCACACAGCCCGTGGCCGGGTCGCACGTGTCGGTCGTGCATTCACTGCTGTCATCACAACTGATCGTCGTGTTGACGCAGCCCGTGGCCGGGTCGCACGTGTCGGTCGTGCAGGCGCTGCCGTCGTCGCACGCGGTCGGCACGTCGATCGGCGTAAAGACGCATCCTGTCGCCGGGTCGCACGTGTCCGTCGTGCAGGCGTTGCCGTCATTACAGGTGATCGGCGTGTTAGAGCAGCCGCCGACCGGGTCGCAGGCGTCATCGGTGCAAGCGTTGGAGTCGTCGCAGTTCAGCGGCGTGCCGGGCTCACACGTGCCGGCCGACCCGCAGACCTCGTCGCCGTTACAGGTGTTGCCGTCGTCGCATTCCCAGTCGTACAGGCAGTCGACGCATCGGTCGTTCACCTCGTCGCACTGTAGCGGCAGGACGCACGGATCGGTGCTGTCGATGCAACCACTTGTGATGTCGCACACCTCTTCGCCGTCGCAGAACAGGCCGTTCTGACACGACAGGTTGTCCGGACTGTGCGCGCAACCGGTGACCGGGTGGCACGAGTCCACGGTGCAGTCCACGCCGTCGTCACAACTGATCGGCGTGTAGACGCAGCCGGTGGCCGGGTCACACGTATCGGTCGTGCAGACGGTGTTGTCATCGCATGTAACCGTCGTGTTGACGCACCCGGTGGCTGGATCGCAGGTGTCGTCGGTGCAGGCGTTGGTGTCGTCACAACTGATCGTCGTGTTGACGCAACCGGTGGCCGGATCACAGCTATCCGCCGTGCAGGCGTTGGTGTCATCGCAACTGATCGTTGTGTTGACACAACCGGTCGCCGGGTCGCAGCTATCTGCGGTACAGGCGTTGGTGTCGTCGCAACTGATCGTCGTGAAGACGCAGCCCGTCGCCGGATCGCACGTGTCGGTCGTGCAGGCACTGCTGTCGTCGCAAGTGATCGTTGTGTTGACGCAACCCGTCGCCGGGTCGCAGCTATCCGCGGTGCAGGCACTGCCGTCGTCACAGTTCAGCGGCGTGCCGGGCTGGCAGTTGCCGGCTCCGTCACAAGTCTCGTCGCCGTTGCAGGCGTCGCCGTCGTCGCAGTCGGCATCGGACAGGCACTCGACACACTCGTCGGTGATCTCGTTGCACAGCAGCGGAAGGACGCACGGGTCGGCCCCGTCGATGCAATCCTGGGTCGGGTCGCAGATCTCCTCGCCGTCGCAGAACAGGCCGTTCTGACAGGCGGAGTCATCCGGCGTGTAGACGCAGCCGTTGACCGCGTCGCAAGTGTCCACCGTGCAGGCCACGCCGTCGTCGCAACCGATCGGTGTAAAGACACAGCCCGTGGCCGGGTCGCACGTATCGGTCGTGCAGACCGTGCTGTCGTCGCATGTGATCGCCGTGTTGACGCAACCCGTCGCCGGGTCGCAGCTGTCGGCTGTACAGGCGTTCGAGTCGTCACAACTGATCGTCGTGTTGACGCAACCCGTCGCGGTGTCGCAGCTATCCGCCGTGCAGGCGCTGCCGTCATCGCAACTGATCGTGCTATTGACGCAACCCGTCGCCGGATCGCAACTGTCGGCTGTGCAGGCATCGGTGTCATCGCAACTGATCGGCGTGAAGACGCAAGCCCCGTTGACGCAGGCGTCGGTGGTGCAAGCGCTGCCGTCGTCGCAGACGATCGGCACGTGCTGACACACGCCGCCGACGCACGAATCGTCCGTGCACGGGTCGGCGTCGTCGCAGTTGATCGGCGTAAAGACGCAGCCGGTGCCCGGCTCACAACTGTCGGTCGTGCAGTCACCGGAGTCGTTGCATGCGATCGACGCGTTGACGCAGCCATAGACCGGGTCGCACGAATCATCGGTGCAGGCGTTCGAGTCGTCACAACTAAAGCTGGTATAGACGCAACCAGTGGCCGGGTCGCAGGTGTCGTTCGTGCACGCGCTGCCGTCGTCACAAGTGACCGGCGTGAATACGCATGTACCGGCGACGCAGGCGTCGTCCGTACAAGCATCAGCATCATCACAGACGACCGGCGTGTTGACGCACGAGCCGTTCACGCAGGTGTCAATCGTACAGGGGTCCAGGTCGTCGCAGTCCATCGGCGTGTTCGCACAGCCGGTGACCGGATCGCAGGTGTCGATCGTGCAGGCGTCGAGATCATCGCAATCGACCGGCGTGTTCGCGCAGCCCGTCGCGGGATCGCACGAGTCCGTCGTGCAGACCGTGCCGTCGTCACAGTTGACCGGTGCGTTGACGCAACCGGTCAGCGTGTCGCAGGAGTCCGTCGTGCAGGCGCTGCTATCGTCGCAGTCGATCGGCGTATTCGCACAACCCGTGATCGGGTCGCAGGCATCAGCCGTACAAGCATCCGAGTCGTCACAGTTGATCGGCGTGCCTTCGCAGAAGCCGGCGACGCATGTGTCGAACTCGGTGCAGGCGTCCGAATCGTCGCACTGATCCGAAGTCGCGCAAGCGACCGTGACGATGTCGGCGATGGACGCAGCCAGGTCGACATCGGGATCGGTCGACGGATGCCACGTGCCGCCGGTGCCGGCTGCCATGTCCTGAGCCAAGGCAATCACGCAACTGCTCGAACCGTTAGCCGTAATCGGCGAAACGGTCACATTGTGCGAGACCGCGATCGCAATCGCGTTCGTTACCGCGTCGCGGTCGCTACCGGGATCGTTGCAGCCGTTGCTGCTCGACCCCAGACACGCGCCTTCGTCGCTGATGGGCACGATGATGCGCACCGCACCGGGCGTCCAGGGATAACGCTCCGACACGATCGCCGTGGCGGGACCCCAGTTCTCGTCTCGGTTGCTGTTGCCGTTGCCCAGCAGGTCGCCGGGGCAGCCGTCCGGATCGCCCGGCACGCCGGTGCCAAGCAGGACCTCCACAGTGTCGCTCGAAGTCTGGCACGAGAAGATGTTACTGTTGGAGATCGGGGCGATCGCCAGAATGTCGTGGTTCAGCGTGATGCCCTGGCCCGCGAGATCGGCCACGACCGCGTCGATCGAGTTACACAGCGCCTCGCCGTCGTTCTGCATCGAGCCCGACGTATCCATGACGAAGACGATGTCCACCGGCGGGCAGTCCTGCGTCGGGAAGCACTCCTTGCAGAGGCCGTCCGTCGGGTCGCACTGCTGGCCGTCCGGACAGTCGACGGGCGGATGCTCGCATACACCGGCCACGCAGATGTCGTCGGTACACAAGTTGCCGTCGTCGCAATTGACGGGCGTGGCCTCGCAGCCCGTGGCCGGGTCGCAGGTGTCGTCGGTGCAGGCGTTACCGTCGTCGCACACGGTCGGCGTGTGGGTGCAGCCGCCGGACGGGTCGCACCCGTCATCGGTACACGGGTTGCCGTCGTCGCAATCGGTCGTGGTGAATACACATCCCGTGGCCGGGTCGCACGTGTCGTCGGTGCAGTCGTTCCCGTCATCGCACGTGGTCGGCTTGGCCTGGCACGCACCGTTGTGGCAGTAGTCGTAGGTGCAGGGGTCGCCGTCGTCACAAACCATCGGCGTGTTGACGCACGAGCCACCCACGCACGAATCCGTCGTGCATGAGTCGCCGTCGTCGCAATCGGACGGCGTGCTCGAACAACCGGTGACCGGATCGCACGTGTCGGTCGTGCAGCCGTTGCCGTCGTCGCATGTGATCGGATCGTAGACGCAGCCCGTCGCCGGGTTGCAGGAATCCGTCGTGCAGACGGTGGAGTCGTCGCATGTGGTCGTCGTGCTGACGCAGCCCGTGGCAGGATCACAGGAATCGTCCGTGCAGGCGTTGCCGTCGTCACACGAGATCGACTCGTGGTGGCAGCCGTCGCACGGCTCACAGGTATCGGTCGTGCAGGCGTCGCCGTCATCGCAACTGATCGGCTCGTGGCCGCACGTCTCGGTCACCTCGTCGCAGGTATCGACTGTGCAGTCATCGTTGTCGTCGCAGGCGCCGCCCGGCTCGGTGGCACCCGAGCAGAACGGCTGGACGATCGACGACCCCATGATCTGATTGTCCTGGCTGCCGGTCGAGTGATCGTCCAGATCATCGAGTTCGATGTGGAACGGGCCGCCCGAGATAGAACCGGAGCCGTTCCCCGTGCCGTAGCCGATGCCCGAGCCGGCGCCGTTGTCCTCGCCGACGGCGAGGTGGCCACCGAACTCGATCAGTATCTGGTCAGACGCAGATGTCCAATACAGGGTGTAGTTGGCCTTCTTGTCGCCGCTACCGGAGAAGCCGTCGAAGGAAAGCGAGGCGGCTGTGATGGGCTGGTTTCCGTAAATCGTCAGCGTTCGGTTGCCGAGTGAGGCCTCGTAGGCCGTGATCCGCGAATCAATCGAGTGACCCAAGACGGACCCCATCGTATCGGGGATGTCTACGCTGACTGCGTTTCCACCGGTACGCAAGGCATTGCAGATTGCCGTCGAGGCGTGGGGGCCCATCTCCGGGCCGCACGCGTCGGCAATCAGATTGGTCAACAGCCCCTGCCCCGGCGCTATCAGGTTGGCCGCGTCGAACGCCTGATCCCACGAAGTCAGGAAGTCGTACGCGTGATGCGTGCCTTTCCGGGTCAGGTGCTCGAATGTGAGGTCGTGGTTGTCGCCGCTCTCGGACGCAATGTCCGTGAGGATGACGCGCTGGGGCGTGGACATGCCCTCGAAATAGCGCGAGTTGTTGTGCTGGAGGATCGACCCTATCCAGTGCGCGTCGCCGAGGACCGGGTCCTCGTTGGCGGCCTGCTTGAAGTCGACATGCCCGCTGTCCGGCGACGAACCGTCCGGGCACGGCTGCCCCTGGGCGACTCCGGCTATGGTGACGCAAATCGCCAGAGCCGTCGCGAACAGATGGAATCGATGAAACCTAACGCGCGAGTGGACTAATGCCATCGCTCAATACCCCCTCTTACGTGGACCTTCACAGCGAGCCCGCCCCACACGCCCAGGTCATGACCGCGCGAAGCCGCATGCTTAAGAGTCACCCGTAAACAACAACTACCGCGTGCGCGCACCACTTGTGCCATAGCAGTGGCAATAAGCGCGCACAACTAATAACGTTTCGGAGGAGGAGTGCCGTGGATCAGCCGCCGCGCACATCACGCGCGCAGCAGCCGCGTTGGGCAGGAAGCCGTCGCCTTCTATTCCGCCTCCGAATCGATCAGGCTCCCGATAACAACACGGTCAATATAGTGCAGAACCACCTGAACTGGCAAGGGAAATCCCCATTTTCGCATGCATCAGGGCGGAAAGGAGTGACTTCGGCGACCTGTCGAAAACGTCCCATAATAACACCTGATCGGCCTTCTCGAACTGCCCGAGCATTACAGTGTGGCCGTACCGAGGAGCGGACGAGCTTCTCGGACGCGAGCGCGGCACGATGGGCGCAAGTCGGACGTTCGCGACGGCTCGCGGGTACGGTGCGTTCGGTGGTGGAACGGCCCGGCGGCGCGTGCGGCACCTTCCCCCGACCCCGCGCATGCCTTGCGGTTCCGGCGCGCGGGGATGCGCTGGAGCATGCGAAAGCCGGTACCATATGTGCCGACCCGACGCGCCGCCGGCTGCGTGGGCTCGGGGCTCCGGTGCTTGACTTGAGCGAACGAGATAGATAGAAATGAACCCGGTGTCCAACGCGAGCGTAGGCCGTCCCCGCACCGTACCGGGAACGCCAAATCGCGCTAGCTACCCCTGATGTAGCGTTTTCGCACTTCGTTTCGGGGTTCGCCCTGCGAGCCGCTTGGGAATCCGCGGTAGGTGCGACCCTAGCTAGGTTATGTGTTGATATGACTGACGTGCCCAATGCCAGCGGGCCGGATGACGGCTCGCTCAACGAACCGGCTCCAGCTTCCCCACCGACTCCCCAGCAGGCGGATGCCCCCGCCACGCCAGAGCCCGACACGCCGTCGATGGACGCCATCGACCGTGAAGTCGAGGCTGCCATGGCCTCGATGGACCAAGGCGACCTGGCTGAACTCTGCGGGCCCACGCCGGGTATGCCTTCCTCAGTCGGCACACCGGCTCGGGCGGCCAATCGCGGCGACAAGCTGACCGGCACGGTCGCGGGCGTCTCCGATGACGAGATATTCATCGAGTTTGACGCGAAATCTCAAGGCGCCCTGCCCAAAGCGGAGTTCAAGGAGGGCGAGCTGCCCGAGGTCGGCCAACAAATCGACGTCGTGATGGATCGGTTCGACGAGCAGGCCGGTCTGATGGTGATCTATCGCGAGGGCGCGATCCGGAAGGCCGCCTGGGAAACGCTCGAAGTCGGCCAGACCGTCCAAGGGCGCGTCACCGGGCTGATCAAGGGCGGCCTCGAGGTCAACCTAAACGGCATTCGCGGCTTCATGCCCGCCTCTCAGACCGACCTGATACCGATGAAGGACATCTCCGTGCTGCTCAACGAGGTCGTCCAGGTCCAGGTCATGGAGTTGAACAAACGCGGGAAGAACATCCTGGTCAGCCGCCGCAAGTTCATGGAACAGAAGCGCGAAGCGGACCGTGACGAAGTGCTGGCCGACCTCGCGGTCGGGCAGACCCGCCATGGGGTGGTCAGCAACATCATGGACTTCGGCGCCTTCGTCGACATCGGTGGCGTGGATGGCCTCGTGCACATTCGCGACCTGAGTTGGGGCAACGTCGAGAAAGTCACCGACGTGCTGTCGCAGGGGCAGGAAGTCGACGTGCAAGTCCTCAAGGTCGACAAGAAGCGCAACCGGATTTCGCTCGGGCTCAAGCAAGCGCTGCCCAATCCCTGGGTCGGCGTCGAAGATCGGTTTCCGTCCGGAACGTCGTTGAAGGCACGTGTCGTCCGTCTTGCCGACTTCGGGGCTTTTGCCGAGCTCGAACCGGGGATCGAAGCGCTGATTCCGATCTCCGAAATGGGATGGAGCCGCGTGAAGCATCCGTCCGACGTGGTGTCGGTCGGCGAGATGGTGGACGCCGTCGTCATCCGCGTCGAGGCAGACAAGGAACGTATCGCCGTCAGCATGAAGCAGGCCCAGGCCGACCCCTGGGGCGGCGTCCTGGAGACCTTCGAGGCCCAATCGCTCGTGACCGGCAAGGTCACGCGTCTGGCCGATTTCGGCGCGTTTGTCGAGTTGGCGCCGGGCGTGGAAGGTTTGATCCACATTTCGGAGATGGCCGACCGCAGGATCAATACTTGCAGCGAAGTGGTTCAGCCGGGGCAGGAAATCGAGACGCGCGTACTGGGCGTCGACCAGGAAAACCGGCGCATCTCGCTGTCGATCAAGGCCGTCAACGCTCCGGAGGCGTCGGCGGCTGAGCCGCCGGCGCACGCGGAGCCGCTGAAGCCCAAAAAGCGGAAGAAGCCGCTTCGAGGCGGCCTTTCCAGCCACTTCGAATGGTAGAGCCGGGGGCGAATCGAGGGCCGCAGGCTCCCCTGTGATTTTCCGGAGCGGGCCTTTCTCGTGTCGGCGGGGCCTTGCCAGACGAGCGGTTCGCGTGTATTCCCCCAAAACAACCGACGGGACGAGTGCCTCGCCGGCCGATGTGATGCCGTGTGAAACCAGCGATGAAACGGCGATCCAGTCAGTCCGAAACGAGTCGATCGCATCCATGAAGTTCGCGTTGGTTGATCGTATCCTGGAGATCGAATCCGCGAAACGAATCGTCGCGGTCAAGGCGGTTTCGTTGGCGGAAGAGTACCTTGCGGACCATTTTCCGACTTTCCCGGTGCTTCCGGGGGTGTTGATGTTGGAGGCGATGGCTGAGGCGGGCGCTTGGCTCGTTCGCGAGGCCTTGGATTTCGCGCCGAACGTGATCTTGCTCCGCAGCGCAAAGAACGTAACATACAAGAGCTTTGTCAAGCCGGGTAATGTGCTCAGGCTGGAAGTCACCTGTCGTCGGTTGGCGCACGACGGAAGCGATTTCTCAGGTGTAGGGTATTGCCATCGGGACGAGGTGGTGCGGGCGCGTTTCAGCCTGACCCACGCCCTTCCCGGGTCTCACGAGGGTGGAAGCCCCCCTGCCGACGATCGCATCGCGTCGGATGCGCGGGCCCGATTCGCCCTGCTGCGGGACTGAGCCAGGACTGAGCATTGATTGGGAACCACCCGGCGGGGGCCGACACGTTCGATGAGCCCCGTGGGATTGATTAGGAGGTCAAAAGGGAATGGCTCCGAGCCGCGACGAAGTGTTTTCCAAGGTCCGTGCCGTGCTCACCGAAGCTCTGGGCGTCGACGACGATGAGGTTTCGCCCGAGGCGACGCTTCAGGGCGATTTGGGCGCGGAAAGCATCGATTTCCTCGACATCGTCTTTCGGCTAGAGAAGGAATTCTCGATCAAGATTCCGAAGGGCGAGTTGTTCCCGGAAGACATCCTGAACAACCCGGAGTATGTCGACGAGGACCGAATGACGCCGACGGGGCTCGACAAGCTCAAGGCAGCCATGCCTCACGCTGACTTCACGCAATTCGAGCAGAACGCCGTCGTGTCGAAGGTGTTTGATCTGATCACAGTCAGCACGATCGTTAACTACGTCGAAATCAAGCTCGAGGCTGCGTAAACACGCCGCAGGCGGGTGGTCACGCCGGTCGCCCGCGGCATCGAAGCGCGCGACCGCTCCGACATGCGATGGATTTGGATTGACACCTTTGTCGACTTCGTGTCGGGCTCGCGCGCCTCAGCGGTCAAGAACGTCACCCTCGCCGAGGATCACCTTCACGATCACGTGCCGGGCCACCCGATTCTCCCGCCCAGCCTCATGATCGAGGGCATGGCGCAAACGGCGGGTATTCTGGTGGGCGAAGCCCGGGGGTTCGCAGAGAACGTCATTCTCGCTAAAATCAGGGTGGCTGAGTTTGAGGACTACGCCGGCCCGGGGGACCAACTTCGTTACGACGCCGAGATCGAGTCGATCGACGAGCGTGCGGCGATGACCACCGGCACGGTGCTGAAAAACGGCGTGAAGGTCGGGCGCGTTGACCTGATCTTCTCCCACGTGAACCAGGCGGAGCAGACGTTGGGCCTTCCGGACCATAATTTCGTGTTCACCGACCAGTTCGTGGATCTGCTAGCCGAATTCCGCGCGGGCGGCCCTCGTGGGGAGTCAGGCGAGTGATGGCGGGCAAACGGCGTGTAGTGGTCACGGGGCTCGGCGTCTCGACACCGATCGGCATCGGGATCGAGCCGTTCTGGGACGCGTTGATCCGCAAGGAGTGCGGGATCAAGCGTGCGGAGCTGTTCGATCCGTCCGGCCTTCCTTCGCAAGTCGCCGGTGAGCTTCCGGCCTTCTCGCTCGGCGATCACATTCCCAAAAGCTATCGCAAGAGCGCCAAAGTCATGGCGCGCGACATCAAGATAGCCGTGGTCGCGGCGTACCACGCGGTCACGGACGCCGGCCTCGATACGAAGTGTATCATCGATCGCGGCGAAGCGAGCGGTCCGCCGAATGTCATCAGTACACGCTTCGGAGCCAACATCGGCGCCGGTTTGATCTGCCCCGACCTGACCGAACTCGGTGGTGCGCTGGCCACTTCCGCCGACGCGGATGGGAACTTCAGTCTCGCCCTATGGGGCGCCGGAGGGGTAAACAAAGGTATAAGTGCCTTGACGCCGCTTTGGCTGCTCAAGTTCCTGCCGAATATGCTGGCCTGTCACCTCACAATCGTTCACGACGCTCAGGCGCCGTCGAATACCATCACATGCGGTGAAGCTTCGAGCCACCTGGCGATAGGCGAAGCGGCACGAACCATCGCCCGCGGCGATGCGGATGTGTGCGTCTGCGGCGGAGCCGAGAGCAAGGTCAACCCGATGGCGATGGCCAGACCGACGCTGTGCGACCGCCTCAACACCGACAGCAACGCGGACCCCGAACATGCGTGCCGCCCCTTCCATGCGTCGATGGCGGGCACGGTAGCTTCCGAGGGCGGCGGGCTGGTCATCCTCGAATCGCTCGACCATGCGCGCGACCGCGGCGCCAGGATTTACGCCGAACTCGCGGGTTTTGGTGCCAGTAGCAACGTACACGCCTGGGACGGCCCCGACCCCGACGGGAACGGGATCGCCTTGGCTCTTCAGAAGGCCATCGCCGATGCAGGGTCGGGCGTCGACCGAATCGGACTCGCGGCTCCCCTCGGCATGGGTATCGAGCGGTACGACCGGTCGGAGGCGGCCGGCTGGAACCAGGTGTTCGGCGACGGACTCCCCGACATTCCCGCGATGACGACACGCGGAGCCCTCGGCAACAACGGAGCGGGGACGGGCGCCATTGATTTCGCGGCGATGGTGATGGCGATGCATCGGAACACCGTGCCCCCCTCGCTCAACACCGACAAGGCTGATCCGTCGTCTCGCTTCCGTTTCGTGCAGGACGACCCGATAGACGCCCACATCACCGAGGCCATCACGACCGGCTATGCGCTGGCCGGCGGACAATGCGCGGCGTTGCTCGTCCGGCGGTTTGAGGAGTAACGAAGTGGAACGTCGCGTAGTCATAAGCGGAATGGGCTGGGTCACGCCGCTCGGCAATACGATCGAAGACGTGTGGCAGCGCATTCTTCGCGGCGAAAGTGGAGTCGCGGCGACGACCCTGTTCGACGCGAGCACATTTCCCTCGACGTTCTCCGCGCAGGTAAAGCCGTTCTCGCTCGAGGATTTCCTCGGCGCCGACGCCGCCGCCCACGAGGGTGCGAGTCGAAACTCGCGATTCGCCCTCGCCGCCGGGATGATGGCCTGGCGTTCCGCCGTGCTTGACGGCTACACCCTGCTCGACCGGACGCGTGTCGGCGTCTATCTCGGGGGCGGTGAGGGACCGCTGGACTTCGGCTCGTTCGCGGCAGCCGCGCTGGCGGGATGCCGCAACGCGGAGGGCGAGGTCGAGCGGCTCGATACGGTTCGTTGGGCCGAAACGGGTATGAGGGTGCTCGATCCGACGAAGGAACTGGAGCAGGACCCCAACCTGGCCGCCGGGCACCTGGCCGTCCAATTCAAGGCTCAGGGTCCCAGCCTCAACACGCTGACGGCCTGTGCCGCGAGCACCCAGGCCATCGGAGAGGCGGCCGCCGTCATTCGGTACGGCGATGCGGACGTGATGGTCTCCGGAGGCACGCACAGCATGATCCACCCGCTGGGCGTGACCGGGTTCAACCTGCTTACCGCGCTTTCGACACGGAACGACTCGTGCCTGACCGCGTCGCGGCCTTTCGACCGGACTCGCGACGGATTCGTGCTCGGAGAGGGGTGTGGCGTCCTGATCCTCGAGGAACTGGAGCACGCCCGCCGACGGGGAGCCCCGATTCTGGCTGAGTTGGTGGGGTTCGGGTCGACGGCGGATGCCTTCCGGATCACGGACATCCACGAGGACGGTCGCGGCCCCGTCGCCTCGATGCGCGCCGCGCTGGATAGCGCCGGGCTCGGCCCGGAGCACATCGATTACGTATCGGCCCACGGCACGAGCACGAAGGAAAACGACAAGATCGAGACGCTCGCGGTGAGGCAAGTGTTCGGCGATTTGGCTAAGAAGGTGGCCATCAGCAGCATCAAGAGCATGGTGGGCCACCTGATCGCAGCCGCCGGTGCCGTCGAATTGATCACGTGCGTCCTGGCCATTCGCGACGGCATCGTCCCCCCGACCATCAACTACAAGGAGCCGGACCCGAATTGCGACCTGGACTACGTCCCGAACGAGCCGCGGAAGCTGGGTGTTCAGGCCGCACTTTCCAATAGTTTCGGGTTCGGGGGCCAGAACAACACGCTGATCATCCGAAAGTTCTCGGACTAAGAGCCCTGTCGACGCGGCGGAGCCCCCGACGCGCCGGCTGCCGCCGCCCCCCGCCCGCCTTGACACCCTGACGGTAATCCTCAACAATCCGGCCCGCTGCTTAAGAGACGGGGTAGCTGCGCCGCAAGCGGGCGCTGTCATCGAGGAGTTGATGTGGACCCTGTCCTACCATGGAGCTTGGCGCCTGCACGGGGTCGGTAGAGCTTCGCTCGCTGATACCGGCCTCGAAACGGTATCCCTCACACTGATAACGCCGACAGGCTGTTGGAGAGAATCGGAATATGGCCAGGGCATCACAGCAAAGTGCCAGCGCGATCACGGTTTGGATGATCATCTTCGCCGCGTTGTGGCTTACGTCGACCGTCTTCCTCATTGTGCTCTACACGGGACAGGAGGATCTGGTCAGCCGGAGCGACGATCTCGAGCGGGCGAACAAGCGGCTCGCCAGCGCGGCGGAGCAGCGGTCGATCGACCTGATCAAGCCGGCCGACGAGAACCACACCGCGGTTGGAATCCTCGAAGGGGCTCGGCGAGAGACGGCTCAACTCGCCAGCGGAGACGAGAACGACGATCCGACGGCGGTTCGAACCAAGCGTGACAAGCTGTATCAGGACATCGGTCGCGACGGACTGCTGACGGGCAGGGGCCAACTCGGGGACGTGTCACTGATTGACGGCGTGACCACATTGTACGCGGCCCTCAAGGCACACGGCAGTCAACTGACGGCGGCCAACGAACGGATCGAGTCGCTCGATAACGAGATTCGGGCTTTGCAGAAAGAGAAGAACGACCAGCAAGTCGACTTCGAAGCCCGCGCGGCGGAACTCGCCGGCCAACTCGCGAAGGCGGAGGCGGATCACACGACGTACCGCCGAGAGCGTGACGATCGGGTCGCGGAGTTGGAAAGCGACTTCGAGAGGCGCCGTGGGCTTGACGACAAGGACCTCAAGGACGAACGGCTTCGAAGTGCCCAGCTCGAACGCGACCTGGCGGACCTTCGGCAGCGCTTCAGCGTGCAGGAACAGAAGTTCGGGGCGTTGCTCATCGGCCCGGAGGCGCTGGCGACAGCGCGACAGCCCGACGGCATGGTGCTGACGGCTGTGCCCGGCGACGGTGTGGTGTACATCGATCTCGGCGCGGATGACCGCCTGACGCTCGGGCTCCAGTTTGCGGTGTATGCGTCGGACGACGGCGTGCCCGCGGACGGTCGTTCGAAGGCCCAGATTGAAGTCGTGTCGATTTCCGACTCTTCCGCGGAGTGTAAGATCGTCCGCGTCGCGCCGAATGAGTTGATTCTCGAAGGCGACCTGGTGGCGAACCCGATCTACGACCCGTCGCGCCCGCAGGCTTTCCGGGTCGTCGGCGAATTCGACTTGAACCGGGACGGGCTCGCCGATCCCGGCGGCCCTTCGGTCGTCGAGGCGCTGATCACGGAATGGGGCGGCAGTGTCGCCGGTGAGCTTAACGCGATGACGGACTTCGTGGTGCTCGGCGCTCCGCCGCGCCGGCCGAGGGATACCGCACGTCGTGACCTCTCACCGGAGCAACTCAGGCGCGTGGAAGCGGATCGTGTGGCGTGGCAGGGTTACGTTGACACAGTAGAAACTGCCAAGGCGCTGTCGGTCCCGGTGCTGTCCCAGGACGTCTTCCTAAACTTCCTCGGTTACCGAGGCCGCTACACGCGGCGTTAGTCCGTCGCGGAGACGGCGCAACACCGCCCGAAAAAGTCACAAGTCTCGACGCCACATGCGGTTCGGAATTTGACCGTCCGAGAAACGTGGTGTATACTTGGTACGACTGGGACTTCTGTTTACTAAGCTGCGAATTTACTACATTCAGTTTTGGTGGCAATCGGCACGGGGCATCCCCCGTTTGGCGGGTGGTTGGAGTGTCGGTTTACCGCTGAGGGTTCGTCACGTCATTGCACGACTTCGAGCTTAAAAAAAGGCAGATCACTGATCGCGTGGACATTGTGACCATCGCGTCAGAGCACGTGCGCCTCAAGCGGACCGGCAAGCGCTTCAAAGGCCTGTGCCCGTTCCATTCGGAAAAGACCCCTTCTTTTACGGTCAGCCCCGAACTCGGGATCTTCAAGTGTTTCGGTTGCGGCAAGGGTGTCGATGTCTTCTCCTTCGTTCAACACAGGGAGAATGTAAGTTTTGCGGAAGCGTTCCGGATGCTGGCCGACCGCGCCGGTATCGAGCTAGGTGCATCGGGCTCCCGGAGCGGCGGTGGCACAGGCGCGGATCGGACGGATATCGCCAGAGCCAACGACTGGGCACTCCAGCATTTTCGCAGGAACCTGGAAAGCGAGACGATTGGCCGAACGGCGCGCGACTACGTGCGAAATCGGGGGTTCTCGGAGGGAATCAGCCAGCAGTTCGGGCTCGGGCTCGCCACGGACGGTGACGGCTCCGTTCTGCAAGCGGCGCAACGGGCGAACATCAGCCCGGCGCTGCTCACGGCCGCCGACCTGATCCGCCAAAGCGAGGACGGCCGGCAATACGAGACCTTCCGCAATCGCCTCATGTTCCCGATTCGTGATGCGACAGGCCGGGTCGTGGGCTTCGGCGGACGGACCTTGGGAGACGATCGGGCCAAGTACCTCAACACGCGACAGACGGCGCTGTTCGACAAGGGCCGCGGCCTGTACGGAATCGACCAGGCCCGCTCGGCGATGGGCGAACGCGGGCGCGCCGTGGTGGTCGAGGGCTACACCGACTGCTTGGCAGTCGTTCAGGCCGGTTTCCCGGAGGCGGTGGCGACGCTCGGCACGGCATTGACGGACGCTCAGGTGGATCTTCTGCGGCGCTACACTGACGAAGTGATCTTTCTTTTCGACTCGGACGACGCCGGCGATGCGGCGGCCGACCGTGCCATTCGCGTAGCGCTACCCCGCTGTATTCGAGCCCGTTTGGCCCGAATACCGGACGGTAAGGACCCGGACGACTACCTGCTGCGGGCTGGCCCGGAGGCCTTTTCGGACGTGTTGAACCGGGCCGTTGACGCGCTAGAATTCAAGTGGTCGC
>JAJDDX010000330.1 GCA_029260055.1 Phycisphaerae bacterium
GTCGAGATAGCATCTGAATTGCGCAGCGCCGCGTCGTACCGCGCGGCGCTGTTCTTTTGCGCCGGCACCCTCCGGCTCTCGAGTCCGAGGTAGGTGTAGCCGGATGCGGGCCCGCCTGAGGGCTAGAAGGCAAGCCGGAGCCCCACGCTGCCGTGAGACTCCGGCTACATCGAGTCACTTCTGAAGCTGGTCACCCCTAGCCGGGGAACGGGCAGACGTAGCTGCAGTCGGAACCGCAGTCGTCCAGGATGCACACTGTTCCGTCCGGCAACTCGATCACCTCAGGGCAGTCGCAGGGAGGCGGGGGAGGAGGTCCTCCGCCTTTGCCTCCACCCTTTCCGGCGATCGCCGCGTTGGGTGCGAGAGCCGCATAGGCGACCACGGCGAGCGCGGCCACCAGTACGGACCGCCCGACTTTCTTGACTCCGTCGCGCATCGACAACACCTCCTTCTTGGAGTGAGCGACCGGAAGCGCCCAAGCCTCGATGCCACATCGATCCGCAGAGCGGGTTCCGCTCCGGTCGCGATTTCAGGTGAAGCTAACTCCGACGTTCGTTGTACGTGATTGGCCTCCGCCGCCAAGCCATCACATGGTAAGCGCGACGAAGCACGGAAACAACTGCAAATTGAACGTGCAGCGGTAGGTGGGGCCGCAAGGGCGCGCTTGCGGGGCAGCGAACTGCGCAAGCGGCCTACGCCGAGCCCGTCCCAGGAATGTGGCTCCCTATTGGTGGATCCGGCGGCGGAGGGGCTTTGAGTCGGGCCCCGGCCCGGCGTGCGGCAGCGGCCGCGCGCACGGGGGCTGTGAGCGAACTTACTGTGTGATCTTGTATGGAGCGGGCGGCAACGTGTGCCTGCCCTCAGACGAGTCAGACCGCGCCGGACAGCCGCTGAAGCTGCTGGCGCTGCACGAACATGCTGATCTTGTTCAGCCCGCCCTTGAGCGTTCCGCCGAGCTTGCCGTCATCCGCACAGTGGGTACCGTAACGGATTCGCCCCTTGGTCAACTCGCGAACGCTCTGCACCGCCACTTTGCCGGAGTACGTCGTGCCTTCGAGTTCCAACACGGCATCGACCAGGTCGCCGATCCGGTAGGGCGCGGCGGCGATGGCTGAAAAGCCGGTCGCGCTCACGTCCAGCAACGGGCAGGCATCCTCGTGGCCGAGGGTAGCCTTCATGTCGGCCATGACGGTCGACACGCGGTAGCACTGCCGGCTTTCCGCCGAGACCGCTTCGCCTTGTGTCACGAAGCTGAAGACGGTCTTGGGATCCGTCTCGTCGAGGGACTTGACAGAGGCAGGTTGCTGGAGGAAATCGCGGTTCTTCTCGAAGTAGACGAGGAAGCCTTGCCCTTCTTCGAACTCGATGACCGCTTCTTCCAACTCCGCGGTGAAGACATCGTCGACCTGGCTGCAGACCTTCGCCGGATGAAGGACCCGGTGCCCGGAGTCATTCGGAATCTGAACAAAGAAACCACTGCCAATGCCTACCATCACCGACCTCCCGTCATACGACTTTAAGTACCCCGACTCGATTCCAGGACAGTTCTATCGACCGACTGGGGTAAATACCTATGCTATACGTTGGGTCCCGATAAGTGCGGGCTTGTCGATCCGGCGGCGCCGCCGGCCCTGATCGGGCAGGTTGATGGTGGCGAGTGGGACGGCTTTTATCGGTACTTGCCAGAGCACGCGGCAGGGCTATGCCGGCGATTGGCTTAGCTGGATGGTTTAGTTGGATGACTAGTTCGGCATGGGGCGCACCGAGGGCCGCGCGTGGGTGCGCCGTGTCCACGGGCTCTCTCAGCAGTTTCGATGATGATCTCGAAGCTCTTTCCTGAACTGAACCGTCTTCACGATCGAGCCACTCGGCGCAAGGCGTTATCCGTAGCCATCGCCGAGGTGTCCATGCGCTGGCAGTACTGGGCGGCGCTCGCGGCGATCGTGGCTGTCTCAGTGTGGGCGCAGTTCTCGTTACGGCGGTTAGGTATTCCACCGGAATGGCGCGGCACGGTCGGGCAGCTTGTTGTGGTCGCCACGGTCCTGGCCTGCTGGCTCCTTGCCTTGGTCTTCCGGAAGACGATCCGACGCGTGATCTGGCGAGTGCTCGCGGACAACGATATTGCTTGTTGCGTGGGCTGCGGCTACGACCTGACCGGCAATGCGTCGGGCGTGTGTCCGGAATGCGGTGCCCGTAACGAAGACGCCAAGACGAGCGATGCCCCCGCGTGAAGTGCTACTTTTTTCGCTCGATATCAAGTGAAGACCCTGACAGCGTATGCCGAAAGTTAGGGTGCTAAACGGTCGGGCAATACATGCCCACAGCCGGCCAAAAGCCGGCGCACGTCGTCACAAGAAACGAAGATGGGATCGTGCAGGCCGGCACGGAGCGGCAGCACGCTGCACTTGCCCGCGCGCAGGCAGGTCCAAGAGAGGACCGTCAGCAAGGGCGGTGCCCACCGGCAGGGCCCTCGGTACGAGTATGGGGGAGCGATATGGCCGAGCGAAAGAACTACCGAGTCAAGCTGAAATCGGATCGTGATCTCGAGGTCACGCTGAAGGCGGCGCAGGAACCGGCCTCGCATCCCGGTGAGATTGTCGACGTAAGCGCTGACGGCGTGGGTGTTCGGTTCGCGGCGAAAGCGCGCCCGGGACTCGCTGTCGGATCGGAGGTGGACCTTCGCTTCACATCGACCCAACTCAAGAAGCCGCTCGAAGTTCAGGCACGAGTCCGTCGGCGCCACGAGGAGGAGGGTGCGGTTCGATACGGCCTCCAGTTCCTGGGCGAAGAGCAGACTGATCGAAAACTCTCACCGATCCTGCACGCACTTTTCAACCGCCGGGCCGCATACCGAGTGGAACCCGACCCCGAGTTGCCGGTCGACGTGACGATCACGTCCGTCGATGGTGGCACCACCGCGGAGGGTCAAGTCGTCAACATCTCCGCGGGAGGTTTGCAGGCGCGCCTGCCGTTCGAGTCAGACCAGGCGTTTGCCCGAGTCGACGCAGTCAGGCTATCTCTTGCACTTCCGGGGAGCCCCAATCCCTGCTCGCTGGTCGGACGAATCAGCGCCCGAATCCTCTCCGGCATCGTCGTCAAGTACGGTATCGCCTTCGACCCCGAACGCTCTGAGAACTTCGAGCGCCAAACATCGGCCATCTTCGACTACGCCAGCAAGCGCCAACGCGAAATCCTGCGTCCGGTGCGTTGATCGCTTCCTGCCAGTAGCGCACTATCGCCACTCACTCTGATTGTGGGTACGATCTGACCGGCCATGGAGCCGGCGTGTCGTCATGCCGCGGCACGGACGCCGCGACTACCCAATGCTCATGCGATAGGCTTGTCGAATGATTGACTCCGAAACAACCATGACGCTACGGTGTCCGAAGTGCACGGCCGCGCTGTCCGTGGCTGCACTGGGCGGATCATGCTGCCAGAACTGCGGCACGAGTTTCGATCGCGAGGCGTTGCTCGACGAACAGGCCGTGCGTCTTCGTGGGCCAAGATGGTATGCTCAGCACAACGTCGGGGAACTGGTGGCGGGCGCGCTCGGTGTGGTCCTGATCGTTGTGGGCGCCGTTTTGACCTTCACGCTGAACATGGAAGACCGTCAGGTCATCTGGACCGGCGGCATTTCCGCAGTCGGCGTGGCAACGGTCTGCTGGCCCGCGTATCAGTACCAAACGGGGCAAGCGGTCTGGCACACGTTCTTCATTTGCGGATTGGGTTGGCTGCTGTTGGGTCTGATGCACGGTTATGTGCTCTAAACCGTGCGAAGCCACAGATCGGACGAACGGGCGTGAGCGCCTAGATTGGTGAGGCTGCGATGTGGCCGCTGATCGGCGAACTCAAAACGTACATGATCTTCTACACCCTGAGCATGGTCGTGCACTGCGTTCTCGCGATCCGGCTGTGCCGCGCGCGCGGCGTCACTTGGAAGGCGGGGGCGACATTAGGCGTGTGTTACTCCTGGGGCATGTGCATCGGCGCCAAGATCCTCTACGATGTGCTCAACCACTGCTTCGATTGGCACAACTACCTGGACATCGGCTATTACTTCTGCGCCGGGGCATGGGGTGGGCCGCTGGCGTATCTGGCCGTGGCTGTACCCGGTGTGCTGCTGCTGGCGCGGGATCGGCGGATGATGCTCGATATCGTCGTGCTGACGCTTCCGATTCCGATGATCCTGGCGAAGGTCGCCTGTTTCGTGAACGGGTGCTGCTACGGCGCGGAATCGACCATGCCGTGGGCGATGTCGCTCATGGAAGGGGCTAGCGGACCCGCGGGCATTCCGCGGCATCCGACGCCGCTCTACGAGATCATGGTGCTCGCGGTGATCCTGGCCGTGTTTACCAGACTTGACGAGCGTCGCTGGAAGGGGACGCTGGTCGCGTGGTTCGTGATGTTGTACGGCATCGGCCGACCACTGACGGAGCTGTTCCGCGCACCGGACGAACTCCGCATGCCGATCGGGCCGTTCTCCGCCTCGCAGCTCATGTGCATGGCGGCGGCTGTTGTGGCCGGTGTGGTTCTGCTTCTGTGTCGCCCGCGCGCCTGCGCCACCGACGGAGGACTGCCGCCCGAAGCGCGCAAGGTCGATGCTGGAAGGAAGGTAGAGCAATGAACCGTGCCATGGGTTTGATGCTTGCGGCCGGGTGCCTGTCGCTCGTTGCGTCCTGCGATCCGGCATGTGTCGAGACGGACCTCCGCGATGTGCCGCGGGACTTGACCGCGTGCGAGGCCTCCACCGACGAGGCCGATTGCGTGGCGATCTGGGATCCGGTCTGCGGCGACGACGATCGGACCTACGCGAGTAGCTGTGTGGCATGCGCCACGATCACGAGCTACTCGGACGGGATGTGCGCTTGGGAGTCAGGGTACAACATCTCCAGCGAAGCCTTCTGCGATGCGGCTGGAGGCTCGTGGGGGCCTGTCGGCCTGTCTCCCGAGCCCCGGTGCAACTTGCCGACAACCGACGCCGGCACGCCCTGCACCTGCCATGGGCAATGCCAGGGCGTGTGCGTCGGAGAGATGGGCGGCGGCCTCGGCTGCGCGGGGATACAGGGATACTGTTCGGAGTTCATGATGGTTGTCGGCTGCCGTTGTTACTTCGACGCGGACGGCGCCGAGGCGCTGTGCGCGGATTGAAGAATCGGAAACCGAGCGGCTTGGCCATCGTGGCGCACGGGGTTTTACCTCGGAGACACACAACGGTGCGATACCTCATGCAACAGAAGCTCTTCGCTCTCGGCGACGACTTCTTCATCAAGGACGAGAACGGTCGCGATCTGTTCTTCGTCGACGGCAAGGTCTTCTCGTTCGGCGACAAGCTCTCCTTCCAGGACATGGAGCGGAACGAACTCGCCTTCATCAAGCAGCGCGTCTTCGCGTGGCGACCGACGTACCACATCTATCGCGACGGGGCGGTGGTCGCGACCGTTCGGAAGAAGCTGCTGACGTTCCTGCGATGCAAGTTCTTCATTGATGTGGCCGGGGCGGGGCAGATCGTCGCCGACGGCTCAATCCTGGATCACGAGTATACCCTCAGGCGCGGTGGGCGGACCATAGCCGGCGTCTCGAAGGAGTGGTTTACGATCCGCGATACCTACGGCGTGGACATTGCCGATGGCGAGGATGACCTGCTCCTGTTGGCGGCAGTGATCGTGATCGACATGGTGTGCCACAAGCCTCGCCACAACAGCAACTAGAGCGTTGGTCCGCGACGCGAACCCTAAGGATCGGTCCGCACAGCGGACCCTACGACTACGACACCGCGCCTTGCGATCAGCCGTCCGCTCAGTGATCACCGTTCGCCAGGAGCGGTTCGCGGATGTAGCCGCTGTAGATGGCCGCGAGCGGGTTGTGGCCAAGTACGTGGTCCTTGACCGCGAAGGTCGTCACCGGCGCACGGGATATCATGCTGAAGATCGCATCGTGGCCGACGCACAGGCCGCACAGGATGTTGAGTTCGGTGTGGGCTTCGTTGAGAAGCGTAGCCTGACCGGCCGGGTTGCACATGGTTTCGTGTGCGTCTCGGCGGTGGATCCGCTCGAGGCCTAGGCTCTTCTTCTCTATCCCGCAGACCTTGCAGCAGACGGAGACGACCTCGAACTCCCGCGAAAGTACGTCGGAGACGATCTGCGCCTCTGCGCCGAGGCCGATGCAGAAGGCCAGGCCGAGTTTCTGGTAGCCCATTTCCTTGGCGAACAGTGCCAGCTCGCGGAGGCGAGGCTCCTTGCAGAAGTGGCGCGCTTCGATAGCGGTGGCTGCGCTGTGCATCTTCGCCACCCTGGGCATGTTGTAGAGCGAGAGGTGACGATCGGCGTCGGTGAGGCAATCCTTGCCCGCGCGGCATTCCCGGCTGTTGCAGGATGCACAGCGGAGTACGCGTGGCTGTGGCGTTACGGACGCTTTCGGGCTGGCTTTCTTGACGGTCATGGTTTGTCACCTCGAAGGCCTGCGCGAGGCAGGGGGCGGTTTCGTTCGGACCTGAAGCGGAGTGATTCCGGGAATCGTGTGGTGATGCGATCACCGGTTGCTGTGGGGTCGGACATGATCGATTTCCCCGCGAACGGCGTGAACCGAGCGTATCACGAAAGTGGAGCCGCCGTCAACGCGGCTCCGGCCCGATAACGATCGATTCCGTTAGTTTACTTAACGTCGGCGAGGTGGGCCCGAAACTCGCGTTCGTTGACTCGGTGGCGGCAGATTTCGACGCCGTTGAGGTGGATCACGGGGATGTCGTGCTTGTAGGCCTCGTGCCAGCTTTCCTGGCCCGGCGCTGAGATGTCGACCAGTTCCAGTTCGGTGGGAAGGCTGGGAGATGCGTTGAAGCCGCGGGACCGGTCGCTCCTAGATCCTCGCAGCGGCGGACCAGGGTATAGGAAGGCCACGGCAACCAAACCGTAACCGGCACGGCGACCTCGAATCGAGGCCGCCGTGTTCGCATTGTGCGTCAGGTTCGCCTGGATACGTGGCAGCGTGGCCGTGTCGATTAGAAGTGGTTTTCACGCTGTCTAGCTCGCTCTGTGGACATGGGGGAGGTTCCGTGGTGAAACAACTTCTGTATTCGCTTGAGCCTGGCTCCACCATTCCGTAAGATCACCATTCGGTATTGGACGAATCGGAGATGGCGGCTGGTAAGGAGAACCTGCAATGGCGGACTACGAATTCGGCCCGTTTACCATCGGCACCGGTCAGACGATTAGCGCGGATTCTTACTATGACAACTATCCCGGCATTCTGGTCTTTCAAGCGCGACCGGTCGCGTCCGTTGATGGTGATCTTTCATTCGCGTCTCGAGGCCGGCTTCAGATATCGGATGTGTCCTTTGAGTGGCGTCCGCGCGAAGGATGGGAGTACCACTACTATTTCCAGATCAAGTCCATCAGTGGTTTCGGGCCGATAACGTATATGATCCTTGCCAACAGAGCCTAGAAAATGGAGGAGGCGATGAAGGTTCAGATTCTCACCGACCAACAGGGAAACATTATTGCGACTGGGCCTGCCCGGCCTGCGTGCGCCAAGACCGCGTCCACCGGCGCCGCCATGATGCCCGGGCCGCAACAGCTTGTCCACGAATTCGAAATCGACGATGAGGTCATTAAGCAGGGCTGGGCCTGCATACCGGCCAGATTCTGTGTGGACTGCGCTGCGGGGAAGCTGGTGGATCACGGAACCGGCGGGCCGAGCACACAGAAGTCCTGAAGAACGGGCGGTGCATGACGCCTCGGGAATCGGTTTAGTATCGACTTGCAGATGTCGAAGCTCGCCCTCTTGCGACGGTGTCGGTTTCACTTAGCCACTGGAGGTTCGACGTTAGTTTACCTGACGCTGGCGAGGTGGGCCCGAAACTCGCGTTCGTTGACTCGGTGGCGGCAGATTTCGACGCCGTTCAGATGAACGACGGGAATGTCGTGCTTGTAGGCGTCGTGCCAACGCTCCCGGCCCGGGGCGGATATGTCGACGAGTTCGAGGTCAAACGGTAGGGCGGTCTGCACCCGCTTGATGACGTACAGCGCGGCTGAGCAGAGCGAGCAATCCGGCTTGGTGAAGAACGTCACCGTGTTCATGACCAGGTCCATGACCTAATTCACGGCTCGGGCACGATCAGCGCCTTGATGGCTCGGCCCGCTTCGACCTCCGCCAACGCCTCGTTCGTTTGCGAGAGGCGATACGAATCCAGTGTGATACCTGACCAGAGCGCGGCGGCGGCCGGCATGCGCAGGATGTCGACGCCGCGGTGGAAGTGGGAATAGTCCGAACCCCAGCAGCCTCGAATGTCGAGGTGCTTCTGGTTGAGATCGAGGTGGGGATTGAACGCCGTCTCGCCGTGGTCGGTGTATTGCCCGACGACGACGACGGTCCCGTTGTCCCGTGTGAAGCGCATCGACTGCGTTACCGCTGCGGGCACGCCAGTGCATTCGATGGTCACGTCTGCGCCCCGGCCGTTTGTTTGAGATCGCACCCACTCGAGGCGAGCCTCATCACTTCGATCCGTGAAGTTCAACGTCGCGTCGGCTCCGATCCGCGAAGCAGACGATAATCTCGTGTCCGGAGCGCCGATGCAGAGCACACGCGCCGCGCCGCTGAGTTTCGCGAAGCCGATCGCGGACAGGCCTACCGGCCCGGATCCCAGGACGAGGACCGTATCGCCGAGCCGTACGTCGGCTCGCTCTACGGCATGCAAGGCGGTCGGGAGCGAACATCCACCGGCCATGTAGAGTTCGCTCGGCACGCCGTCCATGCGAATGCAGCGTGCGCCCGGCTTCAGGTAGATGTACTGTGCCCAGCCGCCGGTGAGGCCGTCGTCGTTGAGGCCGTACGTGATGCCGTAGACCTTGCGATGCGGGCATCGCGTCGAGGCTTTGGCGACCGTGCAGTACCAGCAGGTGTGGCAGGTGCGGTGTACGTCGAGGAACGTCACGCGGTCGCCTTCAGCGAACGGCTTGCCATTCACGTCAAGAAGCGTACCGCGAATCTTGTCTAGTTCACCGACCGAGACATGGCCGGGTACGATCGGGTAGGGCACACCGGCAAGCCGGCCTTCGCGGAGATAGACATCGGTCCCGCAGACCTCGCTCAACTCGACCTTCAGGAGGGCGGAGTCGGGTTCGAGGTCCGGTAGCGGCACCTCGCGCACTTCAACCGCGGCGCCGGGCTCGGGCATGACGGCTGCGAGAGAGACGTTCGGGACACTCATCGCGCGTTCCTACTTGGTCCCAGCCGGCTTGAGCGCCAGATAGAGTTCGTCGAGCTGCGCCTTGGAGACGGTGCCCGGCGCTTGGGTCAGCGGGCAGACGGCTCGCTGCGTCTTCGGGTAGGCGATGACGTCGCGAAGGCTCTCGGAGCCGCTGAGCAGCATCACCCATCGGTCGAGGCCGAATGCGATCCCGCCGTGGGGCGGTGCGCCGAAACGCAGTGCATCGAGCAGGAATTCGAACTTCTCCTTGGCTTCCTCGGGGCTGATGCCGAGCATGGAGAAGACTTTTTGTTGCACTTCCTGCTGATGGATACGAATGCTGCCGCCGGCCATCTCGGTTCCGTTGAGCACCAGGTCGTAGGCCTTGGCTTTGACCTTGCCCGGGTCGGTATCGAGCATGCCGAGATGCTCGTCGAACGGTGCCGTGAACGGGTGGTGCGTGCTGAAGTAGCGCTGCTCCTCCTCGTCCCAGACAACCAGCGGGAAGTCGACGACCCAGAGCAGGTCCCACCGGTCCTTCGGGATCAAATCGAGGACCGTAGCGAGCCGCACGCGAATGTGGTTGAGGTACTTGCACACGTCGGCGAAGGTGCCGGGCATGAAGAAGATCGTATCGCCCACCTCGGCGCCGAGTTGCTCGCAGACCTTCTTGCAGACGGGCTGAAGGAACTTGGCGACGCCCGTGGCGAACTCCCCGCCGTCGGCCACCTTGGTCAGCGGCAGGCCGCCGGCGCCGATGCCGCGGAGTTCGTCTGCCAGTCCGTCGGTGACTTTTCGCGTGAGGGCGTCGCCGCCCTTGGCTACGATGCACTTCACCACGCCGCCGGCCTCGATCGGCTCGCGGAAGACCTTGAAGTCCACCTCGCGCATGATCTCGGTGACATCTTGAAGCTCGAGCCCGTAGCGTGTGTCGGGCCGATCGATGCCGAAGCGTTCCATGGCTTCGTGTTCGCCCATGCGTGGGAAGGGCGTGGGCACGTCGATACCGAGCGCGTCCTTGAAGATCCGCTTGACGCAGCCCTCAACCATCTCCATGACGTCGTCGCGCTGGACGAACGCCATCTCCATATCGAGCTGCGTGAATTCCGGCTGGCGGTCGGCCCGAAGGTCCTCGTCACGGAAGCACCGGACGATCTGTGCGTAGCGATCGAATCCCGCGATCATGAAGAGTTGTTTGAATATCTGCGGCGACTGCGGCAGCGCGTAGAATGCACCCGGCCGGACTCGCGACGGTACCAGGTAGTCACGCGCGCCTTCGGGCGTAGATTTCGTGAGGAAGGGCGTCTCGATCTCGATGAAGTTCTGGCTGTTGAAGTACTCGCGGATGGCATGCGCGATTGTATGCCGCATGCGGAAGATGTCCTGAGTTTCGTTCCGCCGCAGGTCGAGGAAGCGATATTTCAGCCGCTGATCCTCGCCGGCGTCGAACTCGTCGTTGACCTGGAAGGGGAGCGGGTCGCAACGGCTCAGCACATCGATTCCCGACACCTCAACCTCGATCTCGCCGGTGTCGAGGCGCGGATTGACCCATTCGCCGCGGCTGACCACCTTGCCCGTGACCGTGATCACGTCCTCGTTGTGCAGTCCGCGCGCGACTTCGTGCGCCTCGGCGTTCTGGTCAGGGTTAAACCGGACCTGCGTGAGCCCCGTATGGTCCCTGAGATCCACGAAGGTTAGTCCGCCGTGGTCGCGGGAGCTGTTGACCCAGCCGGCGAGAATGACGTCCTCGCCGACGTTGGCCGCCCGCAATTCGCCGCACCGATGCGTTCGTTTGTTATAGGTAATAGCCACCGTTCGACTCCTTCCGGGTTTTCGTCTCGCTGAGCCCGTTGTAGAGGCATAGAACCATAAAATCAATCGGCTCCGGCACAGGCATGGGTGAACTAGCTTGGAGTAAATGCGGCGGCTCACGAGATTCGCAGGAGACGCTATACTTGTTGTCGCACAACGCTCAGAGCGTGATGCTGTAATTCGGGTTTATGCGGGCAGGCCAATCGTCGCCAAGGCGTCTTTCGGGCGGTAGGCTCCGTGCTAGCCAAATGGGACCAGGGACGACGATTGAAGGAAGCACGACCAATCACGATGCGGCGTTTTGACGCCGTCCTAATCGATTTCTACGGCACGATTAGCGCGGGTGATCGCCACGCCGTACAGCATGCGTGCGAGCGCGTTGTCGAGGCCTTCGATCTTCCGGTCCCGGCGGCAGAGTTCGCCGTAAGCTGGGGTGAGCGCTTCTTCACCGCCGTCGAGACGAGCAACGGCCCCGCGTTCCGGACGCTCCGCGATTGCGAAACCGCCACGCTCGAGGCCACGATACGGTCGTTTACCAACGGGACGACGCCCATCGATCCGGAACCATACGTCCGCGACCTCGACACCTACTGGCGAGATCCGCCGCTCCACGATGACGTGGACGAGTTCTTCAGGCTCGTGGAGGTGCCGGTCTGCTGCGTCTCGAATGCCGACACGGAGCCCCTGATGGCCGCGATCGCGAGGCATAAACTCCCGTTCGATGTGGTTATGACCTCGGAGGAGGCCCGCTCATACAAGCCGGATTCGAACATCTTCCAGAGAGCTTTGGATGCCCTCGGCGTCCCGGCCGGGCGGACGCTGCATATCGGCGATTCGCTCCACAGCGATGTGGCGGGGGCGGCGGCCGTGGGAATCACCACCGTGTGGATCCGCCGGGAGGACCGTATCCACGATATCGGGACATGTCAGCCGGACCGCACGATTTCCAGACTTACGGAACTCCGTGGGATTCTGGCGTGAGGCTGCGGGGCACCATGTGCTGGCTGGGACAAAGTTCAGATAGCGCATACTTTTTGCTTGCGTCCTATCGGACCGGGATGTAATATTTAACAGATGAGTACTATATTCTGTCGATATCTTTTGTGGCAAGCGAGACTATAGGGCAAGGCGAGGATTTCCCATGAGACGCATCACTAAGCTACGCGCTCTTGTGCCGATGCTGGCGTTTACCGTGGTCTTCAGCCTGCCGGCAGGCGAGACCTGGGCCGGGTCGCCGAAGACGCGGAAGGCATCGCAGTCCGGCAGGAAGTCGTCCGGGTCGCGTCCGAAGGCGAGCCGACCGTCACGCCGGGGAAGCTCGCGCGGGGCAAGCCGCCCGTCCCGATCATCGTCGGGCTCCTCGCGGGCACGAAGCGGTAGTTCGCGACGATCGAGCGGCTCGCGAGCGACTCCAACGCGGAGGAAGGCAGCACCGCAGCCGCGCCGATCGTCTCCCAAGACAAACCGAGGCAAGCCGCGCGGTTCGCAGCGTTCAGCCAGGCCCAGCCGCGGCAGTACACAGAGGGCGCCCGCGCGGAGGGCCACACCGTCCAGAAGCTCCGGGGGAACGGGATCGCGAGGTGCTACGAGGACGCCAACTCGGCGGAGTGCGCCGCGTCCACCGAGGGCATCGAATTCGCAGGGCTCCGCACGGAAGGTCCCCGCGAGGACCACGCGCGGGACACGACGGAGTTCCGGAACACAAGCGCAACGACAGGGCACCACGCGGCGTCCGGCTCAGACAGTGCGGCCGCGGCCCTCGAACGCTTCGAGCGGAACGAGAGAGCAGGCTCGCAGGCCGCAGGCATCGGGGACACGCGCGGCTCGGGTTTCCCCGCAGCCGCTTCGACCGAGGATCCGTCGGCCGGGCATTGACGCCGCGCCTCGACGATCGCGGCCTCGACATACCATCACGGAAGGGTTCGTCCGGCGGGCGAATCGCACGCCCGAGAGAACACGTGGCTCATCGGGATCGGGGGCCGGGATCGTGTCCATTCGCCCGAACACGGAAGGGCGGCGCAGCGGACGTGGGGCGACGGGGCGCAGGATCCGCGACGGTTACGGCAACCGCGGACAGTCGCTGTTCGGCCGGGGTAGCTCGGGACATGTTCGTCATTCGTTTGGCGGAGTCGACCATCTGAGTGGCTACCGAGATCTGCGGGGCAGCCGCCGCCACGGATCGGGGATCGCGCGTTTCTTCGAGCCTACGTACAGCCGATACGGCTACTGCCGACCCTATCGTCACCATCACCATCGCGTCGCGCGGCGCCATCACCGTGGCAGCTACTATGGCGGGTCCATAGGCTTCGGTTTCTCGACCGGCTATCCCAGATACTCCTCGTACTACGGATACCCTTCGAGCCTGACGTTGTTCGATCCGGCGCCGCTCGAAACGAACATCTACTCGACGACCGTGTACGAAGCGCAGCCCTACGCGGTGGACCCATCGGGCGAGGTCTACATCGAACAGGACGCGTACGCGGGTGGCGGTGGGTACGCGCCGGTGATCGCGGCTGCACCGGCCGATGTCATCATCACGACACCACCGAGTGCCACCGTGACGCCCGCGGAGCCTGCGCCGTCCGACACAGCGGCGGCCGGCGGGCCTAAAGAGGACACGTACACGCTGGTCGACGAGGGCAACATCGCCTTTAACGCGGGCGACTACGAGTCGGCCATCCGCCTCTACGTGGCGGCTGTGCTCGTCGACGATACGGATGCGTTTGCCAGGCTGTTCTACGGGCTGGCGCAATTCGCGATCGGCGATTATGAACTGGCTGCGGTGGGGATGCGTCGGGCGCTGACGTTGGATCCGGAGTTGATCACGAGCCCGATCGATCTGCGCAGCATCTATCCCGACTTGGAGACGTTCGACGAGCAACTGAAGCGGCTGGTTGTCGGCGTCAGCGAGAACCCGAAGAACGAGGACGTGGTGTTCCTGCTTGGCTACGTCTACTACGCGACCGCCGACCCTGCCAGTGCTGTGGCACTGCTTCAGACCGCGGTCGACCTCGATCCGACGGATGAGCTGGCGTTAGCGGTTCGCGATCGAGCGGCGGAAGTTCTGGCTGAAACGGCCATCGCTACGGAGTAGCCGCGCGACGGCCTCGTGCCGGACTGGCGCGAGTGGTGAGCCGTCACCTCGACATACGCATCACTCGACGAGTGGTTTTGGGATAGCCTCTGTGCCCGCCGAGCACGGTGCTTATGTGGATTCTTGCCGGGCGGGGCCGCCCGTTGGTTGTTAAAGGCCCGGCCGCGGCGCAGCACGCGAGGGCATGACTACACGTGGGCGCCCTGGCGGGCATTCAAAACATCACCTCCTTGCCGAGGCTGCGTCGACAAGGTGTAGGCCCTCATTCCGACTGCGTGCTGGAGGGTGGTTCGGCGGCTGGCTTTACTCACGCGTCATGGGGCTGGCTATCCGATCTCCAGGTTTCTTCAAGCGACAGGACATCGAACGACTGGCCACACTCTGGGCACCGTCCGCCGAGGAGATGGCCCCGTAGTTCATACGCACAACCAGGACATATCTTGTACTTGGCCTCGGTCACCTTCTTCATCAACCGTGACTCTCTGGCAAGGACGTAAGCCCAGCCAGCGAGAATGGGGATTGCGACGAGCAAACTCCACCGTCCAACCCAAGTAGCAAAGCCTGGACTGGCTCTCAGGAAGATGAAGAGGACGGCCACTAGTGCTAGCAGCCTGTTGAAATTCACTCCTTTCTGGCACGCGTCTTGAAGGAGTTGTTGGCATGGTATTAGCCAGGAGGGCGTGATCATGTCGATGGGACGGCGGAAGAGTGAACAGCAGGCAGGTTGG
>JAJDDX010000034.1 GCA_029260055.1 Phycisphaerae bacterium
CCGTGACGGTTCCCTTGATGATGCAGCCCTGGGCGAGGGTGAGGTCCATACGGACTTTGTCGCCGGCCGCCAGATACCGACTCGCATGGCCGGACACACCGGCGAACTCGACGTGGTTTGCTTCGACCACCGCATACCCGGCGGGCACGATGATGCGGTAGCTGCCGTCGAGGCCGGTTTCGTCGATGTGTGTGCCCTGCACCGGACGCCGCGCACCGCCGCCGTTGTCCGGCTGTTCGCCAACGACCAGCGCTCCTTCGATCGGGTAGCCGTCGCTGTCGCGCGCGCAAGTGCCGCCTGCATCGCGCGAGCAAAGGTGCGTCTCGACCTCTACGAATTCCGCCGAAAAGCCGCTCACGCTGAAGTACGGATAATCGTCACCCTCCTTCAAACGGAACGCTACGGCCTCGAACCCGGTGAAGCGCTGAATGTCGGAGAGAAGCTCGTGAAGCAGCTCGCTCTTGCCTCCCGAGCTGTTGAGCTTGCCCAGGATATCGAGGACGAAGACCTGTCGCCTCTCCGCTTCCCTGCGTTCGGTGATGTCGAGGAACGTCACAACCGATCCGATCACCCGCCCGGCACGAGATAGCGGGTAAGACCAGTACTCTGCCGGGAAACCGAGCCCGTCAGCCCGCCACAGCCACTCGTCGTCGACATGCGTCTCTCCACCGAGCTGAAACGCGGTGTGCGCCCTGCACTCTTCGGCCGGATAGGGCGATCCGTCCGGGCGCGTGTGGTGCATCAACTCATGCATGTTCTTGCCGAGAAGCTGATCCTGTGTGTCGTACCCGAGCATCCGTAAGCAGGCCGCATTGCAGAACGTGCAATTGCCGTCCAGATCCAAGCCATAGATGGCTTCGGCCGTCGAGTCGAGCAGGTGGCGGACCCGGTCATCGCTCTCGCGCAGCGCATCGTTGGCGGCCTGCAATTCAGACGTGCGTTGCCGCACACGAATCTCGAGGCTGTCGCGTGATTCGCGCATGGCCTCCTCGCCCAGTTTTCGCTCGGTGACGTCCTGGCAGATGCCGAGCATGCGAGTGGCCGTGCCTCGTTCGTCCTTCCGGGCCGTTCCGGCCTCGCGAATCCATCGGATGGTCCCATCCGGCCACACCACGCGATGGTCGATCGCGTAGTCCGCGCCCGCTTCCACCGCTGCGTCAACCGCGGCCACCACGTCCGACCGATCCTCCGGGTGAATGCTCTGCAGGAACCCCTCATACGTCCCGGCGAATTGCCCTCGTCGGAATCCGAACATCGGCTCGATCTGCTCCGACCAGTTCAGCTCTCCGGTGGTGATGTCCCAATCCCAGCTTCCGATGTTGCCCGCTTGCTGCGCCAGCGCGTACCGTTCCTCACTCCGCCGTAGCTCCTCTTCGATCCGTTTGCGGTCCTCGATCTCCTTGTTGAGGTGCGCGGTCCTCGTCGAAACTGCGCCCTCCAGCCCGGCGATGGACGTCTCGATGGCATCTGCCATCCCGTCAAACGTGGCGGCCAGCTGACCGACCTCGTCGTTTCGCTCGACGGCACACCGGACGGTTCGATCACCGGCCGCGAGCCGGCCGGCCACATTCGTCACGCGGACGAGGGGTGCCACGAGCGCACGCGAGAGGAGCGCCGCAAGCACAGCCACGACAGCGGCCACGCCCAGAGTCAGTGCGACCGACGTTCTGAATTCTCTGAGAAGAGGGACCATCATGTCGTCGTAGTCGATCTCGGCAATCACGCACCAGTCAGTGCCGCTAATGGGCGCCCACGCGCCGACGACCGGGATCCCGCGATAGTCCGGGTAGGGCGTGACTAAGGATGCCTCACTGTCCCCCTCGCGCGGTTTGAAGCCCCGGAAATCCTTGAAAACCTCGGTGAATTCGCCGGTGCCTCGAACACGGACGTCGAGTTCCACTTGAGCTTCCGCTTCGAGTGGCCCGTCTTCCCGCCGGTCCGCCTCGAACGCCGATTGAGTCAGAAGAACGCCGCGGCGATCAACGACGTATACATCCAAACTGGCGATGTCGTGGCCGGACAGTTCCGTACGGTCGACGCGCACCAATTGGGTCAGCGCGAGTACGTTGGTGCGAGCCGTGAGGATCCCCACTACGTCACCGCCCTCATCGGTGATGGGCGCTGCAATCAGGAAGGTCGGAACGCCTGTACTGCGTGCGTCCGTTTCATCGGGCACGGTGGCACGAGACGGGACGATGGAAGTGACCAGCGTCTTGCCGGTACGAAGCACCGCCAACTCGCGTTGATCGTGCATCGCCTTGGTCGCCGGGGCTCCGGGACTGGACGCCAGCACTTCACCGGTAGCGGCGTCACTCGCCCAAACCTCGCTGAAGTAGGGTGCCGATCCTTCGGTAAGCCCAACGAACTCGGTCAGCCTTTGTAGAGCGAGAAAGTAGTCGTCGGATTCGGTTTCGAATTCCCTCAGTCCATAGCAGCACGCCCGCAGCAGCGAGTTCTCCGCTGTGGCTTCGGTTGCGGCTCTTCGCTCCGCCAGCCACGTTTCTACGTCCCTGGCACCTTCGCGTGCCAGCGTCGAGAGCGTGGCTTCGAAGTGTCTTTCGAGGATCCGCTCTTTGCCCTTGTAGGAGCTGTAGCCGATGACGAGACCGGACACCAGTGCTGACGACAGCGCCAGGATGAGGAGCTTGCCGTGTAGGCTGCGAAGACCGACCATCATGGCACCGCGCCTCCACCAACCACGAACAGGGTGCCTGCTTCGGGACTTACATCCGGAACCAGATTGGGCTTGATCGGAGCCGCGGGCGTCCAGGCGACCCTGGCCGGGCCGCCGGCTTGCAACTCGGCCACGCACGGGATTCGCCAAGTATGCCGGCTAACCGGCTCGAGTCGGATCAGAAGCGGCCGGACGCAACCCTCGACGACGTCCGGGACACCTGCCGGGCTACCGGAGGACCGGTACGCGAAGACGAAACTGCGTTCGTCCTCAACGATGGGTTCGGAGGACGTGCGAACTTCGAGGCTAGTCAATGCCGCGGCCGGCGCAATCGCAGTGACGGTGTATCGCGACGGTTTCAGTGGCTGGATCATGTGTCGCTGCCCCCGTGCCGATCCGGTTTGAGCCGGTCCAAACGCCGGGTCGTGCGCCGGTTCGTGCGCCGGTTCGTGCCGCCGCGGTGACGAGCAGCGAGAGTTGGGCTAGGCCCGGTCTCGGTCTCGCCGACACCCCTGGTGCCGGTGTCGGCTCATCGCGAGCCCGATCACGGATGAGCGAATCCGATGCCGCATGCTTCGCTTGCAGACGACTTGCGTTCGGGGCCGCGACCCCAACGGACGTGATGACCGAGTCCGATAAGGCCCGCCTCGTCGAAAGCGGGGCTGCTCGAACCGGCGCGAACAAGTCAAGGCGCTTAACGAATCGGCAATTGCCCAACGACACTCCAGCAGAAAGCCACGCGCGCCGATTGATACGCTTTTCCATCCCCACCGCGGCTCGAAGTGCCGGACCGGGGCGTCCACTCGGCGGGGCGTGACCGGACTGTCTGCGCTGCCGGCCGCGAGCGCCGAGGCGCCCTCAACACGTGCCACTGCATGGCATAGAGGCGAGCGGAGCCATCGCGTCAGTACCCGCCGGGCCGGCAAAATCGGTGTCACTGCGGCCTTCAGTAGTACTTTCGTCCGCGAAGCGAATGCCGCCTGACTCGCGCGCTCAACACCTCGCCGTCATGACCGGATCAGCCGATGATAGGCTTGGCGGCCAACGGTTAATGGACTGTACTAGCCGCAGCCACATTCTCCGCCGCGGGATTCGCTTAATGACGCGTACGCCTGCGAAGCGTATTGCGCGGTCGCCCGAGATCGCCCCGATGCTGTCGAGGGTGCTAGCGGTCGCCGGCGAATTGAGCAGGCCGTGATCAAACTGCTCAGCCATGCCGTGAGATCTACTGAGTGCGGCGGTGTTCATGTGGGCTGCCGCCGCCGGGAGGAGCGGATGGTCGTGTCGGCGCGGGACGGTCGTGCGGGCACATTGAATGAGGGACGCGATGAATGAGGAGTTCTTTCTGTGGCTGACGCCGCTGACCTATTGGCTTCTGGTGATCCTGTGGGGAACCATTCTGGTACTCTACGTTCGAGTGATCCACGACTGGACACACACAAGCCTCGCGATGAAGGTGTTGCTCTGGGTACTCTTCATCGATGCGATTCGCACCCTCTTCGAAAGCATCTACTTTGGCGGCTGGTATACGGCGCGGGTCGGGATGCTTCCCGAGTTCGTATACGAGTTTCTCGTCCAGCCGCAACATGTATTCTTCCCGAAACTGGTTAACGTGCTGGCGGCGCTCGTCATCCTCACGCTGCTGCTGCGGAGGTGGTTTCCGCATCTGGCCTCGGAGCTGGAAACTCAGTCGACGCAGATCGGGCAATTGGCAAGGGCGCAGGAGTTAGCCCACGTGGGCAACTGGGAGTGGGACATCGTTAGCAACGAGTTGGCCTGGTCGGATGAGATCTATCGGATATTCGGCCTGGAGCCGCGGCAGTTCGGAGCGACCTACGAGGCGTTTCTCCAATCGGTCCACCCGGATGATCGCAGCCGGGTCACAGAGGCGGTCGAGCGTGCCGTGGCCGAGCCCGACTACCGCTACTCGATAGAGCACCGGGTGGTGCATCCCGACGGAACGCTGCGTACCGTCCATGAGGTCGGAAGAGTACTCCGAAATCAGGAGGGGCAGCCGATCCGTATGAGCGGAACGGTCCGCGACGTCACGGAAGAAAGGCTTGCAAGCGAAGAGCTGAAAGAGGCCAAGGATGCCGCCGAGGCGGCTGATCGCGTCAAGTCGGCGTTCCTCGCGACGATGTCGCACGAGCTGCGCACGCCGCTGAACTCCATTATCGGGTTCACCGGAATGCTCTTGAAGGGGCTGGCGGGGCCGCTGAATCAGGAGCAGGAAAAGCAGCTCGAAATGGTGCGCGGCAGCAGCCGGCACTTGCTGGACTTGGTGTGTGATGTGCTGGATATCTCCAAGATCGAAGCCGGGCAACTCGAAGTCTGCTGTGAGCGGTTCGACGTGGGCACTTCGGTGCGAAAAGCCGTTGGGCTGCTGGCGACACGTGCGGCGACGAAAGGGATCGAGCTGTCGTTGGAGATCGCCCCGGATGTCATCGAGGTCGATAGCGATTGTCGCCGAATCGAACAGGTCCTTCTCAACTTGCTCAGCAATGCCGTGAAGTTCACGGAATCGGGAGGAGTGCATGTGGACTGCCGCCGTTGCGACGAGTCGCTGGAGATATGCGTGCAAGACACGGGAATCGGCATCGCGCCGGAAGACATGGATCGTCTATTTCAGCCGTTTCAGCAACTCGACACGGGTTTGTCGCGTCAGCACGAGGGCACGGGCCTGGGTTTGTCGATCAGCCGCAAGCTCATCGAGTTGCTGGGCGGCCACATCTGGGTGGAAAGTGAACCGGGCCAAGGGAGCAGGTTCTCGTTTGAAATCCCACTGAAGGTGGAGAACGTCGATCATGAAGCGCAAGATCCTGGTTATCGAAGACAACGAGCAGAACCTGTACCTGGTGCGGTTCATTCTCGAGAGCCACGGGTATGAGGTCGTCTCGGCGCGGGACGGGCGCCTGGGCATCGCGCAGGCCCAGAGAGAAACGCCGTCGCTGATTCTGCTGGACATCCAACTGCCCGACTTGGACGGATACGCGGTGGCCCGGGAGCTGCGCGCCATCCCGGCGCTTCAGGACGTGCCGATTGTGGCGGTGACTTCGTACGCGATGGCGGGCGATCGCGACAAGAGCCTCGCCGCCGGTTGCTCCGGTTATATCGAAAAACCGATCGATCCAGATACGTTTGTGGGCGAGATGGAAGAATACCTTACGGCCGAGACGGCTGCCTCGGAGGTGCGTGATGCCACGGATACTCGCCGTTGATGACAACGTACAAAACCGCTACATGCTCGAGGTCCTTCTCAAAGGCCAAGGGCATACTGTCGACACGGCGGTGAACGGAGAGGAGGCGCTCGATATCGCGCGTCGCAATCTGCCGGATCTGGTCCTAAGCGACATCCTTATGCCGGGCATGGACGGCTTCGCCCTGTGCCGGGAGTGGAAGAGCGATGAGAAGCTCTGCCGCGTGCCGTTCGTCTTCTATACCGCCACGTACACCGATCCGAAGGACGAGCGGTTCGCACTTAGCCTCGGCGCCGACGGGTTCCTCGTCAAGCCGACCGAGCCGGAGGAACTGGTTGGGTTTCTCGAAGGTGTTCTTGCCAAGTGTGAACGCCTCGAGCCCGGATCGCAACCTGCGTTGGGTGACGACGACGTCGCCTATCTGCAGCAATACAACGAGGCGCTTGTGCGAAAGCTCGAGAGCAGAACGTTGCAGTTGGAGCAAAGGAACAACGCTCTGGATCAACAGCTCGCGGAACTTCAGCGGGTCCACGAGGCTCTGCGGGCCAGTGAGAAGAAGTATCGAAGACTGGTCGAGTCTCTCGAGCGTGATTACATCATCTACTCTCATGATACGGCCGGTGTTTTCACTTACGCGAGTCCTTCCGTCGTGAATGTGCTCGGCTATACCCAGGAGGAATTCCAGACGCATTACGCGCGGTACCTCACGGACAATCCAATCAACGAGGAGGCCAGGCGATGCACCGGCGCCGCCATCGGCGGCGAGCCGCAGGCGCCCTTTGTCGCCGAACTCCGGCGCAGGGACGGCACTGTCTGTCAACTTGAGGTCGTTGAGCGCCCCGTCCTCGATGAGGGGGGCAGCGTTGTGGCGGTGGAGGGCATCGCCCACGACATCACCGAGCGGCTGCGGGCGGAGGCGGAGCGTACGCGCCTCGCGACCGTCGTGGAGCAAACCGGCGAGGGAGTCGTGATCACCGACGCCGAGGGCGTGATCCAATACGTGAACCCGTCCTTCGAGCGAACCACGGGCTACACGCCGGAGGAGGCCCTCGGCAAGACGCCGCGGATTCTCAAGAGCGGGCAACATGATGACGAGTTCTACCGGAAGCTGTGGTCTACGATTACTGCCGGGCGAATCTGGACCGGACGGATCGTCAACAAGAGGAAGGATGGTTCGCTGTTCACGGAATTGGCGACGATCTCTCCGATCAAGGATCAGCAAGGGGCCATCGTGGGCCACGCCGCGATCAAGCGGGATATGACTGAGCAGATCCTCCTCGAAGAGGAGCTACAGCAGGCCGGGAAGATGGAGGCGGTCGGCGAGCTCGCAGGCGGGGTAGCGCATGACTTCAACAATTGCCTGACAGTCATCATGGCGAGCGCTCAGATGCTCCGTCAGAAGATGGCGACGGACGAACGCTGTCATCGCAGCGTGGAGTCCATCCTGGATGCATCGCGCCAGGCCGCCGGCGTAACCAAGTCTCTGCTTACATTCAGTCGCAGAGTACCTACCGAGAAGAGGCCTTTGGATCTACGTGAAACCGTCGAGGAAGCGGCTCGGATGCTCGGGAGTCTGTTGCCGGCGACGATAGAGCTAGTGGTCGATACCGCCGGCGATGCGCCAATACGGGTCGACGCAGATGCTACGCAGATCCAGCAGATCATCATCAACCTGGCGGTCAACGCCCGCGACGCCATGCCGGAAGGTGGCATCCTGCGAGTCTCCGTGGCTCCGAGCGGCGACGAGCAGGTCGGCGATATGCCGGGGACGAGCCCCTCCGGCGAGACATACGCACGACTCGCGGTCAGCGACGCGGGCACTGGGATGAGCGAGGAGGTTCGTGCTCGGGCCTTCGACCCTTTCTTTACGACGAAGCCGCGTGGGAAAGGGACGGGGCTGGGCCTCTCCATCATCCACAGGATCGTCACGGACCACGGCGGCCACATCGACGTGCAATCCGAGGAAGGCAAGGGCACGACGTTCACGATCCTCATTCCTCAACTAGACACCGAGCAGACTGTCGCCAAAATGGCGGGTACGGGGCGGATCGCCGGCGAGGGAGCGCGACCCGCAGCAGAGGATGGGCCCCCGGTTTGTCGTCCGGGAGCGAAATCTCCCGAAGCGCAGCCGACCTCGACGCCTTCCTGAGGTGCGGGCCACGCCACGGTGACCACCCGGCCTCGTCAGTCGCGTCGGCAAGACTTCCGAGCCGAGCCGCTGCGAAGTCGGGGTCGTTCCGGACTGATCCTTCGGGGCTCACATGTCTCGCTCCGCGTCCGGGCAGATCTCCCGCGTAACGTGTCGAAATCGATCACCGGTGGGGGCACTTCACGCGCACAGCGCGTCTCTTTCCGTTCGGTTGTTAGCCTGGGCAGTCTTCGGCGGGGGCGACGTTGGTCGCCATGCACCCGTCGTTTGGCTGTACCTCGGTCGCAATGCGATGCACGGGATCGGGCTGTCCTTGTGTCGATTAATGTCGTTTACGGCCACGAAAAGGGGTCTCGTTGGCCCTCGCGCAAGTAGGACTTGATCTCGAATGGCATGGCGCGGTAAGATAAGTTTCGCAACTTAATAAGCATGGTGCCGCGCGGTCGACAGGCGTGCGGCGTTGCCCTGACCGCATCGCGTGTTTGCCGCGCGTTGAGAGTGCCGTGGGCAGGACGTTGCGGTGGTGCGTTCGCCGACCACCACCCATTGATTAAGTGCGTGCATCTCGAGATGAGTCAGACAGGTCAGGTTTTCGTAAACAGGTTGTACCCATGAATTACTGGCGCCAACCACTGGACTTGCACGATGTCAAGATCCCGCACGGCGATGTGCACATCATCGTCGATCGCTGCAAGGGTTGCGGGTTCTGTGTGGAGTACTGCCCGAAGGACGTGCTGGTGCTTTCGGAGGAATTCAATCGGAAGGGCTACCACCCGCCAAAGGTGCTTAAGCAGGGCGAGTGCGTCAACTGCAACCTTTGCGAGATGATCTGTCCCGACTTCGCGATCTTCAGCGTGGCCGTGTCCGACGGTGACGTTGAGGACGTGCCACGGGTGGCTTCCAACAGCTAGGGGTTCGCTTGCGGGCCCGGCGGTTGCCCGGCTCGATGGCGGCGCAGCAGCAAAGGAGGATGACCATTGAAGGCTGATCCTGCGGGCGTCCTGACCGGCGCCCACTATCTCGACGGTGACTTCGCCTGTGGCGAAGGCGCCATGGCGGCGGGATGCCGGTTCACCGCCGGTTACCCCATCACGCCGTCGACCGAAGTGGTGGAACGCATCTCGCGCAGGTTCCCGATGATGGGCGGCACGTTCGTTCAAATGGAGGATGAACTGGCGAGCATGGCCGCGGTGGTGGGCGCGTCCTGGACCGGGACAAAGTCGTTTACCGTGACCAGCGGCCCGGGCTTCAGCCTGATGATGGAGAACATCGGGCTTGCGGTGATGATGGAAACGCCCTGCGTCGTGGTGAACGTACAGCGCGGCGGTCCGTCGACGGGCTTGCCGACGATGACGGGGCAGGCGGACATGATGCAGGCCCGCTGGGGTTCGCACGGCGATTACGAGTTGATCGCCATGAGTCCGCAGTCGCCTCAGGAGGCGTTCGACCTGACGATCGACGCGTTCAACCTGGCGGAGCTGTATCGCGTGCCGGTCCTCTTCATGATGGACGAGTGCGTGGGCCACATGACCGAGAAAGTCGTGATTCCGCCGGCCGACGAGATCGAGATCGTGCCGCGCAAGCTGACCAAGTCCAAGCCGGGGGATTTCGAGCCCTATCGTGCCAACGGACAGATGGTGCCCGAGTTCGCCCGCGCCGGCGATGGTTACCGGTTCCACACGACCGGCTTGACGCACGACGAGCGCGGCTATCCGGAGATGAGCGCGGAGTGCCAGGATAAACTCGTCCGTCGGCTCATGGACAAGATCAATGGTAACGCCGACAAGATCGTACGCTTCGAGGAGGAGGATACGGACGGCGCGGACGTCGTGGTCCTGAGCTACGGGATCACCGCACGCGTCGCGCGCGAGGGTATTGACCTTGCCCGGGAGAAGGGCGTCAAGGTCGGGGTCATCCGGCTAATCGTTGTCTGGCCCTTCCCGGAGAAGCGCATCCGCGAACTGGCGGGGACGGTCAAGGCCATCGTGGTACCCGAGATCAACTACGGCCAGATGGTGCTCGAGGTGGAGCGCTGCGCCGCTGGGCGTTGTGCGTCCGTTTGCGTCCCGCACGGCGGTGGGGGCGTACACGACCCGAGCGACATCTGCGACGCCATCATGGGGGCTGTAAAATGAGCGAAGTGATTGAACGAGCCGAAGCCCTTGCTGAAGAGCATCCCGTCGCGCCGTACCTTCGGATGGACCGAATCCCGCACATCTGGTGCCCGACCTGCGGGATCGGCACAGTGGTTAAGTGCTTCGTGACGGCGCTGGAGGAGAGCAAGGTCGACCTGGACAAGACGTCGATCGTATCCGGGATCGGCTGCACGGGGCGTGTCGCGGGCTACATGAACCTCGATGCGTTTCACTCCACTCACGGGCGCGCGATCCCGTTCGCCACCGGCTTGAAGTTAGGGCGCCCGGAGTTGTTCGTGACCGTGTTCTCCGGCGACGGCGACCTGTCGGGCATCGGGGGCAATCACTTCATCCACGCCGCCCGGCGAAACATGGACATACTGGTTGTTCTGGTCAACAACTTCATCTACGGCATGACCGGCGGGCAGAACGCGCCCACGACGCCGCTGGGGGCAAAGTCCTCGACGATGCCGTTCGGGAACTTCGAGAGGCCGTTCAACCTGCCGCATCTGGCGGCGACGTGCGGTGCGGTCTACGTGGCGCGGTGGACCAGCTTGCACATTCGCCGGTTGACCAAGTCGTTCAAGGAGGCGATCGGCCGCAAGGGGTTCCGCTTCATCGAGGTCATCGCTCCCTGCTCGACGCTCTATGCGCGGCTCAACAAACTCGGTACGGGCTTCAACCTCATGCAGTTCTACCACGACAGCACGGAGATCCGTCATGGCGCGGACACACGTGACGTGGGGATCGACTACCAGGACGAGATCATCTGCGGCAAGTTCGTGGACGAACAGCGGCCCACTTTCCTGGACATGATGCACGACCAGTACCGCAGGACCCTCGGCGATAAGTATGTGCCCATGCCGCAAGAGGGAGGACATATCCATGAGTAGGACTGAGATTCGTATTACCGGATTCGGCGGTCAGGGCGTGGTGCTGTCCGGCTACATCATCGGTCGGGCGTGTGCGATTCAGGCGGGCAAGCACGCCACGATGATTCAGAGTTTCGGCCCCGAAGCGCGCGGCTCGGCGTGCAGCACGATGCTGGCGGTTTCGGATACCGAGGTGCTGTATCCATACATCGGGCGGCCGGACGTGTTCGTCGCTATGTCCACCGAGGGCTACGACAAATATGCCGACGAGCTGAAGGATGACGGGACCCTGATCTATGAGCAGAACCTGGTCCACCCGACGCTGAAAGAGGGGCAGCCCTCCTTTGGTGTGCCGTCGACGCGTCTGGCGGAGCAGCTCGGGCGAGCGATCGTTCAGAACATCGTCATGCTCGGGTTCGTCGCGGCGGTGACGAAGATGGTGACGCATGCGGAGATGCGCGGCGCGGTGGAGGCGTCGGTGCCTCCGGGGACCGAGGCGTTGAACCTTGCCGCGTTCGACGCCGGGTGGGATTACTACGAGCAGGAGTACGGTGACAAGAAGGGTGAGGCGGCTGCCGCGGCGTCGTCCGGCGCATAGGACCCGTTCCGTGGCGGCATGGCAGGAGACCGGATGGCTGACGGCCAAAGTAAGGTGATCGTGTGAAGGCTGGACCTCGAGGAAAACAAGAACCGCAGGAGCCGGTTACGGACAAGCGGGCGTTGGTCATCGGTGGAGGGATCGCCGGCATCCAGGCGGCTCTCGACCTCGCGAACGCGCGTGTCCGCGTCACTTTGGTGGAGAGTTCTCCGACGCTGGGCGGTCGCATGGCCCAGCTCGACAAGACCTTTCCGACCATGGACTGCTCGATATGAATCCTGGGCCCTCGGGCCATGGATGCCGGTCGGCATCCTCTTATCGATGTGGTCACGAACGCGGAAGTGATCGGCTGTAGCGGCGAACCGGGCGCGTTTCGCGTCCGCGTGCGCAAGAACCCGCGGTACGTGCGCGAGGACCTGTGCGTGGCGTGCGGTTTGTGCGTCGACGCCTGTCCGCAGGTCGGTGGCAACGAGTTCGACGTGGGGCTCAAGGCTCGCAAGGCGATTCATCGGCCGTTCCCTCAGTCGGTGCCGGCAGCCTATGCGGTTGATCGTGATGCCTGCCTCAACCTTCTGGGGTTCCTCAGCGAAAAGCAGCGCAAACGCCTCGAGAAGATGCGGAAGGTGAAGCAGCGCAAGCAGGGCGATTATCGCGCTGCGCCGATCCTGGTCTGCGGCCACTGCAGCGACGCGTGCGATGTGGACGCCATCGACTTCGACATGCGGCCTGAAGAGTTCGAGGTCGACGCGGGTGCGATTCTCGTGGCGGTGGGCTTCCGTGAGTTCGACGCACGCAAGCTGGGCAACTACGGGTATGGCCGCTTTCCGGACGTGGTGACCAGCCTGGAACTGGAGCGGATGCTCAACGCTTCGGGTGTGACGCAGGGGCACGTCATCCGGCCGTCGGACCGTAAGACACCCGAGCGCATCGTGTTCGTGCAATGTGTCGGCGCCCGTGGAGAGGGCGGACGGGGTTACTGCAGCCGCTTTTGCTGCATGAACGCGGTCAAGGACTCGATGCTCGTGCGGCAGCATGATCCCGAGGTTCAGGACATCACGATCCTCTACACCGACCTGCGGGCGTTCGGTAAGGGGTTCGACGACTTCGTCAAGCGGTCTCACGACGAGCAAAGCGCACGCTACGTCCGCGGCCGACCTGCGAAGATCGAACACGTGGCCGAGACTGGGACGCTCGAAGTCTTCGTCGAGAACACACTCGCACACGAGCAGACGCGGATCGAGGCCGACATGGTCGTGCTGTCGGTGGCGGCCGCTCCGAATGATGGTGCCGCCGAGCTCGCGGAAACGCTAGGGATCGAGTTGGATCGGTACGGCTTCATCGCTCGCAAGGACCCCGCCGTTTCCGCGGTCGAAACCTCGCGGGACGGCGTGTACGTGGCGGGTAGTGCCGTCGGTCCTCAGGTCATTCCGGACTGCGTCTCGCAAGCTTCGGCTGCTGCCGCCAGGGCTCAGCGGTATCTCACCGGCCACCGCTTCGAGGAGGAGGCGGTGCCGGTCGAACCGATGGATCTCTCGGGTCCGCCTCGTGTGGGTGTGCTCGTGTGCCACTGCGGTGTCAACATTGCGGGGGTGCTCGACGTGGAAGAACTGGCCGCCTACGCGGGCACGCTTCCGGATGTTGCGGTCGCCCAGACGCACCTGTTCGCGTGTTCCTCCACCGGGCAGGACGAGTTGGTCGAGTTGATTCGCGATCACGGCGTGAATCGCATCGTGGTCGCCGCCTGCACGCCGCGTACGCACGAGCCGATCTTCAAGGAGACCTGCGCGCGGATCGGGTTCAATCCCTACTTGCTGGAGATGGTCAACATCCGGGATCAGTGCTCCTGGGTGCATGCGAAGCACGCCGTTGAGGCGCAGACAAAGGCACGGGCGCTAATCCGGATGGGCATTGCCAAGGCTCGCCATCTCAGTCCGTTGCATGAAGGGGAGGTGCCGATGACGCGGTCCGCTCTTATCGTGGGCGGCGGGATCGCGGGCATCGCGGCAGCGACTGACCTGGCGGTACAGGGACTTCCGGTGACTCTGGTGGAGAAAACCGATCGCCTCGGCGGCCGCCTCGCTCAGCCAAACCTCAAGCTGCTCTATCCGACCATGCGTTCCGCGCAAGAGGTGCTGGACGAGAAGATCAAACGCCTGAAAAAGAGCGGCGCGCGCATCCTGCTGAACACCGAGGTCGAGGGCGTGACGGGGTTCGTGGGCAACTTCGAGGCGAAACTCGCGGGGGCCGTGGATGAGCGTCTTGCGGTCGGCGCCATCATCCTCGCCTTCGGAGCCGATCTGTACGAGCCCGGAACCGAGTACGGCTACCGGAACCGTGACAACGTCGTGACCAGCGAGGAGCTGGAGCGCGCGTTCTTCGGCGACGCCGATACGGTGGACATCGAGGCGTTTTGTGCACGGCCCGACGGGGCTGAGCCGAAGAGCGCCTCGTTCATTCTGTGTGTGGGCTCGCGCGATCCCGAGGGTTTCAGCGGTTGTTCACGCTACTGCTGTCCCACCGCGATCAAGCAGGCGATGGAACTCTGTCGTCGGGGCATCGACACCACAGTCTTCTATCGCGACATCCGAACGATTTCGACCGGCGCGGAGGAGATGTACCGCGAGGCGCGCGGAATGGGCGTGCTCTTCGTGCGCATCCCGCCCGGGGATAAGCCCGAGATCGTGGGCAAGAAGCGGGCGGAGGGCGTGCGGTGCTACGACGATCTGCTTGGCCGGGAGATCGAGGTGCCGACGGATCTGATCGTACTGAGCGTGGGCATGAAGCCACGCCAACCCGCGACGGATTCGTTCCACGACATGCTCAAGGCGTCGGTCGATCTGAGTGGTTACTTCCTCGAGCGTCATCCCGAGTTGGCTCCGGTGGAGACGGCGGTGGAAGGTGTGTTTCTTGCAGGCACGGTGCAAGGACCGAAGGACATCGTGGACACGGTCGCTCAGGCTTCGGCGGCTGCTGCCAAAGCGTCGGTGCTGCTTGCCTTCGACAAGGTGAAGCTCGATCCGATGATCGCCGGCGTGTCCCGCGAGCAGTGCCGCGCATGCGGTGCGTGCGTCGACATCTGTCCGTTCCACGCGCCGGAGCTTGTTGAAGAGAACGGCGTTGTGGCCGCGCGAATCAACGGGTCGCTGTGCAAGGGGTGCGGCACGTGCGGAAGCTGGTGCCCATCCGGCGCGATCACGTGTGAGCACTTCACCGACCGGCAGGTACACGCCATGATCGATGCGTTCTTTGAACCCGAGCCCTGCTCCGATGTTCGCGTCGCCGTGGAAGGGCAGGTGGTCACATGAGCGCCACGAGATCAGGGAACAGTAGACCCGCCCGCAAGAAGGCGGTCCCAACCGCTAAGGGCGCGGCGCCGACCTGGAATCCGAACCTCGTGGTCTTCGCGTGCAACTGGTGCTCGTATGCGGGGGCGGACACGGCCGGTGTATCGCGCATCCAGCACCAGCCGTACTTCCGCTTGATTCGTGTGATGTGCTCCGGGCGCATCCAGCCCGGGTTCGTGCTGCGGGCGTTCGAGAAGGGAGCCGACGGCGTGCTGGTTTCCGGCTGTCATTTCGGAGACTGCCATTACGTCAACGGAAACGAGCGCGCGGTCGAGCAGTTCAAAAAGACGATGGACGTGGTCAAGCTGCTGGGCATTGACGAAGGGCGCTTGCGACTCGAGTGGATTAGCGCGGCGGAGGGGGCTCGTTTTGCCCAGGTGATCAACGAGTTCACCGACCAGGTCCGAGCGCTGGGTCCGAGTCCGCTTAGCAACGGGAGACAGGCGGCTGACGTGCCGGCCGTGAAGGGAGTGGCGATTGATGGCTGAACTTGCCGAGGCCGCCAGAGCAACGAAGGCGTGGGCCTGCTACGACTGCGGGAAGTGTACGGCGACGTGTCCGATCTCACGGGCCGGTGCCGACTACAGTCCGCGGCGGCACGTGCTCGCCACCAACCTCGGGCAGCGGGAGACGATTCTGAGCAACGGGACGCTCTCGATGTGCTTGACTTGCAGCAGTTGCGATCGCCGGTGTCCGGCCGAGGTCGAGTACACCCCGTTGGTCCAGAAGCTCCGGGAGTTGTCCTTTCGCGAGGGTGTCGAGCCCGAGTGTCCGCACGGTGGCTCCCTGCAATCCGTGATGCGCATGATGGCCGCCGGCAAGGCATCACAGGACCGTCTCGGGTGGCTTAGCCCCGACCTGAAAGTCGAACCCGCTAAGGGCGAGGTCTTCTACTGGACCGGCTGCACGATGTATTACGATGCCTTCTTCCCCGAATTCGAGGTCAACACGCTCGGCGGAACGAAGGCGGCTGTGCGATTGTTGAACAAGCTCGACATCTGCCCGGTCGTATCGGCGGACGAGCGATGCTGCGGGCACGACTTGTTGTGGAACGGTGACGTAAAGAGCTTCGAGCAGCTCGCCAGGCACAACGTGCAACTGGTGGCTGATAGCGGCGCCGAGACGCTGGTCGTCTCGTGCGCGGAGTGCGTGCGGACCTGGACCGTTGACTATGAGCGGTTCTTTACGGGCAAGCCGCCGAAGATCATGCACATGGCCGAGTTTCTGGCGGAGCGCCTCGGCGAACTGGAATTCAAAGCCAACGGCACGCGCAAGGTGACTTACCAGGACCCGTGCCGGCTCGGCAGGCATCTGGGCGTCTACGATGCGCCGCGAGAGGTGCTCGAGGCTTTGCCCGGTGTGGAATTGACGGAGATGAAGCATAGCGGGCCGGCTGCGACCTGCTGCGCCGGTGGTACGTGGTCCAACTGCGACCGGTTCGTCAAGAAGATACAGGTGGATCGGCTACGCGAGGCGCGCGCCACCGGGGCGGATGTGCTCGCGACGGCCTGCCCGAAGTGCCAGGTGCATTTCAGGTGCACGATGCGGGATCCGAGGCTCGGTGAGCAGATCAATATCGAGATGCGTGACGTGGCCGAACTGGTCGCGGATGCGTTGGCGTAGCCCGGGATCGGGAAGCGGGCGATCGTCTGAAACGTGGTGTCAACAGGAAGGCTTCGAATGGTTGCGAACAAGACGAACGGCGAAGTTCGGGTCGGTGTATTCGTCTGCGACTGCGGACTGAACATCGCCGGCGCGGTGGACTGCGGAGCCGTGACGGAGTATGCCGAGGCGCTGCCGGATGTCATCTGCGCGGTCAGGAACAAGTATACCTGCGCGGATCCGGGCCAGAACGAGATCAAGGATGCGATTCGCCAGCACAAGCTGAACCGCGTGGTTGTCGCGTCGTGCACACCCAGGCAGCACGAACCCACGTTTCGCCAGTGTGTGCGGGAGGCGGGCCTCAATCCGTACCTGATGGAGATGGCGAACCTCCGCGAGCACTGCTCGTGGGTTCACCCCGGCGAGTGGGAGGCCGCCACGCAGAAGGCCAAGGACCTCGTCAGTAGTGCGGTCGCTCGCGCGCGGCTGCTTCAGCCTCAGGAAGAGCTGACGGTGCCGGTGACCACGTCGACCCTGGTGATCGGCGGCGGCGTGGCTGGGATCGAAGCGGCGCTCGAGATCGCCGATGCCGGGCATCAGGTCGTGTTGGTCGAGAAAGAGCCATCAATCGGTGGGATCATGGCTCAGTTGGATAAGACCTATCCCACCATGGACTGTTCTATATGAATCCTCGGCCCTAAGGCCATTGATGCCGGTCGGCATCCTAACATCGAGTTGCTCACGTTTTCCGAGGTCGAAGAGGTGTCCGGTTACGTCGGAAACTTCACGGCAAAGATCCGCAAGAAGGCGCGGTACGTCGACCCCACCGTCTGCAATGCGTGCGGCGAGTGCGTCAAGGTTTGCCCGGTGACGCGGCCCGACGGGTTCCAGATGGGCCTATCTTCGCGTAAGGCCATCTACATTCCGTTCCCTCAGGCCGTGCCGTGCTCCTATGTCCTCAACATGGACGATTGCCTCGGGAACAACCCGATTGCCTGCGGCAAGTGCTCTGACGTGTGCGAGAAGGAGGCCATCAACTACGACGACGCGGATGAGATCATCGTGCGTGAGATCGGTGCCGTCGTCGTGGCGATCGGGCTGGATGTGTACGATCCGACCGAGATGGACGAATACGGATACACCCGCTTCGACAACGTGATTACGTCCATGGAGTTCGAGCGGTTGATTTGCGCTGGCGGCCCGACCGCCGGCCATTTTGTGCGTCCGCGCGATCGCATGCGGCCCAAGCGGATCGGTTTCATTCAGTGCGTCGGCTCACGTAACCCGAAGATCGGTCGTCCTTACTGCTCGAACATCTGCTGCATGAACACGATCAAGGACTGCCTGTTGCTGGCCGACCACTATCCGGATGTCGAGAACACCGTTTTCTATCAGGACATTCGGGCGTCCGGCAAGTCGTTCGAGGATATGTACCAACGGTCCAAGGAAGCGGGCTCGCGGTATATTCGCGGTCTGCCCGGTGACGTGGAGGAGGACGCCGAAACGGGTAACCTGACCGTCACGGTCGAGAACACGACGACGGGCAAGCTGGAGCGGCACGAGTTCGACATGCTGGTGCTGTCGGTCGGCGTTCAGCCGCCCAAGGGCATGGGGAAGATAGCCGGGATGCTGACGCTGTCGAGGACGTCGGACGGTTTCTTCATGGAGTCGCATCCGAAGCTCAAGCCGGTCGACGCGCCGACGCGCGGCGTCTACTTCGCCGGGTTCTGCGAGTCGCCCAAGGATATCAAGGATTCGGTCTGTCAGGCGGGAGCGGCTGCCTCGCGCGCCGGAGCGCTGCTCAACGCGGGGCAGATTCAGATCGAGGCCATCACGAGTCGGATCGACGAGCAAGCCTGCTCCGCGTGCGGACTGTGTGCCAAGGTCTGCCCCTACGGTGCGATCGTATGGAGTAAGGGCGAGCCGGCGGTGGTGGTGGAAGCGGCCTGCGCGGGATGTGGTGCTTGCGGAGCGACGTGCCTGTTCGGCGCTATCACGATGCGCCACTTCACTGATGAGCAGCTCATGGCGCAGGTTCGCGCTATCCTCGCGGACAAACCGCAGGACAAGGTCTTCTGCTTCGCGTGCAACTGGTGTTCCTACGCCGGCGGCGATATGGCGGGCATCTCGCGAATCCAGTACCCCGCCTCCAACAGGGTGGTGAGGACCATGTGCTCGGCCCGCGTTTCCGAGGAGATGGTGATCGAGGCCTTCCGCTGTGGTGCGCCGGTCGTGTTGGTGTCGGGCTGCCACTACGCGGACTGCCACTACATCAACGCGAACCGTCAGACGGTCAAGCGCATGCAGCGTCTGTGGGACCAGTTGGAGAAGGCCGGTATTCGACCGGAACGGCTGCAATTGGAGTGGATCAGCGCGGCCGAGGGCCAGAAGTTCGCCAAGGTGATGCGGCAGATGGAAGAGCTGCGCAAGACGGTGACGCTGGAGGAGATCGAGTACGCGCGGGATGCGCTTAAGCCGAAACCGAAGAAAAGGGCGAAGAACGGTAGGAAGAAGTCGGCCGCCGTGGCGACTTGACGGAACGACCGGCCGCTTCTAGCCGGTCGGTGGGAGTGCGAGGCGACGATGGCAACTACAACAAGCGAGACGTTCCGCTGCATGATGTGCGGACATGAATACGAGGAGCCGGTCGAGAAGGGCGAGGACAAGGAACGCTCCTGCCCGAAGTGCCGGTCCAACAGCATCCGGCATCTGAAGAAGAAGAAACCAGCCAAGGAGTAACGGGTATGGCGTCCGGGTCCTGCACAAACGGCGATCCCGTTCGAGTCGACTTCCGCTTCAGGCGAGAGCTGGCGGAGAAGATCGAGGGTAACCTGGCGAGTTTCTGCTACCAGTGCGGTGCATGCGTGGGGGATTGCCCGGCGACCACGTACGGCGCGACGTTCAACCCGCGGGAACTCATGCTGAAGGTGCTCTATGGGCTGAGCGACGAGTTGATGGTGACGGACTCGATTCTGTGGCAGTGCGCCAACTGCTACAACTGCCACGAGCGCTGTCCCCAGGAGGTCAAGCCGGTCGAGGTCATCATTTCGATGAAGAACATGCTGGCGGATCGCGGCATCTACCCCGACGCCGTCCGGAAGGTCATCGAGACGTTCGAGCAGACCGGCCGTACTACGCCGCTGAGTCCCGCGGTGGACCGGCAACGAGCCAAGTATGGGCTATCCCCGTTGCCGCCGGTTCCCATGGAGGAGATTCAGAAGCTCATCGAGCCGGCTTCGATCGAGGGAGATGAGGCATGACACGAGTCGCGTTCTTTCCGGGTTGTTTGATTCCGGCGAGGCATCCGCCGATGGAGTTCGCCATCCGGTATTGTATGCGCAACTTGGGCGTGGAGCTCGTCGATCTCGAGGGTGCCTCGTGCTGTCCCGATCCGATTTACTTCAAGTCCAAGGACAAGCTCTCTTGGCTTGCCGTGGCGGCGCGCAATCTGACGTTGGCCGAGGATTTGGGGCTGGATGTCGTCACGAACTGTTCGGGTTGTACCGCGACGCTCTCCGAGTCCTATCACCTGCTGCAGGATGAGCAACTTCGTGCGAAGGTGAACGAGCGGCTGGCGCGGATCGGGCGCGAGTACCGCGGTACGAGCCGGGTCCGCCATATCGTCGCGTTCGTACGCGATGAGGTGGGATACGAGACGATCCGCGAGTCTCTCGTGACGCCGCTCGATGGATTGAAGATCGCCATCCACTACGGATGTCACCTGCTAAAGCCCAGCAAGATCATGCAGGTGGATGATCCGAACAACCCGAGCGTGCTCGAGAAGCTCGTTTCGGCGCTCGGGGCGGTTCCGGTTCGCCATCGCAACTGGTACCTGTGCTGCGGCAAGGCGTGCCAGATCGGTGACATTCCGACGAACATGATGCACGGCCTGCTCGGCACGGTCAACGACGAGCAGGCCGACATCCTGTGTATGATCTGCCCGACATGTTTCGGTCAATTCGACCACGGTCAGTTGAAGGTGATGAAGCAATTCGATGAGGAGGCCTATACCCCGCCGATCTACTACTTTCAACTTCTGGCATTCGCCCAGGGAGTGCCTTATGAGGAACTCGGGATCGAGCGTCACCGGCTCAAGCCCGAGTGCCTCCGGCGGTTCACGTCCGTTGCCGCCGAAGAACGGAAAGTGTCCACGGACGGTGCCTATCAGGAGCCATGATCATGCACAAGTACAGGATCACACTCGAGGGAGAGACGTGCGGGGGCGATCAGGCCTGTTGCGAGGAAGCGCCCAACACATTTGGGCTCAACGAGGACGGCAGGGCAACCGTCCTCGATCCGACGGGCGATCCGCCGGAGCGCATCCTCTCAGCAGCGAAACTCTGCCGGCTCGGGAACATCACGCTGCACGACATCGACACGGGCGCGCAGGTCTACCCGCCCAAGCCCAAGCCGCGGGAAACCACACCGTTGAGCCGGTTTGCCGACGTGGTTCGTTGGCGCACGCTCGACGTTCCCATCCTCTTGGGGGATGGTACGGAAGTACGCATCCGGTCCATGACGGACGACGACGCGGACGCCTCCTACGCGTTCTTTTGCGGTTTGCCCGATGAGGACCGCAAGTACCTGCGCGTCGATGTCACCCGGCCCGAAGTGGTGCGCCGCCGCATCAGTTACATGAAATCGGGTAAGGTCAAGAGACTGGTCGCCACGGCAGGCAAGGAGATCGTGGCCGACGGCGCACTGGAGCTTTCCGGTGACGAGTGGGCATCGCACGTCGCGGAACTTCGTCTTATCGTCTCTAGGCCGTATCAGCGTCGTGGATTGGGTATGCTCATGGCTCGGGAGCTCTACGGCCTCGCGGCGGGTGAGAAAGTCGAGGAGATCGTGGTTCGAATGGCCAAGCCGCAGACCGCCGCGCGGAACATCTTCCGCAAGTTGGGTTTCCGCGAGGAAGCGGTGCCGCCCGATCAGGTGCGCGACCGCGATGCCGCGCCTCAGGACGTCATTCAGATGCGGTGCGACCTCGAGTCGCTCTGGAATGCACTGGAGAACTACGTGGCCGACTCGGATTGGCAGCGCGCTAGATGACTCCACGGTCGTCTGGTACGCCATTGACCCGCGAAGCCGGCGCTGACCGCGGCTCCCTTGAGGCCGCCACCATGCTAATGCCGCTGTGAACGCGGCAGAAAGCCCACATCAATCGGATGCACCGATGTCCTGAGTGAACGTGTACGTGACGAGCATGTTCTCCTTGTCATCGTGATGCTCGATGTACGACAGAAGGTTGCCTATTCGGGAGCAGCAGTCTCTGATCAGCAGGCGATCTTCCCCATCCAGCTCCGTGACACAGACGTGTATCCGCTCCATGATCCTGATCAATTCCTGGTGTTCGCGTTCGAGTCGTCGCACCTCGGGTGCTAGGCCCGGCCGCCGCTCGACTACGCCGGTCAGGTAGCCTTCGCGTTCCTCCAATGCCATGTGCTTGACCATGTGGGCTCGGAAGTGCTCGAACCCGCCGCGGACCTCCTTGATCCAACCATCCAGGTGCGTGCGTGGGACCACGGCCGTCTGCTCACGGATGCGGTCCGCGAGTTCCTGAACCTTGGCGTGCTCTTCTCGGATCCGCGATGCAAGTTCGTTCGTCGTCATGTGTGTGTCTCCGGCATCGACTCGTCAGATTCCGAGTGGCGATGCTGATGATAGAGTAGGCGAAGGTCCCGCCCGGTCTTCATGCCGCCTGATGATGGGTCTGATCAGTCTACTTGTTCAAGTTTATCGAACCATGTACGTGTACCGCAAGCATGCTTTGACGAAGATGGTAGGCGAGTGAGTCCGGTGGGGGTCCGGCAGAAGGCCGGCAGGTGGCACGTAAACTGCGAGGCACATTTTGTGCGTGCGACTTAATTATATAGGAGCTTAGGTAAGGCACGCTCGGGCCGCCCGATTGCCCGGGGTTGTGCCTCGCCGAGGCCCATTCCGAAGCGAGCACGATGTGCCCAGCCGTTCAGATGCGTTCCAGGTCTCCCGGCTCGATAGAGCGCGGGCTGATCACGTTGCCGGTGTTTCGCGTGGAGGCGGGCTCGAACAAGAGGATTTCGCACAGCTCCCGCGCTACCGGTTTGTGCTCGACGCCACGGGGCACAATGCAGAACTCGCCTTGAGCCAGGCTGACTACGTTGTCCCGAAAGTGAAGCTCCATCCGCCCGTCGAGCACGAGAAACAACTCGTCCTCGCTCTCATGCTCGTGCCAGACGTATTCGCCTTGGATTTTGGCGATCTTGACGTGCTGGCCGTTGAGTTCGCCCACGATCTTCGGCGCCCACGTCTCGTCAAAGGTCGCGAGCTTCGCAGCCAAGTCCACTTTTTCGATCGACATGCTTCGGTCCTCGGCTCGCAACCGCTCTCGGCTGCGAAGTGCATGACGGGAAGAGCGATCCTAGTTGATCCAGGCGGCCTTCCGAACGCCGATCCCGATGACCTTCTTGCAGTTCGGACAGATGAACAGGTACTCGGCGTTGACGGCTTCGATCTGCCGCCAGTGCACCTCGGCGATTCTCTTTTCGCAATGCGGGCAGAGCGGATCGTAACTAGCCGGTCTTGATGCGAGTTTCGGATCCAAGTGTTGACCTCCTGTGTAGTCGGGAATTCGTCAGTATCGCAGCGGCACCGGTACGCCCGGGCAGGTGCCGGACGCGCCCGGCCTACTGCTCTTTTGGTTTTGCGTACAGCAGCACCCGGCCGCACTCGTCGCACATGAGGCCTTCGATCTGGCCTTCGACCGGATAGCGGCCGAACCACATTCCGCGCTCGGCGTCCGCCGCCGTGTAGTCCAAGGATGTGTGCGCGGGACTGTACGCCTTGTCGATCAGGCGGATACCCATCATCGGGCGGTTGCAGTCTGGACACGTCCTAGTCGCCATCGGCCTCGCTCCTTCCGTGATGCCACGACTCAAGTGTACGCCATACCGTGCATACGGGCGATTAGAAACGGCGACGACGTTTCAACAGGGGGGGGCGAAGCGTCGTCGCAGGGCATAATCTGTGCAGCCATGCGGTTTCGTGGCCTGTGATATCGAAAACAGCCGGCCGTAGCCGGGTGGCTTCAAACGGGTTACCGAACTGGCGTGCCCGTGCGCTGCCGAAAAGCGTTGACACGCACGGTCGGCAAGGGGTGTGTCGAACCGGGGCTGCGAGACGGGCGCCGAGCGGGAAAGCCGTGACTCCTGTCGCCGGTGGTGTGCAGCGGATATGATTCCACAACTGCTTGGCACCCTTCGGGAAACGGATTTGGCTATGACGGACCGACGAATCGAGAAGCTCACCGACTTCGTAGAATACCTTGAAGTGGCCTGTGAGGCTGACAATGTGCTGTTTCGCGGGCAAGGGCAAGCGCACTCGTTGTTGCCTAAGATCGCCAGGCCTGAGATCCACTCGAGGACCCCGACGAAGACTCCGGTCGAAATCGAGAAGTCGATCTTCGATCAGTTCCGTCGCGAATCCGTCGAGTACCTGCCGCAGCACGTTGAACGCGAGGATGAGTTACTCGCACTCGCGCAGCATTACGGTCTTCCCACTCGGTTGCTGGACTGGACGCGAAACCCGCTCGCAGCGTTGTGGTTCTGTGTTCGTCACCCACCGCGAGGCGGCCGCGATGGAGTTGTCTGGATACTCAACCAGGATAACGTGGAGACGACACCTCCGGACGATGAAAGGAAGGTTTTCGCGCACCAGCATACGACTGTCTTCACGCCACCGTTGGTCGTTCGGCGTATGACGGCTCAGTCGGCGCTCTTTACCCTCCACGCCTACTCGCCGGCTACAGGTAACTTCGTGGCCCTGGAGGACGACGCGGTGTTCAAGCCGCACCTCGATCGCATCCATGTCCCCGCGCGCCGTTTCAGTGAACTCCGCTTCCAACTCGATCGCTGTGGCATGAATGCCGCGTCGATGTTCCCTGATCTCGAAGGGCTCTGCGAGCACATTCAATGGCAGAACACGCTTTTGGCTGACGAGGACACAGCGGAAGGCGGGACGCTATCAACGGATTGAGAGCGGCAGGCGGGCCCGGGTGGGGCGCAGTTGCGGTGCATGGGCTTGCGCAGCTCCCGCCCGGCCAACGCGGACGGAAGCGCGGCTTGAGGTAGCACGTGCTTACGCGCTACCCGCCAGCCTCGCTTGCCGCCGTCGTTTCCCGAGCCGGCCACGCCTCGGGCTTGTTCGGCGGTTGCCTCGGGTTCCGACTTCCCTCTCCGCTCTCCTCGTCCGTTATGCTCGACCTGAGGTACTAGTGTCCCGAATCGTCCGTGGCATAGCAATCGGCCCAAGGGCCTACTCATCTAGGCCTTTGGTCGTATAGGCCGGCCTTCTGGGCGAGCAAGACAAGTTCAGGCAATGAATCAGCCCGCATCTTGTGCATGACGGCTGCCCGGTGGATCTTGACAGTCTTTTCCGCGATCCCCAACGTAGCGGCGATTTGCTTGTTCGGTTTGCCGGTGACGACCTCGGTCAGCACCTCGCGCTCGCGTGGCGTAAGCTTGTCGACGCGCGTTAGAACGTCTTCGCGCTCCGCCCGTTCGAGCCGGGTTTGCGCATCTTGTTCGATCGCGCGTTTGATCGCGTCGAGAAGAGCCTGCTCGTTGAATGGCTTGGGGATGAAGTCGACGGCCCCGGCCTTCATCGCGCGAGCGGTCATGGGGATATCGCCGTAGCCGGTGAGGAAGACGATCGGTATCCGGATCTTTCTTGCCGCCAGCGCTTCCTGCAGGTCAAGGCCACTCAAGCCCGGCATGCGGACATCCAGCACCAAGCACCCTGGCCCGGAAGGCTCGTACCGCTGAAGGAACTCGTCACCCGAGGCAAACTCCTCCACGGCCAGCCCGATCGACTCGATC